>JAYRFH010000201.1:0-13635 GCA_041908405.1 Candidatus Zixiibacteriota bacterium
AAGCAGATCGAGGATACCACCTCTGATTACGACCGCGAGAAACTGCAGGAACGTCTGGCCAAGCTGGCCGGCGGTGTGGCGGTGATCAATGTCGGCGCCGCGACCGAGACCGAAATGAAAGAGAAGAAGGCTCGTGTCGAGGACGCGCTCCACGCGACTCGCGCCGCGGTTGAAGAAGGTATCGTCCCGGGTGGCGGCGTGGCTCTGCTCCGCACCATCAAGGCACTCGACGGTGTCAAGGCGACCGATGAGGAGATGGTTGGTGTGAAGATCATCCGTCGCGCCATCGAAGAGCCGCTTCGCCAGATCGCTATCAACGCTGGTGTCGAGGGTTCAGTCGTGTTGAACCGCGTCATGTCCGAGAAGGATGCGTTCGGTTACAATGCCGATACTGATTCATTCGAAGACCTGATGAAGGCGGGCGTGATCGATCCGACCAAGGTGACCCGCACGGCGCTCGAAAACGCCGCGTCGATCGCCGGGCTCCTTCTGACGACCGAAGCTGTCATCGCTGACAAGCCGGAAGAGAAGAAGGGTGGCGGAATGCCGCAGATGCCGGGCGGCGGCATGGGCGACATGTACTAAGTCAAGAGACTCCTACATGCCTCATCCCAGCGCACGCTGGGATCAACGATGAAAAGAAAGACCCCCGGTTCGCAGGAGCCGGGGGTTCGTTTTATATCTGCAAATTGGTATATCACTCAAAACCTCAGCGACAATCCCATCCCCACCGTATTCGTCATCGGGAAATACATCGGGATGACGGCTAGATCGCTTTTCTCTTTCAGCTTCTCATTCTGCCTGCGGACCGCACCTTTCACCGACGCGATATCAACAATCGCCGATACCACTGTTAAACCGCCACCAGCCAGAAAGGTCGCCCAGGCGATATCGTAGCCGCTGTCGCCGGGTCCGCAATCCCAGCCGCAGATAACGAACGACAGTACCATACCTCCCATCCCCGCGGTGCGAAGACCGATGCCAAGCCAGGCACGCCCCGGCATGCCGCCATAAAAATATCCCAGCGAAGGCCCCACAATTATCGCGGGGAGAGTCAGTACCAGTGTCGGGAGCGGGGCGAGAGTCCCGACGAGCGAGTACGTGAACGCTCGCGAAGGAGACTTGAACGGCGGTTGGATCGTATCGGCGGCCAGAGTAAAAGTACTGCCGACCGGGATAACCGCCCAGACCTGCCGCGACTGGCAGGGACAGGGGACAGACGACAACTGTGGGGCCGCGGATGGCGTGGCCTGAGTGATGACGGCGAGACTCAACACCAGGATGAATGTAGAGCGAGGCATACTGCCCTCCTTATTCTCCGGCTGAGAGGCGTAAAAGTAGACGAATGGTCCTCTAATACAATACGCTGCCGGGAGCCACGCCGCAAGGTGGATTCGGGACGCATCTGAGCGGGCGGATAAACCTCTTGCCAAAATAGACAAGACAACTCTATCTTCGGGTATGGGGCTGGACCTGACAGAGGAGACCAGAATGGAACCGAACGTCACCACTATCGAACACCACTACGCCCACGGGGATATCCTCTCCCGTATTCTGCAGGCGCTCAAAGACCAGGGGAAAGATACAGATCGGCTGACGCTCGATGACCTTGCGCCGGTGGATGAGTTTCATCTGCGGGGACGCGAAGGGACGGTTGAACTGGCGAACCGTATCCAGTGGCAGGCGGGATGGAAAGTACTGGATGTTGGCTGCGGGATAGGTGGGTCCTCACGTTTTCTCGCGCAGAGTTTCGGCGTTCAAGTCACCGGAATCGATCTAACGCACCAGTTTATTGATGCCGCTAAGAGTCTGACCAAAATGGTAGGACTGGATGGCAGTATCGCGTTTCAGCACGGAAGCGCGCTACAGATGCCTTTCGCGGATGGCTCCTTCGATATTGTCTGGACGGAGCATGTTCAGATGAATATTGAAGCGAAGCGTCAATTCTATACTGAGATTATTCGGGTCCTGAAACCCGGCGGGAGGTTTCTGTTCCACGATGTCTTTCGTCAGGGGGATGAGATGCCGACCTATCCAATGCCCTGGGCGGAGGATCCGTCGTACAGTTTTCTGACGTATCCGGAGTATGTCAGCGCGATAATCGAAGGACAAGGGATGAGGATGGTCGAGTGGGAGGACACCACTCTTCGAACGCTTGACTGGTTCGAGCGCATGGCCGACAAAGTGCGTCAGGCAAGCGCGCCACTCCTGAGTCCGATGATCGTGATGGGGGAGACCGCCAAAAAAAAGATGGAGAATCTTCGGCACTGTCTTGGGGATAGTCGGCTTTGCACTATCCAGGCGGTTGCGCAGAAAATGGCTTGAACCAAGCCATTTTTGGATTCAGACAATCCAGAGTAGTAGATACCAGTATTGCCTGTTCAGGTGATGCACACGCTGGAAGGCGACTGCAGGTACAAGCGGTAACGTCCTTGATTTTTCTCAAGCGCTCTCCGACAACTCATGCAACATATGGCGCAACGACGAACAAACAAGGAGATGCATCTATGCCGTTCATTCCGTGGAATAGCAGGCTGTCGGTGAATGTTGCCGCGATGGATCTGCAGCATCAGCAGTTGGTGAACCTGGTCAACAAACTGCACGAAGCGATGACGCACGGGCGGGCGAAAGACCAGATAAACGCGATCCTCGGGGAACTGGTGAGCTACACGAAGCGACATTTCGCGGCGGAAGAATCGTTCATGTTATCGGTCAAATATCCGAACTACGACGCTCACAAGCGTCTACACGACGATCTGACCCGCAAGGTGGTCGAATATCAGACCCGTATCGAAAAAGGGGAACTGGTGACGCCGAACACATTGCTCAATTTCCTCAATCTCTGGCTGATCAATCATATTCAGCAGGAGGATACGCAATACGCGCGCTTCACAACTGCACATCAGCAGGCTGCCAAAGTCTGACCCCGTTACATAATCGAAGAATAGAAAAAGCCCCGATAGTATCGGGGCTTTTCTCTTGGGGTCGGAATAGTACCGCGGCCCAAGTCCGGCTTCATCGGACTCGCGACCTAGGATTTGTTCAGTCTGCTCATTCCGCCCAGGGATTGGTGATCATCGCCGCCGGCACGGCCGAGCGCGGGTAGAGCAGGGCATCGTTAGTGTATGTATCGTAGTCTGTAACCAGACCGGTACCTTCGCTGTAGTTCGGTCCAAAGACCTGATCTTTCATCCAGGATGAATCACACACTGTGGCGTCCACCGGATTGTACGACCGGTACTTCATGGCGAATTCGGTCTCCTTGTTTCCGCCGCCGAGATAGCAGTGACGGAATGACCACGTGCCGCTTTCGGACGAGCAGGCCATCCGATAGGCAAAGTCAGAGTTGGCTTCCGACGTGATATTGTACGCCCAGCAGAAGCGATCGCCATTCGGCCACTGGTCATTGATCGGATGCTGGCAATAGCCCAGGCCCTTGAACATGAACGTGGAGTCACGCAGGTCAAGTGAGGAGTAGACGAGTCGAGTCTGCTCGTCATCGTTGCTGGTCCCTTCATCCCACTGCGCGATAGTCTGGAGCGTGTCATTCAGCGTGAAACCGATGCGGATGACAGCACCCGGCATCTCGGTCACCGTGACACTGATCAGGTAGTCGACGTCCATCTCCGTACCGATGACCTCCTGCGCTGACACCGGGACAGGAGTCGGTCCGGTCAGTGCCGACGCGACGGCGGTGAAGTGCATCATCATGTATTCGCTCTGGTCCATGTCAACCAAATGGGAATCGACATAGGTGCCAAGAACGATGTCGCCATTGGCGTCGGTCAGCAAGGTCGAGGAAATGATATCATAGGAAAGTTTGAACTCGTTGATATTGGAGTACAGGGCCTGTGGTTCATGCGAACCGAACACTGACTCAAGAAGCGGATAGTCTCCGTACAACCAGGCGGAATCGATAGTGGTCGGCGCGCCGATCGGGGCGACAAATTCCGGGGGAGCGACCTGCTCGATGATGGCGGAGACATCGACCATCTCAATCGGGTTGCCGGTCGGCGTGGTTGGTTGAGTTGTTTTGTCTTTACTGCAGGCGATCGCAACGGCGAGCAGGCAGCAGATGCAGATAAGGATGCGAGATCTTTGATAAGTGAACATGTTAGTCCCCTTAGGTTGGTTAATAGTTCCGATGAGTCAGGTATCGGGGGGCGGCGGAGAATGTTGAGTGATTCGTCCATGAGATCGTGAAGTTCGTGTGGTGGGGCGGCAACTTTGTCCGTTGCCTGAACAGGACAAATTCAGGTGAGTATATTGGAGCATGCGGCCAGATAGGCAGGTATCTCTTTTTGTTGACCGAATAGCACTGGACGAACTAGCTTGTATCCGGGTTCTATCCGGGCTGAGCCTGTCGGCCCAGGCCAATTTCATGAATCTCTTCAGGGAAGAATCGTCATGGACGTTATCCTCATTCTCTTAGCGTTGGGGTTGGTGGTTGGTGTTCCGTTGACCCTGTTTGTTTTTGCCGGAAAATTCCGGCAATTGGAATGGCGACTTCGGTACCTGGAAGAAGAACTGCAAAAACTTCGCACACAGGAACCAGTCAGGCCAGTATCTGAGCCTGTCATGGAGCAACCACCGGCAAAGCCGATGGCGGAACCAGCCAGAGCGGCCATGGAATCGACTCCACCACCACCCCCGCCGCCACCGCCGACAGGGCCAACAACTCAACCACGGCCGGTGTATATCCCAAAAAGTCTTCGCGAGCCGGAGCAACCATCGCGCACCAAGCAGGAGTGGGAAGCGTTGGTCGGCGGAAAACTGCTCAACCGTATCGGCGCTCTGGCGCTGATAATCGGTGTCGGGTTCTTCCTCAAGTACGCTTTTGACAACAATTGGATATCCGAATCAATACGTGTGCTGATGTGCGGTGTTCTCGGCGCAGGACTGCTCGTGCTTGGAGGGCTAAGCCATAAGAAAGGGTTGGCCGTCTTTTCGCAGGGGATATTGGGAGCGGGGATCGCGATCCTCTATCTCTCGGTATACGCGTCATTCAATTTCTATCACCTGGTGTCACAGCCGGTGGCGTTTGGGATGATGGCTGGCGTGACCGCGGTCGCTTTCTGGCAGGGGTTACGATACGACTCGCTGGCGATCGCGCTTTTGGGATGGGCCGGGGGATTTCTGACGCCGTTCCTTCTGGATACCGATCATCCGAATGCGGTTGGTCTACTGTCGTATTTGACCGCGCTGAATATCGGGGTACTGGCTATTGTCACGTACAGGCGGAATTGGACCCTACTGCACGGGATGAGTCTGGTTGCGACATATCTGATCTATTTCACATGGCATGATCAATATGGAGAAAGTCTCTCCTGGCCGATCACCGCTCTGTTCCTCTCACTGTGGCTGGTCGTATTTCTTGCTTCAGAGCTGTTCGGACAGCTCAAGCAGGTCAAACAGATTGATCTGTTGAGAGGGGCGTCCGCGGCAAATCTGATCTTCTTCGCGCTTGCCATTCATCTCCAGGCGGATTTGCGCGTGCTGGATACGGAATGTGGGATATTTAGTCTCGTGGGCGCAGCGCTGTATTTGGGAGTTCACTTTGTCCTGACGAATCGGCAATTGAGCAGCGAACTGTTTCGCCTACAATATGCTGTGTCCGCCGTGGTGATGGTGGCCTTGGCGACGCTCGATTTTCTGGATGACTACTGGATGGTGATAGCGTGGTCGGTCGAGGCGCTGGTCGTTTTCTGGTGGGGAGCGCAGAAGCAGGCGCGCCAGCTCTGGGTCGCCGGCCTCTGTTTCCTGTTTGCCAGCGCGATCGCGCTACTGCTCCAGGATAATACGATGCGGTGGGAGAACGCCCTGCAGTTCAGACTGATATTCCATGAACGCGCTCTGGCGATGGTAATTCTCGCGCTCTGCTTGGCGATAGGCGCGTGGGTAGCGTCAAAAAAACTCAGCGCGGAATCCGACAAGGTGATCGCACCGGCGCTGACGGTCGCGTGGACGGCGATTATCTTCCTGCTGCTGACGGTCGAAACGACTGACTACTTCCGCAGACAGATCATGCTGACAACCGGTCAGGAATCGATCACGCCGGAGTATCTGCGCGCACTTGTGCTGGCATCTATCTGGGCCATCTACTCATTGCCCTTGGTTTGGCTAGGGGCGCAGAGAAGGAACCAGCCGCTGGTGGTGGTGGGAGTAGTATCGATCGCCCTGGCGGTGATGACCGCTCTCATGCTTGGGTTCGACTACAAGCCGATCGCGTATTTCCAACTCTTCTTCAATGCGCGCTGCGCGACCCTAGTGCTGATAGTAGCATCGCTGGTCATAGGAGCGAGGCTGCTCGGAAAGTGGCAACCTTCCACCGATTACCTCAAGCAGCTATCCGCCGGGTTTTACCTGGCCGCGTTGGCGGTGCTGTTATTTCTCTTTACCGCGGAGACCTGGAATGAATTCGACCGTCTCCAATACGCGGTGATGAATTCGACCACCGACCTCGACCAATATGGTCGATTGGTCGACCTGCAGCAACTCACGCTCTCGGGAGTCTGGCTGGCTTTTTCTATCATCCTGATGGTCCTTGGCATTTGGAAGCGGGCGAGACTGCTGCGCGTTGTCGCGTTCGTGCTTTTCGGGATAACCATCCTCAAGATTTTCATCTATGACCTGTCGTTCCTGGAGACCTTGTACCGGATATTCTCGTTTATCGGGCTTGGGGTTATTCTGTTGGCGGTGTCGTACCTGTACCAGCGATACAAAGGGATTATCCTGGAAGGGTCCAAACCGGATGCGGCTGGAAGCGAGGGGAATTGACATCGGCACGAAATTCCATTTCCTTCGGGCATGCCAGATATCGAGCGGTTTGTTGAGATAGTCCGATCCGAGTTTCCAGAGGATCGGCTGACCTACCAGAAGTCGATCCCGACTTTTCACCCGGAGTCGGCCGAAGAAGCGGCTCATTTCTTCCGCCTGCTGAATCAGCATGGACAGAAGACTTTCATCACGAGTTTTGGTAACAATATCGATCCGGTCGGAGAGCGCTTTGCGGAAATGGTGACGATCCGGACCGACCGTCTTAATCAGTTGATCGAAGTAGCCCCCGAGGATTTCTATATCAAAGCCGGGGCGGGGTATCCCCTTCGTGAGATAAATCTGCATCAGCCGGAGCGAGGTCTGTTTCTGCCGCATTCTGCATTGCCATATGTCGGCTCAGTGGGAGGAGCGATTGCGGTCAATCTGAGCGCAGACCACCTGGGGCATGACCTTCCCATCAAGCGCTACCTGATCATGGCGACTATTGTGACGCCGGAAGGGGAGATCATTCGTCCGGGGTCGGTCTGCTTTAAGTCGGTTTCGGGATATGATATCGTCAAGATCTTTGCCGGCTCCTGGGGGCTGCTAGGTCTGGTGGTGGACGCGACATTCCGGGTAATGCCCGCGAGCGCGGCTCACGAGTATGCGGGTCTCCGGCAAAAGGGGATCGATCGGGAGTCGACGGTTCGCGGGCTTCTGGCGGACAATTCGGCCACAGATGCGATCTATTCGCGGAAGATCAAAGAACGATTTGACCCGAAAATGGTCCTTCCGGTGGTTTAGGCAGTTATCTTTCCCCAAATCCAGACGGGTAAAATTCGGTAACCTGATGTTGGACAACAGGGAACTGGAGCGTTGCCGCGTTGTTAGAAAAGTCACGAGTCGGGGCTTGACGATACGGGCGTGGGTTCGTATCATACAAGACTAAGTTACGAAGGGCCCTTAGCTCAGTCGGTTAGAGCAGCTGACTCATAATCAGCGGGTCGCAGGTTCGAGCCCTGCAGGGCCCATATGGCCCGTAAGGGCGATGAGGAAATACTGAGCGGGCAATTAGCTCAGCTGGTTAGAGCGTTCGGTTCACATCCGAGAGGTCACTGGTTCGAGTCCAGTATTGCCCAATTGAAATGATGAAGAGAGTGATTAATACAAAACGCGATTATGCCGGACCGCTGGGGATCATGCCCAAACACTCCGGCTTGCCCATAACGGAGCAGTTAAGAACGCATTCCTGACCACGTCAGCGAATGCGTTTTTTTAATGCCGAAAGGCCAGGGTATGATGGATAGCGGAATGAAGGAGGTCTCGATGCAGAGCGATCTGGAGTTGTTACTCAAACTTCAGGTGATCGACTATGATCTCGGCGAACTGGAGCGATCTAAAGAATACCTCCCGGATATGATGGAGAATCTGAATCGCGAGATCCGCGAGACCGAGCAGAAACTCACCGATGCCAAGCAGCGTCTTGAAGACGCGCAACTTCGCCAGAAGCAGTTGGAGCTGGAGGTGAAATCGAAAGAGGCCGATCTCGCGCGGTACCAGCAGCAGATGATGACGATCAAGACGAACAAGGAATATGATGCGTTGATCGCCGAGATCGACAGCATCAAGAACTCCATCTCGCAACACGAGACCGAGTTGCTCGAGACGATCGAGATCATCACGACCGCGCAAAAAGAGATCACCGGGCTCGAAGAAAAGCAGCTGCAGGTCAAGGATAATAATGCCAAGCAGCTTGGCATCCTGCAGGAGCGGATCGACTCTATCGGAGAGAAGATCTCCCAGAAAGTGTCTTCGCGGCAGGATGTGATAAACCTGATCTCCCGTCCGACGTTGAGCACGTATGAACGGGTCCGTCGCGGGAAAGGCGGCCAGGCAGTGGTGATGGTGCGCAAGCGGGCCTGTGGCGCATGCTACAAGGGACTCACGCCGAAGAAGATCCAGGAGATCAAGCGAGCCGACCGCATCTGCACGTGCGACAATTGCGGCAGCATGTTGTACTGGGACGATGGAGAATCGCAGTAACCGGCCAGGGAATGACCGGCAGAGCAATGGGATAGGAGTATGGCGAAGATCATTGAAAAACCAGCGTTGACCTATGATGACGTGCTGTTGGTTCCAGCGCTCTCGCAGGTTCTGCCCAAAGATGTTAGCCTGGTCACCACAATCGCCAAGGGGATAACGCTGAATATCCCGTTGATCTCGGCTGCCATGGATACGGTCACTGAATCGAAACTGGCAATCGCGATCGCTCGTGAAGGCGGCATCGGGGTTATTCACAAGAACCTTACCGCGGAACGCCAGGCCCTTGAGGTCGACAAAGTCAAACGCTCAGAATCAGGGATGATCTCCGATCCGTATACGCTCCGCCCCGACCAGACTGTCGCCGATGCCCTGCGCGTCATGCGGCACTACTCCATTTCAGGCGTACCGATCACCGAGCCGGATGGCCGACTGGTCGGGATACTGACGAACCGCGACCTTCGCTTCCTCAAAGATCATGGCGTGAAGATCGCCGATGTGATGACCAAAGAGGACAAACTCGTGACGGTGACCGAAGGGGTTGATTTTGTCACGACAGGACATCACGAGAACGACAAACGGAAGCTCAACGAACTGGCGATAGCCAAGCTCCAGCAGTACAAGATAGAAAAGTTGCTGATCCGTGACCGCGATGGAAAACTTCGCGGCATGATCACGGTCAAAGATATCTCCAAGGAAGAGCAATTTCCGCTCGCCTGCAAGGACCAGCGCGGTCGGTTGCGTGTCGCGGCGGCGGTGGGAGTCTCCGAACGGGAGTTGAAGGAGCGCGCGGAACGCTTGATTGCGGCAGGTGTTGATCTTCTGGTCGTGGACAGCTCGCACGGCCACAGCAAGGGTGTACTTGACGCGGTCTCCTTCCTGAAAAAGTCATACAGTAGTGTCCCGCTTATGGCGGGGAACGTAGCGACCGGCGATGGAGCGAAAGCGCTCATCGATGCCGGCGCCGATAGTGTGAAAGTCGGAATCGGACCTGGCTCCATCTGCACTACCCGTGTAGTGACTGGTGCCGGGATGCCGCAAGTGACCGCCGTGATGAACGCGGTTGAAGCGGCGGATAAGGCGGGCATACCGTGTGTCGCGGATGGCGGCATTCGCTATTCTGGTGATATCACCAAGGCTCTCGCCAGTGGCGGAGCCGCGGTGATGGTTGGCTCGCTTCTGGCCGGAGTAGAAGAATCTCCGGGCGAGACCGTGCTCTTTGAGGGGCGGTCGTTCAAAGTGTACCGCGGCATGGGCTCGCTTGGAGCGATGCAGCAGGGGTCGAAAGACCGCTACTTCCAGGAACATGAGGATGAAGCCTCCAAGCTGGTTCCGGAAGGAATTGAAGGGCGTGTCCCGTATAAGGGGAAGCTGACCGACCTGGTTTTCCAGTTGGTCGGGGGCCTTCGGGCCGGAATGGGGCTGGCGGGGGCCGGATCGCTGAAAGAACTGCGCGAAAAGGCGCAGATGGTGGTGGTGACTTCGGCCGGGGTGGCCGAATCCCACCCGCACTCGGTGACCATCAGCAAAGAGTCGCCGAACTATTCGCGGCGCCAGTAAGTGGTTGCCTCAATTATTGAATGTTGTTTGTTTGTGATATAGTCTGATAACGAAGACGCGAAAAGCAGGAGAAACAGTCGCGCTTTAGAGTCAATTTAAAGTGAGGAAAGTCCGAGCTCCGGAGAATCGAGGCGCCTGATAACATCAGGGCGGAGTGATCCGACGGAAAGTGCCACAGAAAACAAACCGCCCGCCGCAAGGCGGGTAAGGGTGAAAACGTGGTGTAAGAGACTACGACGGCACACGGTAACGGGTGTCGTGGTAAACCCCGCCTGGAGCAAGGCCAAATAGGGGAAGAGGGGTTGATTCGCCCCGCTATCATTCCCGGGTAGGCCGCCTGAGTCGCATGGTGACATGCGATCGAGAGAAATGACTGTTGGTCCCCTCAGACGGGATTCACAGAACTCGGCTTATCTCCTGCTTTCCACGGCTTCATAGCACGTGGAGGCTTTTCATGACCTGGGCACAGAGGTCGCACGCCCTGAAATGGGTGCTCGCCTCGGAACCGGATACCAACGCCGTGACCAGATTGGCCACCGAAGCCAATTTGCCCCTCAATGTCACCAAGATCCTGGTCAACCGCCAGATCAATACCGCCGAGACGATCAATCGATTCCTGCATCCCAAGATGACGGATCTCAAGGATCCCTTTGAAATGGTCGGGATGGAAGCCGGGATCACTAGGGTCACGCAGGCGCTGTTCGCCAATGAAAAGGTGATGATCTACGGCGATTACGACGTTGACGGCATCACCGCCACCGCGTTGCTGTACATGGTCCTCAATAAGCTTGGCGCGCAGGTGACATTCTATCTGCCGAACCGTCTGGTTGAAGGCTACGGTCTTTCGCTGGAGGGGATTGACGAAGCTAAACAGCAGGGCGTCAGCCTGATCGTCACCGTCGATACCGGTATTACCGCTGTCGAAGAGATAGACTACGCGATCTCGCAGGGGATAGATGTAGTGGTGACCGACCACCATGAGCCGGGGATGTCCATTCCGCGCGCTACCGCGATCATCAATCCGAAACAGCCGGGATGTGAATACGGCGGCGAGTTGTCAGGTGTGGGCGTTGCCTTCAAGTTCGCGCAAGCGCTGTATCATCGGTTGAACCAGGATGAACGCGAACTGGAAGAGCATCTGGATCTCGTGGCGCTGGGGACCTCGGCGGATATCGTGCCGCTTATCGGCGAAAACCGCATTCTCACAAAATTCGGCATACGACAGATCGCGCGGACGACCAAGCCGGGCTTGAAATCGCTCGCTTTCGTTTCCGGTCTAATGGGGAAAGATATCAGCACTGGGCAAGTGGTATTCATCTTAGCTCCGCGTATCAACGCGCTGGGTCGTTTAGGTGATGCCCGTCAGGCGATCCGACTGCTGGCGACCCGCGATGAACGGCAGGCGCAGGATATCGCCCGCAAACTTGACTCAGAGAACCGTCGACGGAAAGAGATCGACGAAAAAACTCTGAACGAAGCATTGGCGCAGATGCACGAGGTGTGCGATCTCGCCGCCGACCGGGCGATCGTTCTGGCCGCCGAAGGATGGCACCAGGGAGTGATCGGGATCGTCGCCAGCCGATTGGTCGAACGATATCATCTGCCGACCGTCATGATCGCGATCTCCGATGGCGAAGGGAAGGGCTCGGCGCGCTCGATTCCCGGTTTCCACCTCTGCGAAGCGTTGAAAGAGTGCGAACATCTCCTGATAAAATACGGCGGTCACAAGTACGCGGCGGGGTTGTCGATCAAGCCGGAGAATATCCCCGAGTTCCGCGAGAAATTCCGCGAGGTGTCGAGCAAGTTCCTGACCCCGGAAGATATCGTGCCGAAGCTCTTTATCGATCTGGAGATCGAACTGAGCGAGATCACCGATGAGTTCATGGACGCGATCGAGGCGTTCTCGCCGTTCGGCCCGATGAACATGCGCCCGATCTTCCTGACCCGCAATTGCGAAGTGGTCGGGACACCGTATACGGTCGGGAATAACCATCTGAAACTGAAGATTCGCAAAGGGGACGCGCTCTTTGACGCCATCGGATTTGGTTTCGGCGATATGGCGCAGACGATCTCGGATAAGGGATGCCTGGTCGATATCGTCTACGCGGTGGAATACAACACGTACAACGACAATACGCAGATCCAGATCCGGCTGCGGGATATCAAGCTGACAGTCGGAGATATGTCGCCGCGGTACGCATGAGCCTGCTTGATCTATTCTTTCAGGGGGATATCCGATCTCTCTCGCGATTGGTTTCGCAGGTGGAGAATCGGACGGATGGGTATCTGCAGACGCTGGAGCAACTCTACCCTCGGGTCGGCAGGGCGCTCCGTATCGGTGTGACCGGGCCGCCCGGCTCGGGGAAATCGACACTCGTCAATCAACTGACGCATGAATTCCTGAAATATCAGCAGCGGGTCGGCATTATCGCGGTCGATCCATCCTCGCCATTTACCGGCGGTGCGCTACTCGGTGATCGGGTTCGGATGAATGAATTCCCCACCGATGGCTCGGTCTACTTCCGCTCCATGGCGACTCGTGGGGCGACCGGCGGACTGGCCGCCGCAACCGACAACGTGACGGTAGTCTATGACGCGTTCGGGTTCGATATCACACTTATAGAGACCGTCGGTGTTGGTCAGGTAGAGTTGGATATCATCGATACCTGTGATGTTGTCGTGGTGGTGATCGTGCCGGAATCAGGCGACGCGGTTCAGACGATGAAAGCCGGACTGATGGAGATAGCAGACATATTCTGCGTCAACAAGTCTGACCGTCCGGGCGCGGAACGGATCGGCGCCGAACTGCGCATGGCCATGGAGACCCGCAAGCGGGTCGAGGGGAAATGGGCGCCGAGTGTGATCGCGACCGAAGCGGTCAATCGGAAGGGAGTCGACAAGCTACATGGCGAGATCCAAAAGTTTGTCGAGTTCACCAAGGCGAATGGTCAGTTCGCGGATCACCGTCGAAGACAGATCGAACGAAAGATACTTTCCATTCTCAAGTGGCGTTTCCAGCAGGAGTATCTTGACCAGTTGCGGGCCCATACTCAGTTTGAGTCCACGGTCAATGATATCCTGGCGGGCAAGACCAATCCGTTCCGGGTTGGCGAAGAGCTGTATCAGCGGTTCAAGTCAGAACGAAACGGCTGACACAACCGGTCAGCCTGTCAGCCGCTGACCACGGCCTGACCATCGTTTCATCACCCAATCATACATTGCCAGCAAGGCGACTGAGACCAGAATCCCCCATGCTATCTGGGCCGGGTAGAAGATGCG
>JAYRFH010000202.1:0-10092 GCA_041908405.1 Candidatus Zixiibacteriota bacterium
GAAGTGACGGTTGGTTTCGAGGACCGTCTCTTTCTTGCCGCAGTCGTACCAGCCGTTGACCTCGTACGGAAGGAATTTCGTTCCCGCCTTGATCATCCGCTGCAGGGCGTCGGTGAACTGTATCTCACCGCGAGTGGTGACGCCGGATTCAGAATGTTCCATCAGGGCTTGGCGCAGATTTTGTGATTCGCTGAAATAGTACAGACCGATCACGGCGAGATTGGTCTTCGGATTTGCGGGCTTCTCTTCGAGTCGCGCTACTAATCCATCGCGAACTTCCACAATCCCGAAACGGTGAGGATCGGGAACCTGTCGCACACCGAGCACATAGTCTCCGGCGGCAATAAACTTGGTCAGATCGGTTTCGACGATGGTGTCGCCCAGGACCACTAGGATGGGGCCGTCGGACATCTGCTGCACAGCGAGATTGATAGCGTGGCCGAGTCCAAGCAGGCGCTCCTGCCAGACGAACCTGGACTTGAAGGAATAGTTCGCCTGGACATAGGCCTCGATCTCGGCGCCGAGATAGCCGACGACAAAAGCGACCTCTTCCGGTTTCAGCCGAGCGATCGGCTCCAGAACATGGTCGATGATCGGTCTTCCGGCGACAGGCAGTAATACTTTGGGGGTGGAGTGAGTGTGCGGGCGAAGCCTGCTTCCAACTCCTGCTACCGGGACTATGACTTTCATTGCTGTATCTCCATGAAACTTGAGGCCAAAGTAGCCAATGCCCCCCGGCAAGTAAAGCGCAAAGTGGGTGGGCTGGGGAGGTTAGGCCGGTTCAACGGCCGCTGATAACCGAGCGTGGCAGAACCAGGATCGGCTCGCCGGTATCACGCAGTGAGACGAAATGGGTTGAATCCGCCGACTTCTCATAAATGCCGATCGCGACCTGACTGATCTCGCCGGGATGAGCGAATCTCCGATAGGCCGGCGCAAGCTCCCCCGCCTTCCAGCTCTGGGTCGACCGATTCGGATGAAAATCAAAGGACAATTGGCGGAACGTGGTCGCCGGGTTGGCCGCAGTGGAGTCCGGAATTGCCAAACGAAGTGCAACGGTGTAGTCGGCTTTCAGGCTTTCGCGCGGGATGAAATAGAACTCGGCGTGGTACCAGCCATTAGGCTGGCGTGCGATCTGGCAGGACATCAGGTCGATGGCCGGTTCGGCAAAACTGGCCATTGGCTGACTGGGGCCGCGATACTTGAAACCGAGTGTGGTCAGGAAACATTTGTCGATTATCGGGAGCTGCTGTGGGCCTACCACTTTCATGGCGGCCTCAGCGGCATGACGGTTCAGGATGCGCGGCACCAGGAATTCAGTGGCGAACTGCTGATGAATTGAATCATCGAGCATGAAATAGCGAAGGATGCGCAACTGATCCGGGACCTCGATCGGTACGGTGACCGGGTCGAAATTAGGTGGAATGACCGAGTCCTGCACCGCCTTCTCGTAGGTGGCAAACATGTTATTGCGATGCTGAAGCCGTTCATCGAGTGGGCGGGCAAATGCCGCCAGCGTGTACAGCTTGGCGGCTTCGCGATACCAGACGACGCCGGAATCCACCAGTTGGTCCGCGCGATAGCGGAACTTCACTCCCAGCTTCTCTATCAGCTGTTGCCACTGAAGATTGTCGAGCAGTTCGGGGAACGAGGTGTAGAGCTGGCCGAAATTGGTGGTGATATCATCATAAGTAGACAGCTCGCCGGATTCTATCTGCTCAAGCATCAGGCAGGCGCGCGCAGGGTAGCCCTCGGGATTGGTTTTGGTGTCATAGACGGATTTGGACGGATCCTGCCCGCAACCAGACAGGAGTACCACAACGATAATACTGGTAAGGGAGATCAGTTTTCGCATATCTCGCATAACATATAAAGCCGGTGCTCTAAGTGCCAGCGAATATTATACGGCGATCACAAGGAATCGCTCAGAAAATCTGGGAAAATGAACCAATCCAGTCATTATAAAGAAAATAGACGCGCCCGATCAGGAGCGACACACGCCCCATGACGGTGTAGCCGAAGTGCGCGCCAAAGGATATCATGATAAACCAGACGCCGACCTTGGCGGTCACGCCCAGCGCTCCGGTGTGTTCTTTCGAGAAATAGAAATAGATGAGCGTCGAAAGGACGCCAACTATCGTGATGATGGTCAGGATGCTGGCCGCGAAGCCGCCATTGGCAACCGGCAACATCGTGTCCTGCATCTGCGGCAGGACGAGACCGTGCAATTGCGAAATAATAAAGACTCCGGCGGTGTTCCCCATGACGAACGCGAGCGCGAGGCGCGATACCCAGGATATTTTGGGGGCCAGGCGCGCGAACATGAGCGCACCGAGAATTCCCGGAAGGAAGAGATACCATTTGGGATTGTCGGCGCGGGTCATCGGCTCCCAGAGCTGTTGGATAATGACCGACTTCCAGATGAGACCGACATAGTAGCCCGCCGACAAACCGGCGAAGATATGCTCGACGAACTTGTAGACCGGGTTGTCTTTATAGAGGAAAGAGAAAATAGCCAGCGTGAAAAACGCGGCGATCCAGATCTGGAGGATGTCGATGAAGCTCATACGGACATCCCCTTACTATCTTTGCGCTTTCCCAGGAAAAAGCCTAGGTTCCCGACCAGCACCAGCGCGATGATAAGCAGGTGGATAAGCGACTGAATCCCCATTCCTTTCATGGCGATCGCGGGCTTGCTCACCAGTTGTTCGTACTCCGCGGCCCCCTTCATCCCTCCCAACAGGCCGGTCATCTGACCGGAGCTAACGAAGGAATAGTACTTGGGAGCAGAGACGGCGGTCACGCCCGCGCCGACACGGGTGCCATACTGCGCGTTGACGATGGATATCCAGTACTCGACTATGGCATTATCCGCCACCGCAAAGATGAAGGCGATATCGCGATAGTCTTTGACCGTCTGCATCATCGGTAGCTCAGCCAGAGGGGTGCTGGAGTTGTCGGTCGGGTAGATGGCTTCGATTGACGTTCCCATCCCTTTGAGCACGGCCACGTAGTTGGCTTTGTAGCCGAGGTTGACGAAGTCGACTCCGTACTGTTTGCCGTATTCCGCCGCGATATGGCGGGTGACACGCTCGGCGATGGATGGCCCACCGAGTGGAATGGTGGTCATCGTAAGCACCTTGCAGTGCTTGCGGAAAAGATGATGCAGCGCCGCGGTCGACATTGGCTCGGTCTCCGCGGTGGAAGACGGATAGTAATCGAACGTCAACAGGACCACCGATGAATCCGGCAATGCTTCGACAGCTTCATACAGCTGGGTCGCTTCGGGTGTGATACGGACCGGGAAGTCGGCCGGGACTATCAGCGGGAAGATGACAGTCAGGGCGACCAGCAGGTAGATCCAGCGACGGTCGAGAGATGAAATCTTGTCCCAGATATTCATCTGCTCACCCTTTCCCCATGTACGTGCGTTCGATCCCCAACAGGATACGGAGCGACATGGAGGCCGCGCCGAGCGCGGCGCCGATGATAATACCTCGCTGGACGGACATATTCGCGCCGTTCATTACGAAGCTGTTTATCCACTGCGGGAGATTGTCTGAGAAAAGGCGGAGGAAAGCCTCACCCATCGGAATGCGCCAGAGCATGACGAGGACCGCGGTCAGGAGAAGCAGGGTCGCCTCGGCATTGCGGGCGCGGAACGCGCGATAGGCGGCCGATGCGATATAGAACGCAAGCAGACCGAACATGGTCTGCATCATGATCGAATCAACGTACGTGAAGAGCCAGTCGTAGATGGAGCCCTCGCGGTCGCCGAAAAGCGGAGACCAGGAAGTGGGGAGCATCGCCGGAATAGCCATGACGAAGATTGATATCAACGTCATGAGATTGTAAAACCAGCCGGACTTCTGACTGCGCACGGCGCGGAAATTGACGCGCGTGATGGAGACCACACCCAACAACAGCGTGAAACCGCCAACGATCGTCACCCAGACCAAGACCTCGGATTCAATGCGACCTAAGAATGTCTTGTCCGGATTGAAGAAAAACGACAGAATCATGACGAACCCGGAGAGGAAGGCAATGACGATGGGGGCGACGGTTCTCATGTTCGGTTACACGGCCTCAAACAGTTTGATAAATGATTCGCCGTAGCCGAGACTGGCTAGCACCACACCGAGAATTATCAGGAGGATAATGATCACTTTGACAAAATCCTGTCCTTTTAGGCCGCCAAGCATGATCGGTTCATGCGACAGATACGCGGAGGCCGCATATAGTTCTTCACCCATCAGAGTGTAGTCGCACGCGGCGACAAAAAACGGCAATTGCTCGGGACGGGCGGTCCCGGCTATCTGGATTGAGCCGGCCGCGTTGCCGGTTTCGGCGAGAAGAAGTGACTCGGCGAAAAACGCGCCCATAAAGATATTCGCCGCGGGGCGTTCACGCATCATCATACCGTTGACGGTGGCGGTAAAGGCCATCTGCTCGCCCGCGACATAGCGGACGATATCTTTATTATAATTGTCGCGCCGACCAACTTCGGTATAGGCCTGTTCGACAACTTCCTGTCCGGCCGCGAGAACCATCGGATACCGAACCGGCACAAGGAGCGGAGTTTCGTATTGCGCGGTGATGCGAGCGACACGCCCGAGAATAGAGATGCCCGCGATTGTTTCTATTTCATCGATTTCCTGCAGTCCGGGGATGAAAAGCACTGGGCGCCCCATTTCAGTGGCGCGGCCAACTGCTTCTTCCATGGCATCGAGACCGGCCATCTTGCGGATAAACAACGTTCTCCCCTGGCGCGCCCAGCGGGTATACAGCAGGACAACTCCGGAGAAAACGAGAATCAGAATGAGCGCGTTAAATCGATCGGTCCGGAAGAGTGACTGACCGGCCGCCGCATCCTGCGCCAATACGCTGGATGCCGCTAGGAAAGAGGATAAAGATAGAAGAAGGGGGCGGATCCGTTTTCCTACTGTCACTCTGCGAACTCCATCAGCGCGGGTCAAAAGCGAATCGGTGTACCTTCCTAAAGACTGTCTACCCGCCGCTTCTGTTTATTCAGATTTGCGGGATCAGCAGCCCAATCCTGCCGTATGAAATTGACCCGGTTAGAACCGGGTCATCTTTGTACTGGAAAACTCACTGTCGAACTGCCCGGCAGTGTCGACTCTATTTGGCCAGCGCCTTTTTCAGGCTTTCTATCGCTTCTACCGGCGTGGGATCGGTGTCGTTCACCACCGCCAGATAGTAAGAGGCGAAATCACCCAACTGGATCATGCTGAACATGCGCTCAAGCGGCGAATCGCCGATAGAGCGTAATTCGAGCACATCGACTCCCGCCTTCTCGATCAACCCTTTGACTATATCCATCCGCTTCTGGACCTTGGGGTGATCCCCCTGGTCGCGGATGAAGAGCACCTGGAGATTCTCGGTATGCGGGCCGATAGGGTCAGACCAGGCGACCAGTTCGTTATGGTTGAATTCCGGGAAGACGTTATGGAAGGTCATGTTCTTGCCGTTTTCGCAGAACTGGCCTTTCCAGCGAAGCCCCACCACATCCATCAATGTCGGGCCGGTATAAACTATCGCCATCTTGGCGAGGAGTCGCTCGGCGATATTCTTGGCCATGTTGGATTCAGTCGGTGAATCTTCGATATACCGTTCGCGGAAGGTCTGCATCAAACGGATCGCGCCGTTGATCTCCTTGGACATCCCCTTGACCATGCCGAGCTTTTCGAACAGCATCGCGACAGGGACAAACGAGAAACCGAGCGCGGCGCGGGGCTGCATGCCACCGGGAATCTGCATCAACGGGATATCGTTCAGCTTGGCGACCTCTTCGAGCATACCGCCGGTCGTGATGGCGACTATCTGGGCCTTGCGATCCAGAGCGTCATCGAGAGCCTCGAGCGTCTCTTCAGTATTGCCGCTATATGATGAAGCGATCACCAGAGTCTCGTCATCAACGAACTCCGGCAGCTTATAGTGTCGGTTCACAAAGAAGGGGATGACCAGGCGGTCAGCCAGGAGGGTACGGACCAGGTCGCCGCCGATCGCGGAGCCGCCCATGCCGATAACCACCACATTGCGGATCCCCGCAAAATCATTCGCCCGAATATTCCAGCCATCCGCCAACTTCAGGGCATCGGCCATCTGCTCAGGGAAGTCGAATATCCGGTTGTACATATTCGACGGATCGACTGAGCGTATTGTGTCAACATCATCAAGCAATGCCAAATCGCGTATCCTGTATCTAAACGTTCACTACTTCTCAAGCGCATCCTGGAATGATTCCAGGCGACGTGTGACAGCGGCGGCGGAGGGGCATTTCATGACCGTTTCGGCCAAATGTCGAGCCACTCCGGTGTCGATCTTGCCGACCAACCGGCACATATCATATATTTTAGCGGGGTTCATGGAGAGCTGCTCCACGCCCAAACCGACGAAAAGCGGGAGCGCCAGATGGTCACCTGCGATTTCGCCGCATATAGATACTGGTTTCCGGTGCTTTTTACAAGCCTCAACCGTCATTTTAATCAGTTGCAGGACAGAGGGGTGGTAGGAATTGTACAGCCCGGCGACTTTGGCGTTGGCCCGGTCCGCGGACATCGTGTACTGCGTCAAGTCGTTGGTACCAATAGATATGAAGTCCACTTTCTGGGCCAGCAGGTCGGCCGTGAGCGCCGCGGACGGGACTTCGACCATGATGCCTATCGGGATCTGCGGGTCAAACTGGATGCGCGCACGCTTCAGATCGAGCATCACCTGCTGGATGAGTTTCTTTGCCCGTTCGTATTCGGTCAGGTCGGATATCATCGGGAGCATGATCTTGAGATTCTTACGGGCTGAGGCGCGCAACATCGCCCGGATCTGGGCCTTGAAAACATCCGGCATCTCAAGCATTGACCGGATTCCCCGCCAACCGAGAGCGGGGTTGTCTTCGTGGCCAAAATCGCCATCGGCTTTGATCTTGTCCGAGCCGATATCGTAGGTCCGAAGGATCACACCGCAGTGGCTGAAGGTCTCCGCGATCTGCGAATAGACCTCGTACTGCGTCTCTTCGTCCGGGAAGTCCCCCTCGCGAAGATACAGGAACTCAGTTCGGTAGAGGCCGACACAGATCTTTTTCGACGCTAGTATCTCGTCGATCGGGCCGGGGAGTTCCAGATTGGCGGCGATATTGAGCGTGCGGCCGTCCGCGGTCTTCGGCGGGATCGTCTCGAGTTTCTTAATCTGCGTGATAAGGGCCGGCCCTTGGCGTTTTTTCAGCCGAGAGGCTTCGGCGCAGTCTTCCTCAGATGGATTGATTATCACCACACCGGCGGAACCATCGATAATGATCCTCGCGTCGTTGTCGACCAGATCGGCGACATCCTCGGCAATCACCATGGGGATCATCAATGACCGGGCAATGAGGGCCATGTGCGAGGTGCGCCCGCCTTCGGCGGCGGCAAAACCGGCGGCCTTGCGATCGCGGAAGGTCAGTACCTGTCCGGGAGTGAAAACCTGTGACACAAGAATTGTGTTCGACGGGAACTCGATATCTTCATCAGAGGCGCCTGTGCCAAGTTTGGAGAGGATCTTCCGCGCGACAGCATCGATCTCCATCGACATCTGACGCATATACGGGTCGGCCGCGAGCCGCAATGGCGCGGTGATCTTGTCGACCAATTGTTTGTAGACATATCCCGCCGGTCGGCGTTTCGCGACGATCTGCTCTTTCACCTGCTGGATGAAATCGTAGTCCGAGGCGATCAGCATCTGGGCATCGAATATCTTGGCGATCGGGCCGGATGCTCTTTTGTTGGCGGCGTCGCGAAGTTTGCGGACTTCGGCCATGGTCGCCGCGACCGCGCGGTCGAGCGCGTCGATCTCGGACTGGCAGCGTGCGGCGGGGATGATCATTTCGGGGATGCGGATATCATCGGGGAGGATGATGCGCGCGTTGCCGACAGCGATCCCGGGCGAGGCCGGCACCCCTTTTATGACTTTTCGATTACTCTTCATTGGTCAATCACTTGCGGCTATAGTCTGCTCTAAGATAGGCAGTTATGGAAATGTTAGGCAAGCGGAATAACGGGGGGAGGTGGGAGAGGGGACGCTGTGAGGATGCAGGGCGCAACCTTCATCCGTGTAGTGGACGCAGAGATGGGCAAATTGGCCGCGCTGAGCAACCATCAAGTTGTTGCTTCGCAACAAAGGGAGGTGCGGCGCAGAAGCGTCTGGTTGAGTCAGCAAGGACTTCGATATGGGGGAAGGGGATGATGGTTGCAGAAACATACTTTATCCAAGCGGACGCGGGGAGTGGATAGAGTACTCCTCCTATTAATAGGCCCGCATTAGGAGGAACTGACAATTGTAATACAATTAGACCGAGTAGTAGGGTGGAGTGTGTTGCCGTCAGGTCTCGCGCTCGACTATTGTAATGGGAGATTTGGGTCGACAATTCTGGCGAGCGCTAGGACCTGACGGAACAACTTATGGTGAGTCATGCAGAAGGGGGCGTCTGCCACGAACCAGAATTGGGCTGAGCGAAGTCGAAGCCCGATTCAACTGAGATCACGACGCTTTGCTTTGTCAAATGGATCAAGCAAAGCTCGTGATGACAGTCTATAGAATGATGAATGTATGGAGAAAGTTTGTGGTCGAGTCGAGAGTTTCGCTCTGAGAGGTCTATTCCGATTCCCCAAAACGCGATTCGATCACCGCCAGAATATCTGCCATCGCCTGTTCTTCATCCGGGCCGTTTAGTTCGATCAATAGGTCAGAGCCGAACTCCGCCGCCAGCATCATCACACCGAGAATTGATTTGCCGTTGACGCGGAGGCCGTTCTTGGTGAAGTGAACCTCGGATTGGAATTTCGAGGCGGTCGTCACCAGCAGCGCCGATGGCCGGGCATGCAAGCCGAGTTTGTTAACGATTTTGGCGGTCTGTGATATCATACGGTCTGCTCGGATAACATGAACCTCTTACCGGAAAGTTCCTGGACCACCCCTTTTAACTCCAGCGCCAACATATACTCAAGAACCTCGGAGATTGTCAGATTCGCGGAACGGGAAAGAATATCGATCTGCACGGGACCTTCGGCCAACAGCGCTATCATCTTCCTCTCCATATCGGTCAGGTCGGGCAGAGCCTGAAATCGCTTGGCGGTGACTTTGCCGGCCAGACGAGGGAGATCATCGAACAGATCCTGGATTCCGGTGAGTAATCTCGCGCCCTTTTTGATAAGGCTGTTGGTACCGACGGAGGTGAGGGCATCGGGCGGACCGGGGACTGCGAAAAGTTCGCGTCCCTGTTCGATAGCGAGATCGGCAGTGATAAGCGCGCCGGATTTGGTCCCGGCCTCGATCACGATAACCGCTTCGGACAGCCCGGAGATGATGCGATTTCGCTCGGGGAAATATCCTTTATCCGGGTTGGTGCCGGGAAGATATTCTGAATAGATCGCGCCTTGTTTGCCGATACGCTCAGCCAGCTTTTTATTGGTCGGCGGATAGACGATATCAAGCGATGTTCCCCAGACGGCGATCGTTTTGCCGCCGGCATCGAGCGCGCCGGCATGCGCGGCGGAGTCAATCCCCTCGGCCATGCCCGATACAACCGTGATTCCCGCGCGAGCGAGATCCGCGGCCAACTTTGCGGTAAACAGTTTACCGCGCTCGGAAGGATGACGTGTGCCAACAATCGCGACCAGTTTGTCGTCTTCATGAATCGGATCGCCCATGCGGAAAAGTATCGGCGGCGGGTCGGCAATGCGGGCGAGAGCGACAGGGTATGCTTCGGTGTTGGGAAAGAGAACTTCCCACCCGAGTTGAATGATTCTTGCGGCAGTGGCGCGTGCGGACTCCGGGTCGGATTGCTGTTTGATGGCGGTGGCCAGCGCATGCGACAGCGACGGGACCGCCTCTAGCTCCTGCACCGACGCAGACAGCGCCGCGGAAGGAGAGCCGAACTTCTGGATAAGTCGATTATAGCGGCCCTTACCGATACCCGGCACCTGCAAGAGGGTGAGAGAATCAGTCAGCCGTTCTTTGAATTCGTTCTTCGTCAAGTTTTCGCTCAATAGCTAACAAAAAATCGTCGGCCCCCGCGCGGGAAACCGCCGACAGGAAAAGATA
>JAYRFH010000203.1:0-19045 GCA_041908405.1 Candidatus Zixiibacteriota bacterium
TCACTCCTACTTTCCACATTCTTGTAGCTGAATTCGTCTTCGGGTAATAGATTCTCAATAGACCTAATCCCCGGGAGGGTTGATGCGTCCTCTTATAGTATTCGCGTTCGTGCTGATTCTGGCTGTCTCCGCTGGCGCCTCGGTCGGCTTTGTGCATGAAAGCGCCTTCACTTTTGAACCGTTCGCACCTGAATTCAACCGCGTCAGATTTGTTGATTACAATGAAGACGGTCAGATTGAATTGCTGGCGGTCAATGATACTCTGGTGATTCTCTGGGATATCACCGGTGATTCGGTGATATTCAGCCATACGACAGATACATTACATCCGCATACGCGAGCAGTGGTTGGTGATGTGAATGGGGATAGCATTCCAGATCTGGTTTTGGCACTAGCAGTTCCTGACTCAGCCTATCTCAATCTGATTCCAGTCCCGACGGACTGGCGAATTGTCTGCTTTGACGGTGCATCCGGCTTCGCTGATTCCACATTCGCTGTTCGCCACTCCTGGGCACCTTGGAGCCCAATTGAGTATTCACAGGGGTTGGACTTTCTTATGATAGAAGACATCGACGGGGATGGCGAGTGCGAGCTTTTCTATTCGCACCGCTACCTCTCCTTTGACCAGTGGTCAAGTTTCGAAGGAGGGTTTACCAGTCTGTACGCGCGTTTTCCGGATTCCATTCAGTGGACCGAGCCATTCATGGCCATGGACGCTCTGAGCATTGAGCGAGCCAACAATTCTCACACCCTGATTTGTCGCGAATTGGATGGTAGTTCTTTCCAGATTAGCGATGAATCAAACACTGAAATACGATTGGTTGAATGCGACTCTCTAGGACAACTCTCTACTTTTTCTTCTCAGTGCGTTGATACTGGTTGTACCGGCGGAGGAAATGGTTTCCGAGACTGTGTCTATTACAATTGGAACAACGGCAATATCCTCGGCTCAACACAAGGTGACGAGATAGTCTGCCTTCGGGGTTACTCTCTCTTCTGCCCTGCTACACCAGAGGGACAATTGACTGTCGAACTAGTCCTCATTGCCAATCCGTCCAGCAGTCCGGATGGCCAGTTGGTCGAAATGTGGTCAACGTCTTATCAGGATCGGCTTCCCGGTCTCGGCAAATTCATGATCCACCCCAATCTCCCCGGCTACTTCTTTGGTATCGCAGGTGATACGTTGTTCATGTTCCGCGGGGAAAATGGGACAATTCGATTTCAGACGTCAGATATCCCGCACGGTCAACGGTATTGGGAGACCAATTGGCCCGACAGTACCCCGCGTCTGATCGTGATGAATGGAAATCAGGTCGATATCTACTCGCTTGATATCGCGACAGCTGTTGAAGACGAGCCACCTTCATCGTTACCTCAGCAGTTCATCCTCGGTCGACCCTATCCGAACCCGTTCAATGCGGAGGCAAGTATCCCAATCGACCTTCCGACCCGCGGACATCTGCGGCTGGAAATTTTCAATTTGCTCGGTCAGGCTGTTGCCACACTGGCTGATGGCGAGTTTCCGGCCGGAAAGACCAGTCTTGCTTGGGATGCCACCGGTCACCCGTCCGGTATCTATCTGGTCAGGGCCGATTTTGGGGAGAAAACGGAGACTCGGAAGCTGATATTGCTGAAATAACGGTCGTCTAAAGTTCACCACATACCCCTTGACGGTCTTTTCCATATTGATATATTCGGCGGCTCAGTAAGAATTAGTTTGGAGTAAAGATGAAAAGACCGTTTCCGCCGTCCAATCGTAAGAAATTTAACGACCACGGCTTCCGTAGCCGGATGGCGACCAAGAACGGCCGTAAGGTGTTGAGCCGTCGCCGCGCCAAAGGTCGTAAGCGCCTGACTG
This sequence comes from Candidatus Zixiibacteriota bacterium, assembly GCA_041908405.1. Taxonomy (GTDB): domain Bacteria; phylum Zixibacteria; class MSB-5A5; order GN15; family FEB-12; genus FEB-12. Next base: position 1,859 of record JAYRFH010000203.1, read on the forward strand.
TCAGCGTTGCCCGAAAGAAATAGCCTTCCTCGAAGCTTGACCCTGAAAAGTCGGGTAGAGATTGCGGTCCTGTTCAAGCAGGGCCGTCGTATTTCTGCCCGTTGTTGTACAGGGGTTTGGCTTCCGGCGGATAGCTTCAAATATGGCATTTTCCTCTCCCGTCGCCATGGCAAGGCCCACGACCGCAACCGTATCAAACGGCTCTTTCGTGAGGCGATCCGGCTGACCAGAGCGGGGTATGCCGCACCGGTCAAGCTGGCCTTTCTGCCGAGGGTGGCGGAGCAGCTTCCGACGTTGGATGAGATCAAAGCTGATGTCACACGAGTGTTCGAACAGATCGATCGCAACCCCTGAGCGAACATCGCTTTTTGCCTATCCCTTTATCTTCGCTATCTATTTGTATCGCTTTACATTATCGCCGATAATCGGTCGTTCCTGCCGCTTCTATCCAACCTGCTCACACTACGCCGAGGATGCGCTCCGCAAGTACGGCGCCGCCCGCGGCTGTTGGATGGCGGTCAAACGAATCGCCAAATGCGGTCCCTGGCACCAAGGAGGCTTCGACCCGGTCAACTGACCCGAAGCCCTGAATAAGGAAATTCCCGTGGATAAAAAGACTCTCCCGATAGTAATCCTGCTGGTTGTCGCCATCTTTCTCTTCTGGCCGGCTATGGAATGGCTCGGCTTTGTGAAACCGAAACCTCCGGCGCCCGCTCAGGTCGCCGATACCAGTGCGGTGGCATCCACCGACAGCCAGGGAGCTGATACCACTCCGCCCGGCGCGCTGGCTATGGATACTCTCTCTTCCGCTGCTCCGAGCGACCCGGATTCGGTCATCACGCATGACACGATCTTTGTCACCACGCAGAGATATCTAGTAGCGCTTTCAAGCTATGGTGGTGGGCCGGTGTCGTTTAAATTGCGGGAGCATACGTACCGCAATAAGGAGCAGGTCGAAATGCTGGTCGGCGAGGTTCCGGCCACACCGGAGGCACGCTTTGCCGGCGGCACTCGCTCGACGGCCAAAATGAACTTTGTCGCCAATCTGCCGGCGGGGAACTACGACGCAACCAGCGCACCGCTAGAGATAGCGTATACCCATACCACGCCGACCGGCGGGCAGATCATCAAGCGATTCCATTTCTCGCCGGATCAATATGATTACGAGTTTGCTATCGAGTTGCCGAATCTGAGCACGCTCGGCTTCGACAGACAGTACGAGCTGTTCTGGAATGCTCCGCTTCGCCCGACCGAGCCGGACTCAGCATCCGACTACGATGTGATGGAAGCTGTCGCGATGATGTCGCGCGAGCGGACGACGCTTAATGATTTCGACAGTGACACCCTCAATCAGAGCCTCACCGGCAGCACTGAGTGGGCAGGACTAAGGCAGAAATATTTCGCGGCGATCATGATACCGCGGAGCCGTCCCGCGGAAGGGGTCCAGGCAACCGGACGTCTTCGACAGGTCACTTCGTCGCACGGAAAAACGACCGCCAAGTTCCTCTCAGTCGGTATGGAGATGCCATTCGCCGGAGCGGGGGCTATCACCGATAGCTTCACGGTTTTTGCCGGCCCTCTTGATTACGATCTTCTCTCCGACTATGAGATCGGCCTCGAGGATATGCTGGGCATCGGCACTACTCCGTACGTGGGGTGGATCATCAAGCCGTTCGCGCTGGCGGTTATCTGGCTGCTGCCGAGAATGTATGATTTCATCCCGAACTACGGCTGGGTGATCGTGCTTTTCTCGCTATTGGTCAAACTGGTGACGATGCCGCTCTCACTGAAGTCGTTCAAGTCGATGCAGGCGATGAAGGATATTCAGCCGAAGATGGATGAGCTGAAGAAAAAGCACAAAAACAATCCGCAGGCGCTCAACCAGGAGATGATGAAGCTCTACAAGACGGCCGGGGTCAATCCGTTCTCCGGCTGTTTGCCGATGCTCCTGCAGATGCCATTGTTCTTTGGACTGTTTTCGGTCTTCCGCCAGACGATATTATTGCGTGACGCTCCCTGGTTCTGGTTCATCAATGACCTGTCGCGTGGCGCGACCGGATTGACTGATCCGTATATTATCCTGGTGGTCTTTATGGTCGGCTTCCAGTTCATTTCGCAGAAACTGACCATGGCGCCGAATCAGCAGAACAAGATGCTGATGTATCTCTTGCCGCTGATGTTCGCGTTCTTCTTCTATAAGCTGGCGGCCGGACTGGTGCTCTACTGGGCCTGCTTCTCGTTATTCTCGCTCTTAGACTATTTCGTCTACAAGCGGACCGCGATACAAAACGCGGAGATCAAGACGGCGTAATGTATGCGGAAAAGATCCGCGTCTGTCGACGACACGATCGTCGCGATAATAACTCCCCCGGGCGAGGGCGGTATCGCCGCCCTTCGCCTGGCCGGACCTGACAGCCTTAACATCGCCACCAAACATCTCAAGAGCGCCTCCGGCGAGTCGCTTTCCCTCGATCATTTTCATCTTCGCTATGGCCGCTTTCATTCCTCGACCGGGGAGTTGATCGATGAAGTAACCGCGGTCTCAATGCCGCATGGCCACTCGTACACCGGTCTCGAACAGGTCGAGATCTTCTGCCATGGTGGACGAATGGTTGTGCAATTGATCCTTGATGAGCTTATCCAGTCGGGAGCGCGCGCGGCGGAGCCTGGTGAATTCACGCGGCTCGCGTTTGTAAACGGAAGGATCGATCTCGCCCGCGCTGAAGCAGTCGCGGAAATGATCGCGGCCAATTCCCATGCTTCCTACCAGACCGCGCGGGAGCATTTGCTGGGAGCATATCCGGAGCATGTCGCGAACTTGCGTGATCAAATAGTCGCGGTGACTTCGGAGGTCGAAGCCTCCATTGATTTCCCCGAAGAAGAGATCACGCTGGCGGAGCGGGATGAGATCACGGATCGGTTGAGTAAGATTGGGGAAAGTCTCGACCAACTGCTCAAGAGCTATCAAGGGGGGCGAATTATCTCGGAGGGATTCACAGTCGCCATAGGCGGCCGACCGAATGCCGGAAAGTCCTCGCTTTTCAATCGGCTTCTACGACAAGAGAGAGCACTAGTTCATTCGGTGGCTGGGACAACCCGCGATTATTTGTCCGAGTGGATCGAGCTGGATGGGTTTGCGGTCAACTTGATAGACACCGCAGGGCTCCGGAAGAAGGGGAGCAAAGTCGAGCAGGAGGGGATAGACAGGGCACGCAAGATAATCAAGGATAGTGATTTAGTACTCTGGATGGTTGACTTGACGCGGCGTTCCTGGCAAAAGGAGTTGCAGCAGGATCTCGACAACCTTCCCACAACCAAAACGACAGTTCTTCTCAATAAAATCGACCTCACCAAACAAAAGTATGAAACTTGGACCTACAAACTCCCGTTTATTCGTTTGTCGGCACGGACAGGTGACGGATTAGCATCCCTGACTTCACATCTTTCTGACAATATCCGTAAACGTCTGCCGGACATGACCTCCGGGTTGGTGGTGACCTCGGCCAGGCACAAGCAGAAACTTGGGTCTGCCCTTAAGGCGATCAAAGGCGCGATGGACAAAAATCGAGCCGGCGAATCGCCTGAAATAGTCGCTTTCGACCTACGCCAGGGATCACAGTGTCTGGACGAGATAACGGGACGTGTCTATACCGAGGAGATCCTCGGACGCATTTTCGGAAAATTCTGCATCGGCAAATAGTGGTTTCACGTGAAACCGGGACCCACTGGGTGACCGAATAATTGACTGCTTCCCCTCCGGGCAGGGAGAGGCGCGGCAGGTACGCTGCTACGCCTTAGCGATGATTCACATACTTTTACAGGAGGTTACTGTTACCATGAACCGATTCTTCAAAGTCGCTGCCGTGCTCATGGCACTGGCAGTTTGCAGTCTGTTGATCATGTGCGGCCAGCAGGCGGAGGCCAACAAGGCCGACGCTACCCAGACCGCCGGCATGACCAAAGAACAGATGATCGCCCGCGGCAAGTACATGACCAGAGTAGCTGGCTGTAACGACTGCCACACACCCAAGAAGATGGGCCCGCATGGCCCGGAGTTCGATCTTGCGCGTGAACTCTCCGGCCACCCGGCCAGCGACCCGATTCCGGAATATCCTAGCGCGTGCCTCACTCCGACCGGTTGGATCGGCGCAACCAACATGCACCTTTCCGCCTGGGCAGGTCCCTGGGGTATCAGCTTCGCGGCAAATCTGACGCCGGATGAGGTCACCGGAACAGGCGCTTGGACTGAAGAGTCCTTCATTGAGGCGATGAGAACTGGCAAGCATATGGGGATGGGGCGCGAAATCCTTCCGCCAATGCCCTGGCAGGTGATCGGCACCATGACGGACGAAGACCTCAAGTCGATTTTCGCCTATATGCAGTCACTTCCGCCGGTTGTAAATCAGGTACCGCTTCCGGTGCCGCCGCCCGGCGCGCCGATGGGTGATGCTTCCGCTCACTAAATCCCTTATATTGGGAGTATGAGCGTTGATTTCGATCTGATAGTCATAGGTGGCGGCCATGCCGGCGTTGAAGCCGCGCTGGCCGCCGTCCGTATGGGGAAGACCTCGGCCATTGTCACGATGGATCCGCAGCGCCTGGCGCTCATGTCCTGTAATCCAGCTATCGGGGGAATCGGAAAATCTCAACTCGTCAAAGAACTCGACGCCCTCGGGGGAATCATGGGAGAGGCAATTGACGCCACGGGGATTCAATTCCGAAGGCTCAATCTCTCACGCGGCCCGGCTGTCTGGTCGACACGAGCTCAAGCCGATCGTCGATTCTATAATCAATTCATAGTCGATTACTGCTTTAACCAGAAGAACTTAACTATAGTCGAAGGTCTGGCCGGAGCTATCCTTCAAGATGACGGCAAAGCCGTTGGAATTCGCTTGGAGAATGGAACCCCCTATACCTGCAATGCAGTGGTCGTGGCCACAGGGACATTCTTGGGCGGGCTGATTCATATCGGCGAGAAGCAGACTGCGGCCGGTCGATTTGGTGAACCTGCGGCGTACAAACTCTCAGATTCTTTCCGCGAGCTCGGCTTTGAGCTTGGCCGGCTCAAGACCGGAACTCCGCCGCGCCTCGACGGTGACACGATTGATTGGTCGAAATGCACGATTCAGCCGGGTGAGGATCCAATTCCGTTCTTCTCCTATCGCTCTCCGTACCGCCAGTTCGAACAGACGCCATGTCACCTGACGTCGACTACGCACAGGACCAAAGAAGTGATTTCTGCCTCGTTCCACCGGTCGCCGATCTTCTCGGGACAGATCAGATCGAGCGGGCCGAGATACTGTCCGTCGATAGAGGACAAGTTCTTCCGCTTCGCCGACAAACCAACGCACCACATCTTTCTGGAGCCGGAGGGGAATGGGACCAGCGAAGTCTATCCGAATGGATTCTCGACAGCCCTTCCTGAGGAAGTCCAAAACGAGGCTATTCGCACAGTAATCGGACTCGAAAATGTGAAGGTCACTCGGCCCGGTTATGCGGTGGAATATGATTACTGCCCGACTCACCAGATCAAAACATCGCTGGAGACCAGACGTCTCCATGGTCTGTTGTTCGCCGGACAAATAAACGGGACATCGGGTTACGAGGAGGCCGCGGCGCAGGGAATTATGGCAGGGATCAACGCCGTGCTATATATGGAGAAAGAAGAGCCATTCGTGCTGGACCGCTCCGAGGCATATATCGGGGTGATGATTGATGACCTCACCACACGGTCGACCACCGAGCCGTATCGGATGTTTACTTCCCGTTCAGAATATCGACTAGCGCTTCGCGAGGATAACGCCCGCGACCGATTGGCTGGTTACGCCCAGAAGTACGGCCTGATCTCGCACGACGACCACCAGAGATTCGAAAAGCTCCAGAAAGCGACCGCTGATCTGATTAAAAAGTTCGGCAAGGCGCGAGTGAAGGTCTCACACCTTGGTGACCTGAGCGAACGATTCACCAAATTCGATTCGGTTACAGTGGAGACTTTGCTTAAGCAACCTAATGTCGGGCTTCCAGAGGTTCTGCCACATATTCCGGAGATACTGGAATCAAACGGGTTCTCGACCGAGATCCTGGAGCGTGCGGCAATCGCTATCCGCTACCAAGGATATATTGATAAACAGGATAGAGAGATAGCGCATTTCAAGAAGTTAGAGCACGAACGGATACCTGACCAGTTCAGCTATCAGGGAATATCTGGGCTTAGGAATGAAGCTCGGGAGAAGTTCACACGCTTCCGGCCAATCTCCCTCGGCCAGGCGGGGAGAATAGAGGGGATCACACCAGGTGACCTCGCCGTGCTTTCGGTCCACCTGAAGCGATTCAAAGAGGCGGTCGCATGACAGAGGCGGCGGTCCGAGAGATTGAGGTTGGCGAGATAATCGCACGCCACCTAGCTCCAGAGCGGCTCACACGCTACTGGGATCTGCTGATGGCGGAGAATGCGAAGGTCAACCTTGTTTCACGTGAAACATCGCGCGCCGATTTCGACCGCATGGTGGCCGAATGCCTTATTCCCCTGGATATGATAGATGGAGAATTTGCCTCCTACCTCGATATCGGTTCCGGCGGCGGGCTCCCATCAATGGTCATTCTCCTCTCCGGGCGTGTGAGAGGTGATGCCTGGATGGTGGAGCGGACACAAAAGAAGACCGCCGCACTCGGGCGCATGCTTCTGGAGCTGGGTCTGGAGGGAAAACCGATACCGCGGACATTTGAAGAAGTCCCTCTTGACGCTAAATTCGACCTGATCACTCTTCGCTATGTCAAGCTGACTCCCCAGCTCCTTCGTCGGATATTGCCGGCGCTTTCACCGAACGGCGTCTTTGCTTACTTCTCCAAGCCGGAATTTGATGTTTCTGCCTTCAATGTCACGACCATCGCGTATAAAATCAGCACCGACCAATTCGTTAAATCACTTACGCTTTTCCGCAGATAACCGTCGTTTGCCGGATTTTTTTGTTGCTTACCATCGCAACCCGCTTTAGTATATGACACTTCCGATTTTCAGACCGGCGAAAAGGAGTGTCGCTTGCATCGAATTATCGCAATCGCCAATCAAAAAGGCGGTGTAGGGAAAACCACCACCGCGGTTAATCTTAGCTCGTGCTTGGCGGCCGCCGAGCAGAAAACGCTCCTCATTGATATGGATCCCCAGGCCAATTCCACTTCGGGGATCGGCCTCGACAAAAACACAGTCGCCAGTTCCATCTATGATGTCCTGATCGGTTCGAAGTCCGTGACCGAAGCGATCATCCCTACCGAACTTCAGTTCCTGCACGTGATTCCGTCATCGATATCGCTGGTGGGAGCCGAAGTTGAATTGGTGAATATGCTGTCGCGAGAGCAGAGACTCAAATCAGCGCTCGCGCCGATCGCGGATCAATATCGATATGTCATTATCGATTGTCCTCCTTCGCTCGGATTGCTCACGATCAATACGCTGACCGCGGCGCACTCTATTATCATTCCGATCCAGTGCGAGTATTACGCGCTCGAAGGACTCGGCCAGTTGATGAACACGATCAAGCTGGTGCAGCAGCATTTGAATCCGTCGCTGGAGATCGAAGGTGTGTTGCTCACGATGTTTGATGGTCGTTTGAATTTATCCAAGCAAGTTTCGGAAGAAGTGCGCAAGCATTTCGACAAAAAAGTATATGAGACGGTGATCTCGCGCAATGTGCGTTTGTCCGAGGCGCCGTCTTTCGGCAAACCGATCATTCTGTATGACATTCTCTCCTCTGGAGCTGAGAATTATATGGCGTTGACCAAAGAGGTAATGGCGCGATGAGCAAACTCGTTTTGGGCAAAGGTCTCGGCGCGCTGATCCCGACTGAAGATCCAAACGCGGCCACAGCCGTAGTTGAAACAGAGAGCGGAGCGTATCGCATGCTCGCGCTCGAGCAGATACAACCGAACACGATGCAGCCGCGTCATGAGTTCGATCAGGAAAAACTGAACGAACTCGCCGAATCGCTGCGCGCGAACGGTATGATGCAGCCGCTCGTCGTGAAGCCGCACACCAACGGATTCATGCTGATCGCGGGAGAACGTCGTTTCCGCGCGGCGAAGATCGCCGGACTGACACACGTGCCGGTGATCATTAATGAAGTGGAAGATGACTCGCGGATGCTCGAGCTCGCGCTGGTGGAAAATATTCAGCGCGAAGATCTCAATCCGCTCGAACTCGCCTCGGCGTATCGCAAATTGATCGATCAATGCGGTCTCACGCAGCAGGATCTCGCCACTCGCGTGAACAAGAGCCGTACTGCGGTGACAAATACACTTCGTCTGCTGACATTGCCATCATCCATTCAGGAGATGGTTCGTCATGGTCAACTAACCGAAGGTCACGCGCGCGCGATCCTTGGATTGTCATCCGAAAATGAGATGATCGACACGGCGCGGCGCATTATCGATGGCGGTATGTCGGTGCGAGAGACGGAACAGGTGACGACGCGCACGAAAAAGCGTCGGCTCGTTCCGAAAAGAAAGATCCCGGCGATCTCGGAGATAGAATCCTATCTCAAACAGACGCTGGGGACATCGGTGAAGATCACTCCCGGATTGAAGCGCGGGAGGATCGAAATAGAATATTACGGTGACGACGATCTGGAGCGGCTGCTCGAGCTGTTTCGCAAGATCACAGCATAGCGATGTCGAAAACAAAATTCGTGACGATCATGGTCATTCCGGATGACGCGCACGCGCCGAAGGAGTGGAAGGTACGATTGATCGTTCTACAGCTCATCGGTGTCGCGGTCGGATTGGTCGTTCTGGGTATCGTGCTTTTCTTCGTTTTCTACGGCACGATGGTGTATCGCACGGCGATGGCCGAGCGATTGCAGGCCGAGAACGAGGATCTGCGACGGTACAAATACAAAGTGCGGTTGCTGGAGGAGAATCTCAAGCAGGCGAACGAGACGGTGCGTCGGTTGACACGGCTCGCGGGGATCGATTACAAGTTTCCCGAGTACGTGGATACCTCGACTGTCGATTCATCGCGGCCCGCGGTGGCGATCCTGGATCGTCCGGCGGATCTCGATCCATCGCTGCCGGCGGGACTTCCGGTGCAGGGATTCATCTCGCAGGGATTCCAGCCGGACGATGATGATGACAAGTATCATCCGGGGATCGATATCGCGTGCGCGAAAGGGAGTCCGGTGCTGGCGACCGGCGCGGGCGAAGTAACCTTCGCCGGCCAGGATGAAACCTATGGCTGGATGGTGGTCATCAAACATAATGACACCGTCAGTACATTATATGGACACAATGACTCTTTGTTGGTACAACAAGGAGAACGGGTGATGGTGGGAAGTCGGATCGCGCTCTCGGGCAACTCCGGCAAGTCGACGGCGCCGCACCTTCACTATGAGATACAGATAGATGAGAAACCAATAGATCCACTGGAAAACCCATATGATAAAGAAAACCTTCAGCAGTGAGGTGGATGACCTAATGAACACCATTATCGGCAAAGACACACTCATCACCGGGACGATCGATGTGAAAGGGGCGCTCAAAGTTGACGGCACGGTGAAGGGGAAGATCATTTGTTCTGACTGTGTGACAGTTGGGTCAACCGGCCTGGTGGAAGCGGATATCGAATCAGCGACCGCGGTGATCGCCGGTCATATGATCGGAAATGTCGCGACGAGCGAGAAGGTCGAGTTGCAGGCAAAGTGCGAGCTCGAGGGCGATATCAAGACCAAATCGCTGGTCATCGAGCAGGGCGCCACGTTCTGCGGTCAGTGCAACATGAAGGGTGGGACCCGCGGGACCGACCTTGGATTCCTTCCTCCGGTGACCAAATCCGAGGAAAAGGATGAACTGTTCAGCGCTGACAAGAAAAGCTTCAAGTAACACTTGAAGTGCGTGGTGTGGAAATCATGGCAGAACTGTGGATAGGCTGCTAACAAGTTGGTACTAAATCACTTAATTTTGGACAAGTTTGGTCCAGAGGGGCAACTTGTCCACAGTTCGGCCGCTTCTTATTCATTGCCCCACTACTAGTTAGCGGGCTTATTGACGCGCAGATTCTGCTTCTTCACAGATTTAGTCATCAGCTTACCGGGTTATTCGCACCTCGTTGAAACACTACAAATTGGGTAGCTCTCACTCCACGGGTGCTCTTTTCTGTGACTGCTTTCGGGTTGTGTTGAATCATTCTCCCCTATATACTTAACCCCAATTCGGGAAATAGCGAAACAGAGCTGACCTCTTCCGAGTACAATGGCCAGACAAACTCATTGACCACGGAGCATTCATGTCCCCTTCAGATGCTGGATCAGATCTTCAGGCAGTAGAACATCTCAACGCTTCATATACCCAGATAAAGCGCGAAATCGGCAAAGTGATCATCGGCCAGGACAAGGTCGTCGAGCAACTTCTTATTTCTCTTTTATCCTCAGGACACTGCCTGCTCGTAGGTGTACCCGGCCTCGCCAAAACATTGTTGATCTCAACATTGGCGCGTGTGCTGAATCTCAGATTCAATCGCATCCAGTTTACGCCGGATCTGATGCCGTCGGATATCACCGGGACCGAGATAATCGAAGATGACCACGCGTCGGGTAAGCGATCATTCCGCTTTGTCAAGGGTCCGGTCTTCGCCAATATCATTCTGGCTGACGAGATAAACCGCACTCCTCCGAAAACGCAAGCCGCGCTTTTGCAGGCGATGCAGGAACATGAAGTTACGGCTGCCGGCCAGACCTACAAACTCGATGAACCATTTTTCGTCCTCGCCACGCAGAACCCGATCGAGCAGGAAGGAACCTATCCGCTTCCCGAAGCCCAGCTTGACCGATTCATGTTTAATGTTTTTGTCGATTATCCTTCCGAGCAGGAAGAAAAAGATATCGTCAAATCGACCACCGCGACTCATCAGGTTGAATTGCAGAAAGTTCTCTCGGCGGAAGATATCATGACATTCCAGAAGTTGGTCCGCCGCGTCCCGGTCTCTGACCACCTGGTCGAATACGCTGTGCAACTGGTTCGTGCGACTCGACCGAAGGAACACTCCGCTCCAGAGTTTGTCAGGAATTGGGTCAACTGGGGAGCCGGTCCGCGCGCATCGCAGTATCTGATCCTTGCCGCTAAGACAAAGGCGATCCTCGAAGGACGCCCGACTCCGGGTCCCGAGGATGTCCGTTTCGCGGCTTATCCGGTGCTGAGACATCGCATTGTGACGTCGTTCAACGCCGAAGCTGACGGTGTTGACACCATGGAAGTTATCAAGCGGATCCTCGAGACGGTGAAAGAGAAAGCGTAAGACTCGAAGTTTACTGAGAAACGCCATGGCCAATGACGCGACCCGACATGCAGTTTATTTCGGCGATGCCCGCGCGATGTCGCGGGTCGCGGACAGGTCCGTGCATCTGGTCGTCACGTCGCCTCCCTATTGGCAGCTCAAAGACTATGGCTCGAAAGATCAGATCGGATTTGATGACTCATACGAAGATTACATCAACAATCTCAATCGTGTCTGGATGGAGTGTCACCGAGTACTGCATGACGGCTGCCGTCTCTGCATAAATATCGGCGACCAGTTCGCGCGGTCAGTCTACTATGGACGGTATAAAGTCATCCCTATCCGTACTGAGATCACTCGCTTTTGTGAGAATATCGGCTTTGACTTTATGGGTTCCATCATCTGGCAGAAAGTAACTACCTGCAATACGACCGGTGGGGCGACAGTGATGGGGTCATTTCCGTATCCGCGCAACGGCGTGGTGAAGATCGATTACGAATTCATTTTGCTCTTCAAAAAACTTGGCGAAGCACCCAAGCCGAGTGTCGAAGCAAAAGAGAAGTCCAAGTTGACCACCGAGGAGTGGAACAGCTATTTCAGCGGACACTGGAATTTCCCCGGCGAAAAGCAGGATGGGCATCTCGCTATGTTTCCCGAGGAACTGCCGCGTCGTTTGATAAAGATGTTCAGCTTTGTGGGTGAAACTGTGCTTGACCCGTTTCTGGGCTCTGGTACGACCTCACTCGCGGCCCGCAATCTCGGACGCAACTCGATCGGTTACGAAGCAAATCGGGAATACCGTCAACTCATAGAACAGAAGCTCGGAACCGATGAGTCGGTTACCTTCACAGTTGACCGAACTGTCGAATCAACACGCGCCCTGCCGTACTTGTTTGTCGACCTGCTTAGGCTGGATAAGCAGGCGGATCTAAAGAAAATCCGCTTTGGTTCGAGAATCGACCCAGAGGATACCGGCCGTGATGATCTGCTCCGCGTGAATGAAATACTCTCCGCCACACGACTTCGCTTGAGCAATGACCAGGTGATAGACCTGGCTGGCGTGACAGTCTCGCCGGAGAAAATAAACTCCGCGGTGGCGTATCTTCGTGAGAAAGTCAAAGGGGAGAAGGTTTTCATCAAGTATGACGACCAGCCAACCGAGACTGGCTCCAAGGTCTATCTCTATCTCAAGAACCGGACTTTCATTAATGCGCACCTTATCAAGCATGGATTCGCTGATTTGGATGAAGCATACACCGGGACCAATCGCACCCTCCTTAAATTGAGTGGCCAACATGTCAGATAGCATTTTCGACAAAGGGGCACTTCGCAATCTCCCGCCCTACGGGAAACTGTTTGTCGGGATATTCACCTCCCTCATGCTGCTCGTCTGCCTTTGGGCGGTCTGGATATTCTATGAGGCGCGGGGGAAAGTTGGCGAAGGCGACGTGCCGCTGTACATGAAGGCTCAATCGGTCGTGACCGATAGCGCCGCCTTGCACGAAGAACTACAGAAAGATATCGAAGAGATCGCCTCGGATTCAGAAGCGGTCCAGGCACCGGTCTGGGATTCGGTCGAGGCTGGCGAAGATTATCCGCTCGACTCCGCCGAGGTCACCCGTATCGCGCTGATGGCGCTCGCGCAGCAAAAAGAGATCGACGAGGCGAACAAGGCTCACGAGGAGACAAGTTTCCGGCATAATCTTGGCCTCGCCCATACGCATGTGAATGGCCAGACCCTGCTCTTTTTTGCGATCGGCTTTCTGTTTCTCTTTACCTCGGCGACACCAAAAGTCAAGAAAGTGACGCTCTGGTTCTTTGCGGCTTGCATCCTGGCCCACACAGCCGGCCTGACCGGGCAGGGGTATAGCTGGGTCTGGGATGATCTGCTGGCAATTTCGGGTGTTTTGATGCTGGGAGTTATTGCCTACATGGCATTTCTGATATTTGTCGATTTGGGAAAGAAACCGACGGCTAACTGATGGCAAACGACTATCGCCAATATCTTGATCCGGAGACGGTCTCCAAACTGAAAGGGATGGAGCTCCGCGCCCGCATGGTGGTCGAGGGGTTCATCGCCGGCCTGCATAAGTCGCCATATCACGGCTTTTCAGTCGAGTTCGCGGAGCACCGCCAGTATATGCCGGGCGACAATATCCGGGATATTGACTGGAAGCTCTTCGCCAAATCCGACCGTTTTTATATCAAGCAGTACGAAGAAGAGACCAACCTCAAAGGGTATCTGCTGCTCGACTGCTCCAAATCGATGGCCTATCAATCCGGCTCGAAATTGACCAAGCACACCTACGCGTTGATGTTATCCGGTGCGCTGTCATATATGATGCTTCGCCAGCGGGATGCGGTCGGGCTGGTGACATTTGATGAGAAGATCCGCCGTTACATTCCGCCACGCTCACGGTCTGGACATCTGCATGTGCTGTTGAATGAAATGGCCGGCCAGGCGCCTTCGGAAAAAACCGATATCTCATCGGCCTTACATGAGATGGCGGAGCGCATAAAGCGCCGCGGGCTGGTGATCATTATGTCTGACCTGTTGGACGACGCCGACAAGATCATCTCGGGCCTAAAGCATTTCCGCTACAACCAGCACGAAGTGATCATCTTCCACATTCTCGACCCGCGTGAACGGGACCTCGCTTTTTCAGGCGATGTCGTATTCAAGGATATGGAGACAGGGGAAGAGATCACCACCTCGCCATTCCAGATCAAGCGGGATTTCGCCCAACAGGCGAAAGCGTTTTCCGACGAGATCGCGACCGCATGCCGGCAGTCAAATATCGATTACCATCCGATTGACACGGCGATGCCGTTTGACAAAGCACTGTACGCGTTTCTGGCGAAGCGTGAACGGTTGTACTGATTTAGAAGAAGAATGTCGGGTTTCGCTCCAAGTCCGATCGAGAAGTACGCACTTTCTTGAAAATCCGCTCAACACCGACCTACAAGAACAACCCTACTTACTTTTCCGGAACCAGATCGAGGGCTGGAAGACATTGAACTTAGTGCTCCCCGCCGGTTTTGGAAGGCCGTATTCCGACACCATCCGCACATCCTCAACCGTGTAAAACGCATTCGGATCGAATGAGCGGATTATCCCGATCACATGCTTCAGCTCCGAGCGGCGGACGATCGTGAAGATGACCTTCACTTTCCCCAGCGCCCCCTCGGCATCCATGTGCGTCACCTTGTAATTGTTGGTGATGAGGTACATGATGAGGTGCGAGGATTCCTGCGGCACGATCACCCGGACGATCATCGTCCCGAGCGATAGCCGCCGCTCTATCGTCATCCCGACATAGGTCCCCGCCGCGAAGCCGGCGCAGTACGCTACCAGATTGATGATCGATCCCAGGTTGGTGACAATCTGACTGATCGCCAACAGCCAGATGAAGACTTCGAAAAATCCGAGCAGAGACGAAACAAATCGGTGTCCTCGACCGACCAGGATAATTCGCATGGTCCCGATAGAGACATCGCAAATACGGGCAAAAAAGATGAGGATTGGGACCACGGCCGGGTGGAGCGACGACAAATTGAGGGCGACTGAGGATTCCATCGCGCAATAGTATATGAAGTCCGGCTAAACTTCAAGATGATGAATCGAAAATCGGAAGAGGAGCGGAACCCGTTATATTTCAGTGAGATAGTACCCCTGCAGCATTTCCGACTCGGTCAGATCGGCTAGTATGCGGTCGAGTTGTTCGTATTCGCTGAGATAGAGATCCTTGAAATTGTTGAAATCATCGGCCGATTTCCAGCGATCGATCGTCAGGTAGACCCGCTCATCGTTGGTATCCCGCATCAGGTCGGTCCCGAGGTAACCATCATGATTCCGAAAAAGCCTGGCCCAGTCTCCGACCGGGCCATAAGCTTCTTCGAACTCTTTCTCACGACCAGGCTTGACCTTAAATCGCCATCTGATGACAAACTGATACTCAGGCATGGGTGCACCGACTATTTCGTCAGCCGGTCAATCTCTTCAACTTGTTCGCGGAAGAGATTGATGGTCGCCATCACTGGATCGGGTGTGGTCATATCGACGCCGCAGATCTTGAGCAGTTCGATCGGGTGATCTTTGCCACCGGATGAGAGCATCTCGAGATATTTGTCGATTATCCCCGGCTCGCCATTGATGAACTTGGTCAGGATCGCCTGCGACGCCGCGTACGAGGTCGCATACTGATAGACATAAAACATGTTGTAGAAGTGCGGGATACGTGACCATTTGAGTGGCGTGTACTCATCCATCGTCACCGTCGGACCGTAGAACTTAGCGGTCAGGCCGCCCCAGATCTCGGAGAGCATGTCGGGCGAAAGAGCGTTCCCTTTTTCCACTTCGTCATGGATCATCAACTCAAAGCGGGCATAGAGAACCTGATGGAAGAATGTGCCAAACGTGTTATCGATATGTCGATTCAACAGATAGAGCCGCTGCTTCGTGTCTTTCACGCTCTTGAGCAACAAGTGCAGCAACAGACCTTCGTTCAGGGTCGAGGCGACCTCGGCAACGAAGATCGAGTACTGTGCTTTGGCAAACGGCTGGGTCCGGTTCGACAGATAACTGTGCATGGCGTGTCCCATCTCGTGCGCCAGCGTGAACATGTTGTCGACCGTGTCATTGTAATTCATCAGCACATACGGGTGCGCCTGGTAGTTCCCCCAGCTATAGGCGCCGGAGCCTTTCCCTTCGGTCTCGAAGACATCGACCCAGCGAGAGTTGAACGCGTCGGCCAAAACTTTCTGATAGGTTGCGCCAAGCGGCTTGACCGCCTCAATCACCTGATTGACCGCTTCAGCGTAAGGGACCGTATAGTCGGACTCCGGGAAAAGCGGGCACATCATATCATACGGCCAGATCGTGTCGAGTTTGAGGATCCGTTTGCGAAGGTCAGAGTACGCATGTAGTGCCGAGACATGTTTTTCGGTAGTGTCGAGAAGCGCGTGATAGACCGAAACCGGAATATTGTTGGCATCGAGCGCACGGTGCAGACAGCTTTCGTATTTCCGCGCCCGGGTGAAAAAGACATCCTTGTTTACCGATGCCGCCAGCGACGCGCCGATAGTATTAATGTGGGATTTGTAGGATGAGTAAAATCCTTCACTCGTCTCCTTGCGGACCCGCTGCACCGATGATTCCATATACTTGGCGAACCGCTGTTTGGTCAGTTTGACTTCGTTCCCGTTTTCATCGGTGATGGAGGGGTAGGTCATGTCGGCATCGTCGAGCATCGAAAAGATCGAATCTGGTCCACGGGCGATTATCCCGGCCATCGCGAGAAGTTCTTCGACCTCGGCAGTCCGGATATGCGCCTTGGAGCGGATCAACTCCCGCATATAGAAGTCATATATCCCCTGCTTGGTGAACTTCTTCTCCATCGCCACGAGAGCCGCGTCATCCATCTTGAGCAGTTCCGGCTCGACAAAAGAAAATGCCGCGCCGGCCTGCGAGCCAAGCATCGCGGCCCGTTCAGTCATCGCCTGATATTTAGAGACGCGGTTGTCGAGATCCTTGTTGAGGTAGGCGTATTGGTAGAGCGAGTGCATCCGCAATCCGAGTTCGGTCTGCAGGGCGAGGCACTCTTCGAGGATCGCGGGCGATTCATGGAGCCGCCCAGCGAAGGTCTTGGCCCGTTCCACCATCTGCTGGAGCTGTGTGAATTCGGTCTCCCAGGCGGCATCAGAGGCGAAGATATGGCTCAGATCCCAGGTCAGTTTGGGGTCGATCTCGTCACGTTTAGGGATAGCATTGCTGGTGGTCGGCATGGACATAATCGGTCTTTCTGTTTGGGTATGTAACGTGGGGGGAATATCGTACAATCAGCCGCATTTGGCAACCGGGGGAGATAGACGGAAAAAGTGACGCCGCCGTTGGGAGCGACGGCGGCGTCTGACGAAGGGCTCACACA
>JAYRFH010000204.1:0-15050 GCA_041908405.1 Candidatus Zixiibacteriota bacterium
GCTGGATTGGTCGCGTTTGTTCATGTCTTGTATACCTGGATCGCTTCGATGATGTAATACTGTAAGGAGAAATAGATGAAGTTTCTGCAACGTGCTGTATGTGCCGCGATCGTCACGGTGTTTCTTCTCGGCTCCGCCGCCCAGGCCGCGGTTTTGACGCTCGATGATGCCATCGACATGGCGCTCAAAAATCGCGCCTCTATTATAGCCGCGCGTGGTTCTGAGGATCTCGCCAAAGCCGGCAAACGCGCCGCCTTGGGCGCATTCCTCCCGCGTGTGTCCGCCGCTTATGATTGGAACAAGTCCAAGTACACGAATCAGAAGTTTGCCGCGCTCGATTCCACCGGCACCCTCTTTGAGGGAGAGAGTGAAGACGCTACCATAACCGAAAAGTCCCTCGACTTCGGCGGGCGCATCAGCTTCACACTCCCTGATGCCGTCTTCAATTATCTGGCGGCCAAGGAAGACGCGATTGTAGCCGGACTGGATGTCATCTCGTCCGAGCAGGATCTGATCCTGTCGGTCAAGACCCGCTACTATGCTTACCTCGCCGCCGAACAGAACATCGGCGTTCAGGAAGAAGCCGTTAAGCGCTCAGAAGAGCAGCTCAAACTGATCCAGTCCCGTTTTGAATTGGGCTCAGCCGCCAAGTCGGATGTGCTGAAACAGCGTGTCCAGTATGGCAACGATAAGTTGAATCTGCTACAGGCGCGCAATAGCGTCATCAGCACTAAGGCCGCCCTGTCATATACCATCGGACTCGACCCGACACAGGAGCACCAATTCTCCACCGAGTACATTGTGCGTGAGTACACTGGTACGCTGGAAGAAGCTCTTCAGTACGGGTTCACCCACAGCCCCGATCTGCTGGCGCAGGAACGCAATATCAATGCGGCCAAACTCCGCTTGACAAATGCGAAGAGCGACTATCTACCCAAGTTGACTCCGTCTCTGTCGTATGGCTACGGAAAGAACTGGGGCGAAAACGACACCTGGTCATCGGGCACGGCGCTCACCTACGGCTTTAATCTGTCGTGGAACATCTTCGACGGCTTCGCACGCGAACGCGATGTTACCGCCAGCCGCGTGTCGTTCAATAACGCCCGCGCCGCCGCCGCCGATACCCGCAATCTCACGGCCAGCGACATTAAATCGACCTACCTGGAGATCGAGCAGCTCCGCGAACAGAAAAAAGTCTCGCAGGAGAACGTCGATGCCGCGACTGAGGACCTGAAGATCACGCAGGAAAAATATAACCTGGGCGCCGCGACCATTCTTGATCTGCTGAATGCCCAGGTCTCACTCAAACAGGCGCAGGTGTCATTGATCCAGGCCGATTTCGACCTGAATCTCTCCATCTCTCGTCTGGAAAACTCTATGGGTAAGATGTAAGGTCTGCTGAGCAGGCAAAAAGGCTGTTACTATGAAGCTCTGGAAAATCCTACTGATTGCTGCCGGCGTGGTTGGCGTTGGTGCTATTATCTATGTCAACCTGGCCTCGGATTCACGACAGAAGACTGAAGTGAATGCCCAGGTCGTCGCGAATGAGGATCTCGTCGAAAAGGTCTCTGCCTCCGGCCGCATTCAGCCGAAGAGCAAAGTCAACATTACCGCTGAGGTCAGCGGCAAGGTGATCGCGCTTCCGGTCAAGGAAGGCGACACGGTCGAGACCGGCGACCTGCTGGTGATGATCGATACTATTCAAGCTAAATCTGATCTCGACCAGGCGCGCTACACGCTCAACGAGATAAATGCCCGCATGACCGGTGTCAAAGCGGACTTGGAGCAGGCCGAACGCGAATTCAATCGCCAGAAACAGCTCTTTGAGAATGGCCTGACATCCGAAGCGCTGTTTGACAACGCCAAGTATGCCTATGAGGCCGCCAAATCATCCTTTGAGGCCAACGCGGCATCGGCCAAACAGTCACAGGCCTATTTTGAGAAGGCGACTGACAATCTGCGCAAGACCAAGATCTCCGCTCCGATGCCCGGCATTATTACGTATGTTGATGTTGAGGTCGGCGAAGTTGCCCCCGCGCAGAATGCCTTCACGCAGGGAAAGACCCTGTTGACGATCTCCAACCTAAACGTCTTTGAGGTGGAGGTTGAGGTCGATGAGACCGAAGTCGCCAAGGTCGATATAGGCCAGAAGGCCGAGATCTCTGTCGATGCCTTCCCCGATACGACATTCCCCGGTGAAGTTGTCGAGATCGGCAACACCGCCATCATCGAGGGTCTGGGCTCCACCGACCAGTCAACCAACTTCAAAGTGACCGTCGTATTCCAGGGTGCCGAAGTCAAAGTCCGTCCCGGCATGTCCGCGACTGTCGATATCACTACCGCGAAGCAAGACGACGCTCTCAGTATTCCGTACAGCGCGGTCGTGGTACGTGCATTCGACATGGATTCACTGAAAGCCGCACGTGAGGCTCAGGCCTCGTCCGGTGGCGCCGTGAACGCCGTTCAGGCGGCAGAGACGACCTCTGATACTACGAAGAAGGCAGACGAAGAGAAAAAGGAACTCAAAGGCGCGTTCGTCATTCGTGACGGCAAGGCGACCTTTGTCGAAATTCAGACCGGCATTGCCGACCAGAAGAATGTGCAGGTCACCGGCGGCCTCCAGGTTGGCGACTCTGTCATTTCTGGCCCGTATCGAGTATTGCGGACTATTAAAGATGGCGACCTGGTGAAGGTCATTCACGACGAATCCTCGGGCGAAGGGAAAGAGAGCAACTCGTAACATGGCGCTCATCGAGACAAACAACCTCTGGAAAACCTACCAGATGGGAGCCGAGACCGTCCACGCCCTGCGTGGTGTCTCCATTGCCATACAAAAGGGGGAGTATGTCGCCATCATGGGACCGTCCGGTTCCGGCAAATCCACCCTTATGAATCTCATTGGTTGCCTGGATACGCCGACCCAGGGCGACTACTACCTGAACGGCAAGCTCGTCAGCGGCATGAGCGACGATGAACTGGCGACCATCCGCAATCGCGAGATCGGATTTGTCTTCCAGACCTTTAACTTGCTGGCGCGCGCCACGTCGCTTCATAATGTCGAGTTGCCGCTCATCTACAATGGCACGCCGGCAAAGGAACGCATCGACAAAGCAAAGTTGGCGCTCGAAAAAGTCCAACTTGCCGACCGTATGATGCACAGGCCGAACGAGCTTTCGGGCGGCCAACGCCAGCGTGTGGCAATCGCTCGTGCGCTTGTCAACTCGCCGTCGCTTATCCTGGCTGATGAACCGACTGGTAACCTTGACAGTAAGACCTCCGAAGATATCATGAAGCTCTTCGACCACCTGCACTCACAGGGGAACACTATCATCACGGTCACTCACGAACATGACATCGCCGCCCGCGCGCACCGCGTGCTGTCCATTCTCGATGGCCAGATCGCCAGCGACAAGGCAGGGGAGAGGGCCAGGGTGTCAGTCTAATGATCGCCGGTTCACTACTGAAGATATCCTATGATGCGCTTCGCGCGAATAAGCTCCGTTCAGGGCTGACCCTGCTCGGTGTGATCATTGGGGTTACTTCAGTGATGACCATTATCTCGGCTCTTGAAGGGATGCAGGGAGCGATCGCCGAAGACCTCAATCGTCTGGGACCGGCTACCTTTGTGGTGACTCGCATGGGGATCGTCACCTCCGAGGATATGTTCTGGGAAAAGATCAAGCGCAAACCGCTTAGCCTGACCAATGCCGAGCAGATCGAAAAGGGCTGCACCTACTGCGACAAGATATCGCCGCGTGGTTTTTCCGAAGCTCGGGTCAAGTACCGTGACCAGGCGATACGCAATGTTCTCATCGGCGGAGCCACGGCGAATTACATAGAAATCGTCGATATTGATGTTTCCGTCGGCCGATTCCATTCGTTCGAGGATGACCTGTACCATCGCAAGGTCGCCTACATCGGCGAACAGATTCGCAAAGATCTGTTCGAGGGAGTCGACCCGCTCGGCAAAGAAGTGACCATTGCGGGACGTAAGTTTACCGTCATCGGCGTAGCCAAGGAGTTGGGTTCCTCCTTTGGTAACAACCAAGACAACTTCATAATGATACCGTTTTCGGTTTTTCAGACAGTTTTTGGCGAACAGCGTCGTGGACTCAATTTCGCGGTTAAGGCTGTCTCAGTCGACAAACTTCCGGAGGCGATGGATCAGGTGCGCGTCGTTCTCCGGTCGGCCCGCCACGTGCCATTTGACGCGCCGGACGACTTTGACATGTTGACCGCCGATAACATTCTCGATGTCCTCAATCAGTTCACTCGCGTGCTTCGCTTTGGATTGATCGGAATTTCCTCAATTTCGCTCGTGGTAGGCGGAATTGTCGTGATGAATATCATGATGGTCTCGGTTACGGAACGGACACGGGAGATTGGCATCCGAAAATCACTTGGAGCAAAGCGCCAGCACATCCTGCTCCAGTTTGTTTTCGAATCACTTTTGGTGACGCTGACCGGAGGTCTGATCGGCATCATTGCCGGTTTCCTCATTGCCCGATCTCTGGTCGGACTCATGGACATGGAGATTCAACCTTCCATGTTGGCGATCATCCTCGGTCTGGCCATCTCTGTCGGTGTGGGCCTGTTTTTCGGGATCTACCCGGCTATGAAAGCGGCGCGACTTGATCCGGTCAAAGCGCTGAGCTATGAGTAACCTATGTTGATGTCTTTTGTGGAAATGCGGGACAGCGTCGGCATGGCGTTCGGGTCACTTCGGGCCAACAAGTTCCGGTCGAGCCTCACGATCCTCGGCGTGATGATCGGCGTAGCATCGGTCATCGCCATGGCCTCCATCATCAATGGTCTTAACGGTCAGATGAATAATGAGATCGATGAGATGGGCTCGAATGTCATCTGGATCACCAAATTTGCCCCCAATGTTGACCATGAGGATGTCGAAGAAGAAGACCGCAACCGACCTCCGATCACGGTCGGCGAAGCTGAGGCGATCCTCAAAAACTGCCCGACCGTTGAAGGCGTCTCACCGCAGAACTATTACTTCAAGCCGGGCGGTAACGATGTCAAATACAAGAATCGCAAGTACAGCCGCCCGCGCCTGATGGGAACCTGGCCCGATTTCCTCAAGGTCAACAACCGCAATGTGACCCAGGGACGCTTTTTGACCGAAGCAGATCAGCAGTTTCGCACCAATGTCGTGGTTCTCGGCGCGGATATTGCCGACGTCCTCTTCGAATCCGACTCCCCGATCGGCAAAGAGATTCGGGTCAATAACAACGTTTTTGAAGTTGTCGGCATCCTTGAAAAAGTGAAATCAAGCTTTGGCAATGACGAAGTGAACGAGACGGTCATTATGCCGCTCTCTACCTTCGAGAAGATCCATCCCTGGGAGGAGGAACTGTTCCTGGTTGCCCGAGCCAAGTCGCTCGCTCAGATGGAGCAGGCCCAGGAAGAGATCATCAACACGCTTCGGGTCTACCGCAAGGTTCCGTTCGACCAGGACAACAACTTCTCACTCTCGACCCAACAACAGTTCAAAGATTTCATCTCCAATATCACCAAATACATCTATCTCGCGATGATCATCATTACTTCCGTTGGCCTGATGGTTGGCGGCATTGGAGTGATGAATATCATGCTCGTTTCCGTCACTGAGCGAACCCGTGAGATTGGTGTCCGTAAGGCTATCGGGGCGAAAAGAGCCAATATCATTCTTCAATTTCTGACCGAGGCCATGACCCTATCTGCGACTGGGGGGATGATTGGCATCCTATTCGGCGTGTCAATTGGCCTGATTGCCAACGCTGCATTCAACTTTCCGCTATCCGTATCCGTCTTTTGGATAGTACTCGGGTTTGTTGTGGCAGTCTCTGTTGGCCTCGTCTCCGGCATGTACCCGGCCATCAAAGCCTCCCGTCTAGACCCGATCGAAGCGCTCCGCTACGAATAGCCGGCGCTTCCGTAAGTCCAATTAAGACTTGCCTTTTGCCTCGACAGGTCTAAATTGGAACTGTCTCGGTAACCAAAGGTTAGAAACTAGACAGCACCATGCGAAGAGCACTTATCTACATTTCAATCGCCACCGCCTGCCTGCTTGTGGCCAGTTGCGCCTTGACCCGTCGCGACACTCGGGCCGAACAGCGCACCCAGGAGACCGAGATCGGCCAGCCGACCTTCTTCGTAGACTATGCCGGATTCGACCTTCCCGGCGACTCTCTTTCCCGCCTTGAGGTATACTATCAGGTCTTCAACTTCGGCCTACAATTCGCTCAGAAAGAGGGCGAGTTCGTGGCAGATTTCGCCTTCACTATCCGAATTGTCGACTCCGAAGGTGAGCAGATCAAGTCGCTCGATCAGGATAGAACGGTCCGTGTGCCGACCTACGAGGCGACCCAGTCCCGCTTTGACTATCGGACCAGCCAGATAAATGTCGAGCTGCCGCCGGGCAAATACACGCTCGAGACGACGTTGCGGGATATCGGCTCTGGCCATATCCATAACCGGGAGTTCCACGTCAACCTGTCTGATCACGATGTCAGTGATCCGACTACTTCTGACCTGCTCTTTGTTCAGGAAGCTCATTCTCGTACCGGCGAGCCGGGCATATTCGACAAAGGTGATATCACTGTCATTCCTTCAGTCTCCCGGTTTTTTGGTGGCGATGATTCCACCCGTTTAGTCTACTATTTCGAGATATATAGGGGTTCAAGCGAGAATTCCAAGGTCTACGTGGAGACCATACTTCGTTCGCCGTACAAGGGGATGCTTTACCGGGACACGCTGTGGATGGAACTGACCGAGCCGGTCACACGCCAGATCCGCGACATCGCCCTGGCCGACTATCTACCGGGCGACTACAATCTCGAAGTCTACATCCGCGGTCATCGCGCCAAAAAGCTCGATTCACGTAATGAGTCGTTCACGATCCAGTGGTCGCAGGAAGCGCTTCTGCGGCATGATTTTGAAGCCGCGGTCGAACAACTGGCCTACATCTCCAATTCGGCTGAGCTATCCGGCATGAAAAAACTCCAGTCGATGGAGGAGAAGATCCAGGCATTCAACTCGTTCTGGGAGGGGAGAGACCCGACCCCCGGTACGCTCGAGAACGAGACCAAGCGCGAGTTTTACCGTCGCATCACCTACGCCAACCACCAGTTCCGGCATTTGCGCCGGGAGGGATGGCGGACCGATCGCGGACGTATCTATATCCAATTCGGCGAGCCGGATCAGATCGATGATCACCCTATTTCGCCGGCCTACTTCCCGTATCAGATCTGGCATTATTACCGGGAAGGAAAATACCGGCGGTTTACATTTGTGGATCAAAACGAAGATGGCGATTACAGACTGCAATATCCGTACGATGGGCTCAACCAACGCCCTGATTTCTGATCACGTGGCCAGATTGTTCCGTGTGTGGGTGGGACTGCTCTTGGTCTCGATCTTGGCCTATTCATCAGCCGGGGCAGTAGAAAAGCGACTTGTTGCCTATGCCACCTCGCTTTGCTACAACAACCCCGCTTATGACTCGGTGGCAGTAGTTGAGTTCCCTTTTACGGTCAACCAGACGGGCCTCGATTTCTTTCGCCCTGACTCCTCCGATTCGTCTTTTTATGGTCGAGTTTTCGCGCAAGTGACGCTGTTTGACTCCACTGCCTTTCCGATTGATTCCGCAAACACCTATTTTTCAGTCAGGGTGGAGGATACCATCGCGGCTGCTGTCACAGAGATGACCTTGTTCAACAAGCTCTCCCTATTGGTCAAGCCGGGGCGTTACACCGCGAATGTGTCAGTGATCGACGCTGTCAGTAAACGGACCGCCGATGTTTTTCTTCGTTCGGTGGTGGTTTCGCCGCCGCAGACTACCAGACTCGAGATCGCGGGCCCGCTCATGGCGCACCGGATACTTACGGTCAAAGACACAGCGGCCACCGCCCAAGATCGTCTGGTCAAGCACGGTTTCAAGATATTCACCATCCCGACCGGCACCTTCAGTGTCAAAGATAGTACATGCTATTTTTTCGCTGAGCTGTACAACCTGACGCTCACCGACACCGGCTCAAAATACCGTGTCAACTACGCGATCCTCGATTCTCTCGGCACTGTCCTTCAGGATTTTGGATTCACTGAACGGCCCAAACCCGGCGCGACCGCTGTTATTGCTCAGCCCATAGATATCAGCGCGATCTACGGCACCAAACTCATTTTCCGTGCCATTGCGACCGACCTTTTCAACCACCAGGCGGATACCGCGGTCGTGCAACTCCAGCGAATTCAGCCGCGGGCTAATATCGCCATCGCGGCCGCGCAGGATACACTGGTCGATCCCTATGACTCACTGACCCTGCAGGAGAAGATAAATCTCACCCGTTACATGCTTGGCCCGGAGCAACAGGGGATCATGAACCGCCTCTCGGATGAAGGCAAAGTCAACTTCCTCCAGCAGTACTGGCGCGAGCATGACGACGACCCGCTCACTCCGGTCATCGAAAACCGTATCGAAATGATCAAACGGTATCGTTTCGTCAACGAGCGATTCTCCCGGTTGGCCGGCAGAACCGATGGTTGGTCCTCCGACCGCGGAAGGATCTACATGGTCTACGGTCCGTGGGATCAGATCAAAGATGTCCCCACTCCGCGCACCGGGGAGCCATTCATGATCTGGTACTATCGGGGCATCAAAGAAGGAAAGCTGTTCGTCTT
Source organism: Candidatus Zixiibacteriota bacterium (assembly GCA_041908405.1). Taxonomy (GTDB): domain Bacteria; phylum Zixibacteria; class MSB-5A5; order GN15; family FEB-12; genus FEB-12. The sequence goes on from JAYRFH010000204.1 coordinate 8,671, forward strand.
CCAGGATCTCAAGGGGGACAATGAATACAAATTGGTGCACTCCACAGTAGATACGGAACGTTACGATCAGACGTGGGCGGACTTTCTTAAGGAAGAACTGCTCGATCAGTACTAGAGTCGAAAAGCGCGAAAGAAAACGGCCGTCCTGTGTATGGACGGCCGTTTTTTGTTTGGGGATTCTCTACTTGTGAGTGACATCCACATTTTGCGGAACCGACGTCTGTGCCTCGTTCCTTAATTGTCGCTTCACCGGAATTGTGTACCGACTCTTCGCGTCATCGTTGAGTTGAATGGTAAAGGATTTCTCAAACCCTTTGAGTTTCATGTCAGGTTTGACTACGATGGTTCCGTCCGCGGAGCCTCCGGCAGGAATTGACTTGGGTAGAGTAACCTTAAAACAATCGTCAAACGTAGAGACTACTTGCGGCGTGAGCGGTTTGTCGGTCTTGTTTACCAATGTAAACCTTGTCTCTTCGCGCGCTTTGTCGCCGAATTGCGATAGATCAACCTTGTACGGTTTGACGACCAGCGGATAGGTCGAGTCCGGTCGTGTCATGACCTTCGTTAGAATGCGCAGGAACTTGTCGGGAGCCCCTTCGTTGGTCTCGATCTTGGGGTTTTTGGCGACGGCGCCCTGATAACTCCCGGTAGAGAAAATAATCTCCACGCGGGTGCTGTCGCCGGCCGCGATCTTGTCGCGCTCCAACGGAGCTTTGGTGCAGCCGCACCCTGGGACAACATTCTTAATGAGGAGCGTGTCGTCACCCGCAGACTTGAGCCAAAAAACATGGCTAATTGATGAGTTCTGCGGCGAGTATCCAAAGTCAAACTCCGACTCCGGCAACACCAGCCGTGGCGCGCTCCATCCAGTCACAGTAGCCGCCAGCAAGAGCAGACCGGCGATACCAAACATCTTTCGCATTAACTTACCTCCATCCATTCATCAATGTATCGTTGTAACCAGTTGTACACACTTGTAGTTCACTGGCGGACGGTAATCTGTGGTCTGCCACAAAAAAGGCCGCCATCAGGCGGCCTCTTTCGTCAATATCGCGACAGGGAAGAGTGCTAGTGCGAGCCTCCCTGAGGCTGGACAGTCGTCGGAGCGGCGGCCGCCTGGGCCGTGCCTCGGATCTGTCTCTTTACCGGTATCGTGAACCGGCTCTGCTTTTCGTCATCGAACTGAAGCGTGATCGACTTGTCGATCTGCTTATCCAGCGCGTCCTTCTTCAAGCGAACAGTACCTTCCGCCGATTTGCCCGCGGGAATCACTTTTGGAAGTACTACTTCCATAAGCTGATCGGGCGCGAACGCCACGCTCGGATGCAGGTCGCTTGTGGCGAGATTGTTGATCGTAAACTTTATCTCGCTCCGTACCTTCTCGCCGAACTGCGTCAGGTCAAGCTTGTACGGTTTGATCACCACCGGATACGTCGAGTCCGGTCGCGCCACTACATTTGCCGATATCCGCACGAATTTATTCGGCGGACCTTCATTCGTCTCGATCTGCGGTGATTTCATCACCACATTCGTGTATGACTTCGTATCGAAAATGATCTCAAGCCGTGTGCTGTCACCGACAGCAATCACCTCTTTTTCCAGAGGCGCCTTGGTGCATCCTCAGCCAGGGACCACTTTGATAATCTTCAGGCTGTCGTCACCATTCGAGTGCAGCCAGAAGACGTGGGAGATCGTCGAATTCTGAGGCACGAACCCGAAATCGAACTCCGCCTGCGGAATGGTCATTCGCGGGGCGCCCAATACCTGGGCTCCCAGCACCGCCAATCCCAACGAGACTCCGAGCAAGGTTTTCTTCATGGATATCTGTTCGATCCTTTCAACTAATGCCCGCTGCTATCGGTTATCTCCTCCTGATATCGGCATCAGGAGATGATCTTCCTTCTTACCGGAACAGTAATATTTCCGATCGCTCCGACCGCGCCGCCATCATAAGAGAGCGTGATCGACCGGGAAAACTCCTTGTCCCGATACTCCGGCGCTATCGCTATCACCATCGCTACAGTCTCTTTCGCCCGCAGGCTGTCAGGCACCGTCACGCGGTACTCCGTCATGGGCAGCGATGTCACCTTCAGCGCAACCGGAAGTTCACCATGGTTGGTCAACATTACACGCATCGAATCTATCGACCGGCTGCTCATTTTCGACAACTCAGCCCTGTACGGCTTCACCGAGATCGGACGTGCCGAATCGGGAAAGAGGGTCACCGATGCCGTCAGAAAAAGCCGCTCCGGGTCATGCTGCCCGACAATATGTATACGCGGGTACTTCCCGCTGCTTCCGACACTGGCCTGAGTATCCCAGTTCACGCCAACTTTCATGGAATCGCCTGGCGCGAGTGTCATCTTCTCCAAAGGCATTGTGGTGCAATCACATCCCGTTTCGACCTTGGTGATCTTCACGGTATCAGTCCCGACCGAGTGGAACCAGAAATACTGCGTCACCGTCGAATGCTGAGGTGTTGTGCCAAAGTCAAATCTATTGCCGGCTATTACCAGTCGTGGTTCGGCAGAAATTCCCCGGACAGTGAATCCAATCAGAAGTAGTGCCAACCATACGATTCTCATTCTGCTCATTTATACCCAAATATCGCGAATTTCTCCCCGAATATTCATCTCAATATACAGTCCAACCCCCTAAAAGGTCAAGACTTGGATAGTTTTTTGTTCTTGTGTTGGAGAGCAGAACACTCTACTTTGAGCCGGTGCGCGGGAGAATAGCGCCGCCGTAAGCCTATGAATATTATCGAAGTTACAGACCTGACCAAGATTTACGATACCCGCCTCCGCAAAGGGAACGTTATCGCGCTCGACCGCGTCAGCCTCCAGATCCAAAATGGCGAGATTTTCGGCCTTCTCGGCCCTAACGGCGCCGGAAAGACCACTCTTTTCAAGATTTTGTTGAGCATCGTCCGCGCGACTTCTGGTCAGGCTACCATTAACGGCCTGCCGCCCCAAGATCCGGAGTCTCGCGCCAAGGTCGGCTATCTACCGGAGAACCACCGTTTCCCGAATCACCTGACCGGCGAAGGACTCCTCCGAACTACCGGACGGCTCTACGGTATTCCGGACTCAGAAATCGACGTCTCCGCCCAACGGTTGCTTCCCCTGGTCGGGATGGATAAGTGGGCCGACACCAAGATCAAAAAGTACTCTAAAGGGATGACCCAGCGTATTGGCCTGGCCCAGGCGCTTATTGCCGACCCTGACATCCTGATGCTTGACGAACCTACCGATGGCATCGATCCGGTAGGCAAAGTTGAGATCAGGGAGATCCTGCTCAGATTGAAGGAAGCTGGCAAAACCATTATTATTAATTCACACCTCTTGTCCGAGGTTGAACAGGCAGCCGACAGGGTCGCTATTCTCTCCCGTGGGCAGATCGTCCGCATCGGCACAGTCAGTTCGCTCACCACCCGACAGAGCCAGTTTGAGATAGAAGCATCTATCGGCGACCATTTGATCGAGATTCCCGAAGAGATGGGGAAAATACGTTCGGTCTCGTCCGATAAGATGCTGGTCGAGCTGCAAAAGGATGAGGATATCAACTATATCATCGACCAACTGCGCCTGAAGCGTATCAATATCCATGCGGTTCGACCGGTGAAAATCTCGCTCGAGCAGTCATTCTTCGAGGCCGTGCGTGGCAAACAGGAGCAGGTCGTATGAGAGGGATAACTCGCGACACTTTCGCCAAAATGCGCGACCAGAAGATCATCTGGGTCATCGTAATTCTGACCCTCTTAGCCATACTCTTGGCGTCAGCCTCGCGGAGCATTGATATCAAGATGCAGGTAGACGGCGCCGATGTGAACGCCCTTGCTGAGCAGGCCGCGGTTAGGGCCATGAATGTCGTCGACCTCTTTCTGGCGTTCCTCGTTTTTCTCGTCGTGATGTCCTCGGCCTCCTCAATTACCCATATGTTAGAGAGGGGAAGAGCCGATTATTTTCTCTCCAAGCCGGTTTCGCGGACGTTTCTTTTCCTGTCCAAACTGACCTCCGTTTGGGTAGTTTATGGCGGATTGGTTCTGGTAGCCAGCTTCCTTGTTTATCTCACCTTCAGCATGGTAGACAAGTCATTTGCGCCCGGCATTCTGATGCTTATTGGTATTGGCGCGCTGCAGATACTGGTCTGGCTCTCCATCACCTTTGCCGCGGGAGTCTTCAGCGGTTCGACGGCCCTTGCCATCGTTTCAGCGTTCATGATCTGGATGTTCCAGTTCATCCTGACGGGCCGGGAGGCGATCAAGATGTTCTTCAATTCGAACATCGCATCCACCATAGTTGACACACTTTACTACATACTTCCCAAGTCTTCTGAGATGTCCAAGGTGGGTGTTTCTCTGGCCATCGGACAGCCGGTCGAGACTTGGGTCCCTGTCTGGACCAGTGCGCTGTTCGGGCTTCTTCTTGTAATCGTGACCCTGATCTACCTGAAGCGCAAGGACTACTGACCGTTCACGCACACTCGCAAGGAATTGACCCTCATATGCCGGATAGACAGAAACTCGACGCATTACTTGAGCCGCTTAAAGTAGCCCTTCAACTTGAACAGGAGGGGAAGCGCTTCTTTGCGGAGGCCGCCGCCACCGTCACCGGTAAGGCCGCCAAACAGACATTTGAATTTTTGGCCGCCGAGGAAGACAAGCATATCCGCCGTATTCAGGAGTTCTACCAGTCACTGGAAGAGTCTGACGGCGAGAATGCCCTGGATACTGAGGACAGCGATGCTGACCAGCGGCTAGTCGCCTTTAATGACCGTATGGCCGAACTACGCAACGAAATCAAACCTACCCTGTCCGATATCGAGGCCTACAAAACCGCGCTCAAATTCGAAAATGGTGCCGAGGACTTCTATGCCCAGCAGGTCGCCCAGTCCTCCAACCCCAAGATCAAGAAGTTTTATGCCTGGCTGATCCACGAGGAATCCATGCATGCGAAAGTCCTCAACTCCTGCGTCCATTTCGCGGAGAACCCGGCGGCCTGGTTCACGAATCGCGATCAGAACGGCTAATCCGCACTTTACAGCGCTCTCCCGTATCTCTATATTCTTCCCCAACAGACGAGCATAACTGTTGGAGGAATACAGGTCATGACCCCGTTTGACTATCTAAAAGAGACAGAACAACAACGTCTCAATGAGCTCTTTACTTTTCTGAGTTTCCCTTCGGTCTCAGCCAAATCAGAACACAAAGGTGACATTCTGGCGTGCGCCGAATGGCTCACCAATCATCTGAATGGCATTGGCCTCACGGCCTCTTTGCATCCGACCAAAGGCCACCCGATCGTTTACGCCGAGAAGATCATCAATCCAAAACTCCCGACCATTCTGTACTATGGTCACTACGATGTTCAGCCGGCGGAACCGTTCAATCTCTGGAAATCTCCGCCCTTCAAACCGGAGATTCGGGATGGCTACATCTATGGCCGTGGCTCCTGCGACGACAAGGGACAGACCTTCTGCCATATCAAGGGAATCGAAGCACATCTTAAGGCGACCGGCACCTTGCCGGTCAACGTGAAATTCCTGATCGAAGGCGAAGAAGAGAGCGGCACCACCGCCAATCTATCCGCCTTCATTAAGGAAGGGAAGAAGCTTCTCGCGGCTGATATCGTGGTTGTCTCCGACACCGCTCAATTCAACAAGGACCTTCCGGCCGTGACGTTCGGACTCCGCGGAATTGCGTCGCTCGAGCTGTTCGTATACGGCCCCAATCGCGACCTTCATTCCGGTACGTTCGGCGGCGCGATCGCCAATCCGGCCAATGTTCTCGCGCAGATCATCGGTAGCCTGCACGACAAAAACGGCAAGGTCACTATTCCCGGTTTCTACGCCAAGTGCAAGGCTCCTACCAAATGGGAACGCCAGCAGTTCAAACGCCTGCCATATTCCGAATCGAAATATAAACAGGCGATCGGCGTACCGGGCCTCCAGGGTGAGAAGGGCTTCACTACCTACGAACGGACTTGGGTTCGTCCCACCCTCGATGTCAATGGCCTGACCTCTGGCTACCAGGGCGAAGGTGGCAAGACGATCATCCCGTCGTTCGCTTCAGCCAAGATCACGATGCGTCTCGTTCCCGCCATGAGTCCAATGGATATCATGAACAAGTTCGAGAAGCATGTGAAGAAGATCGCGCCGAAATCGGTCAAGATCAATGTCGTCAAGCATGGCGGCGCCGAAGCGGTGGTCGTCCCGACCGACGGCCCGTGGCTCGAAGCTGCCGGCCGCGCCATCAAAGCTGGATTCGGCAAGACCCCGGTCTATATGAAAGAGGGTGGCTCTATTCCGGTTGCCGGCGATTTCAGTAAATCGCTTGGCATCGACACCATCTTCGTCGGCTTCGGGCAGAACGATGACAA
>JAYRFH010000205.1:0-23733 GCA_041908405.1 Candidatus Zixiibacteriota bacterium
GGTGAAATCAATTTGGCACAAGGAAGCATCGTCAAGAAATCCGGCACTTACTATGCGGTATATCGCGTCGGCGATAAACAGAAGTGGGAGAAAGTCAGTCCGGTCAAGAAGGAAGCGGAAAAAGTCCTGGCGAAACGGATACACGATCTCAATTCGGGCATCCTGCCTGAGGAATCTAATATTCGATTCGCGGATTTCGCCGCCCAGTGGCTGACCGATTACGCCAAGGTATCTGTCAAGGCGTCGACTTTCCGAAGCTACTCCGACATGTTCCGATTACATCTAATCCCGGCTTTGGGGGATCTCAGACTAAAACGAGTCACGGGTGCCCACATCCAATCGTTTATTGCTGATAAGGTCTCACAGGGTCAACTCAGTCCGAAGACGGTCGGCAACATGCTGGTGCCGCTGAAGGAGATGTTCAAGCACGCTATCCACTGGGGGTATCTTCGTCACGATCCGACATTTGCTGTGAAGCGGCCACGCGTCGAACACGAGGAGATGGATTTTCTCTCGCCAGAGGAAATTCGACTTTTCTTGGAGCAGGTGCGAGCACCGTTTTACACCCTGTTTCTGACAGCCGTCCTCACAGGCATGCGGCGCGGGGAACTACTGGCGATCAAGTGGGGCGATATCGATTGGCGGTCATCGCAGATCAGTGTGAGAAGGGCGCTTTACAACGGATCATTTGTTACGCCCAAATCGCGCAATGCGATTCGCCGGATCATCATGTCGCCAACCTTGAATAGTCAGCTTGAGCAGCACAAGCGGCAGACGCCAAAGTCGGAACTGGACCTCGTGTTTTGCACCGACAACGGAACGCCGCTTGATCCGGACAACCTGGTTAAGCGAGAGTTCCATCCGGCCTTAGAAAGAGCGGGAATCAGACGCATACGCTTCCATGACCTGAGACACACGTTTGCATCGCTTCTGATTGCAAACGGGGAAAATATCAAGTTCGTCCAGTTCCAATTGGGGCACGCAAGTGCCACCACCACTTTGGATCGGTACGGACACATCTTTCCCGGGACACAAAAAGAGGCGGCAGAGAAGTTGGATTCTGCAGTTTTTGGAAATTCTGTTAGAAAACTGTTAGAAAGACCCGCTTCTGCAGGTTCTACTAATCCACGTTCATTTGGTCAAGTGATTGATCCCGTGGAGCTTGATTAAATGGCGGGGGCAGGATTTGAACCTGCGACCTTCGGGTTATGAGCCCGACGAGCTACCAGACTGCTCCACCCCGCGATCAGGATTGCCAATATACCGTTCCCGACCCCCGTGTCAAGCGCTCACTTACAATTGCTTCGCAATTCCCCAATAATTCGCTAAACCCTTGTCCGATAGCGTAAAAGTAGCACACAAGCCCTTGACAGTCGAACCGTTGTCCAGGTCACGATGACCGCTTCATCATCGACCACTTCAACAACGGCGGCGTCACCAGCGTCGTCACTATCACCATGATCACCACCGCGGAATAGGTCGAAGGAGAGATTACCGCGTGACCATCGAGCACCAGTTTCGCGCCAATTCCCGCGAAAATCAGCCCCACTTCGCCGCGCGGGATCATGCCGAGACCGACCGCAAACCGATTCGTCTGCTTATCCCACACACCCAGTGAGCAGGCCTGCTTGCCGATGATCGCCGCGATGGTCATCACCGCCGCGAAGCCGAGTATCTCGACTTGCGCAAAAGTCGTCAGGTCGACTAGCATTCCCATGCGCACGAAGAAGATCGGGACGAGAAAGATGGCGATAGGGGAGATCAGTTCCTCCATCGAGTGCTTCTCGCGTTCTTCGAAATCCTGATACTCCACCCGGTCATAGATGAGACCGGCCGCGAACGCGCCAACGATCGGCGCAAGGCCGATCTTCCCGGCAACGTACGCCAGCCCAAAGCAGACCAGCAATGCGAATGAGAGAAATACTCCCTTGCCGCGGATCTTGAACGCGAACTGAAAATACTTCGGCAGGAGCCACTGCCCGATGACGATCGCGCCCACAATAAAGATCAGCGCCTTTCCAATGATCCAACTCACCTGGCCGGCTGTGATCCCGCCGGCTCCTGTCGACGATGCGGTGATGATACCTGATACGATTGCGAGGATCACCAGGCCGAGCACATCATCGATAACGGCCGCGCCGAGTATGATCTTCGATTCGCGGGAGCTGGTTTTCCCGATATCCTTCAGCACGCGCGCGGTGATACCGACCGAGGTCGCGCACAGTGTCGCGCCGATGAACGCGTGCACCAGTTCGGATTCTTCGGGCAGGAAGATGATACTGACTCCCCAACCCAGTAAGAATGGCGCAACCACGCCAAGGATCGCGACCAACAACGAAGTTGCGCCGACTTGTCGCATTTCACGAACCGTCGATTCCAGGCCGACCTCGAAGAGCAGGATAATGACACCTAATTCGGCCAGGATCTCAAGCGTGACATTGCTGCCGAAATTCTGGAAGAGATTGATGCCGACCAGATGGGCATTGCCGATGAGCATCCCGATGATCAACTCACCCAGGACTGCCGGCTGATTGACCCGCTCAAATAGGTCGCCGCCAAGTTTGGCCGCGAGGAGAATGACGATCAGCTCGAGGAGGACATTCAGAACTTCGCCGCCATGCCCGGAATCACCGCCACCGGCGGCCAGGGCGATCTCATAGAGGGCGAGCCCTCCCAGCATGACCATCAGCAATCGGGAGCGTTTGTAGGTCAGCAATCTTGATGGGTTCATGATACTCTCCTCTATCTATAAGAAATACATGGAGCTGAGCGCGACCCTCCATATCCCTACCGGTCGGGCGGAAGCCGCTGGGCTCCTACAGTTTCGGGGCCGCCTGCCGATAATTATATGCAAACAGGTCGGTCCAGGACAAGTAAACAACTGGGGCTCTAAGGCATACTATGTTCATATTCATTGGCGCGTTTGTCGTAATCGGCGGCGTTTTGGGTGGATTTATGCTCGAGGGTGGACAGGCTCTCGCGCTCTACCAGCCGCTCGAAGTCATGATCATCGGTGGCGCGGCACTTGGGTCATTGCTTATCGCGACGCCATTGACCGTCATCAAAGGGATCTTCGCTCAGCTTAAAGGTGTCCTTGGCGCCGGACTGGGCAAAAAGGACTATCTCGAATTGCTCGTCATGATGTACGAGATATTCAATGTCGCCCGTCGCGATGGTCTGGTCGGCCTGGAAAATCATATCGAACATCCAAAAGAGTCCGAGATATTCAAACGCTACCCCAAATTCCTGGCGAATCATCACGCGGTCGAATTCTTCTGCGACACCATGCGCGTCATTATATCCGGTTCGGTCCAGCCGCATGACCTGGCTGACCTGATGGATGAGGATATCGAGACCCTGCATACCGAAGAACTTCGCCCGCCGCAGGCGCTCAGCGCCGTCGCGGACTCCCTTCCCGGTCTCGGCATTGTCGCCGCGGTTTTGGGAGTGGTGTTGACCATGGCCGCGATCAACGGCCCGCCCGAAGAAATCGGCCATAAAGTGGCCGCCGCTCTGGTCGGAACCTTCCTTGGTATTTTGGGATGTTACGGCTTTGTTGGGCCATTAGCCGCGAGCATGACCCATCGCATCAACGACAACAAGCAGTATCTCGGGTGCATGAAGCACGCGCTTCTCTCATTCCACAAGGGAGTGGCGGGTGTCATCGCGGTTGAGTTCGCGCGTCGCACATTGTTCGCCGAGGTTCGCCCTGGATTCACGGAATTGGAAAAAGCCTGTAACGAATCGAAGAAGAAGTAAACCGTGGCCGACGAAACCCAACCGATCATCATCAAGAAGAAAAAGCATGGTGGCCATGGTCACCATGGCGGGGCATGGAAAGTCGCATTCGCGGATTTCATGACCGCCATGATGTGCTTTTTCCTCGTGATGTGGCTGGTGGGACAGAAAGATGATGTCAAGGAAGCCGTCGCCGGCTATTTCCGCGACCCGGGCAAGTTCAACCATGAAGGCCGCTCCGGTGTCCTCAAAGGGACCGCCCAGGTGATCAATGCTGATGACCCTACCATGGGTTTGGTGAACAATCCGATCAAAAACGAAAACCTGCCGTCGGAGTCGGAGAAAGAACAACTTTCCGCCGCCGCCCGCAATATCCTCACCGAACTTGAAAAGCAGGAAGCGTTCGAGCGTCTCAAGAAGAATATCCGCATCCAGATGACCTCAGAAGGCCTGCGGATCATTTTGAATGAATCCGAAGATGCCGCCGCGTTTTTTGAACCCGGCTCCAATAAACTCCTGCAGAAGAGCGCGGTCATTTTGATGATCATCGCTCAGGAACTGGGCAAACTGCAGAACCATCTGGTAGTCGAGGGACATACCGACAACACCTTCGCCGACAGAACCGGTTACACCAACTGGGAACTTTCGGCCGATCGCGCCAATTCAGCGCGCGAACTGATGGAAGTCTCGGGTCTGTATTCGGGCCAGGTCCGCGAAGTCCGCGGCTACGCCGACAAGTTCCCGATGATCGCCGAGAATCCTTCCGATGCCCGCAACCGGCGGGTGACTATATTGGTGCTGTATGAAGCGAAAGACAAGTCGTACGACCAGGTGGAGGTCGATGGCGACCTGTACGGCACGAACGGCTGAACCGTTCTTTGACCGATTTCTTACCTGACATTTGAACTTCCGTCCAATATATTGGGCGAGATTTAGACACCCCCGATCCCAGCGTGATCGGGGCTTTTGTGTTGTCTGCTGAGTCGCTGAAGACCGGCAGACTCGAACCAGTCATTTACACTCCTACCCCACCCGCGAAGGTGGGTTTTGGCGTATCGGAAAGAATGAAAACAGCGACTCATCATAACTCGCCGCACCCGCCGACCCGTTTCCACTCATTGCTGTCTCTTTGGCAGCAATTCGCGCCGGTGAAGGAACTCCAAGCCAGACTACTGGGAGACAGCCGCCGGATCGAGATTGCCGGTTTAGCCGGTTCAGCGGAGGCATTTCTCATTCACGCCCTAGAACAGCGGATAGACCGTCCGATTGTCGTGGTGACGCGTTCCACCGATGAAGCCGCGGAACTTCACGAAGACCTGCTCTTCCTGATGAACAACGAACGGCTCGCGTTTTATCCATCGCGCCAGATTCTCCCGTATGATTTCAAGGCTCCGGTCGGCGAGATTATGGGGCAACGCATCAGTACGCTCGCCGGTCTGATCGATAGTCGCCTCTCAGTCGTGGTCTGTCCACTTCGTGCGCTGATGGAGCCGACCATCCCCGCGCCGACCCTTGATTCGAGCCGCGTTGATATCGAGGTTGGTAAAGAGATCGATATCGACGAAATAGTCGAGCGGCTGGTACAGCTTGGATTCAAGCGTGTTCCGCTGGTCGAGGAGGTCGGCGATTTCGCCCGCCGCGGTGGTTTGATCGACCTTTTCACCCCCGGTTCAGAATATCCTGTTCGTGTTGAGTTGTTTGGCGACGAAGTTGAGACGATTCGCTATTTCGATGTTGGCAATCAACGAACCGTCGGGCAGGTGGATCGAGTGACGGTACTCCCCAAGCGGGAGATCCCGATCACGCAGGAGACGCTCGAAGAGGAACTGGCGAAACTCCCCGAAGAGGATGCCGACTATATCCGGCACCGCTACCTCAATGACCCTGAACTCCCGGGGCTGGAATGGCTCTCCGTTCTCTTTGGCCTCAAGCAGGGCTCTCTGCTCGACTATCTCCCGGAGAACGCGGTGATACTTCTGGAAAATGAGGAATCGCTTAAGGAAGAAGCTGACGCGGTCATCCTTGAAGCCGAGTCACTCCACGCGCGACTTCGCGAACGACTAAGCAGACTCCCTGAGCCGACCGAATACTACTTGTCGCCGGAGGTTGTTTTTGAGCGACTTGAGACCAAAACCTTCATCAATCATCTGCCGTTCCGTGGCGCCAAAGCTGATCTGATCGCGTTTAATTGCCAGCCGCATCCGTCGTTTAATGCTCGCCTCGACCTTCTGGGTAAAGCGATCAAAGAATATCGCGCGCAGGGGATAGAGTATGTCATCACAACCGACAACGAGGGCCAGGCCGCGCGCCTCGATGAACTTATCCAGCAGAAGGCATCCTTAGAAGACCGTCCGCATGTCGAGGTTGTCTCGATTCGCGCGGGATTCGCCTGTCCTGACGCGAAGTTTGTTGTCCTGACCGACCATGAGATCTTCAGCCGGCATCATCGAAGGATACATCGCAAGAAATTCCGCGAAGGAGTGGCGATATCCGACTACTCCGCCCTGACCAAAGGTGATTTCGTCGTCCATACCGAATACGGTATCGCGCGGTATCTCGGACTGCAGACTCTGACTGTCGACAAGCGGAATCGCGACTGCCTGCTTCTGCAATACGCCGGGACGGACAAGTTGTATGTCCCGATCGAAGAGTTCAACCGCGTCTCCAAATACTCGGGCAAGGATTCCGCGCCGCAACTGACCGCGCTGGGCGGCCCGGGCTGGGAAAAGCTCAAAGCGAAAACCAAAAAGGCGATCGCCGACATGGCCGAGGGGCTTATCCGGCTCTACGCCGCGCGCAAAACGCGCTCGGGACATGCCTTCGGCGAAGATACCGTCTGGCTCAAACAGCTCGAAGCATCCTTCCCCTACGATGAGACTCCGGATCAGCAGAAGGCGATCGATGATGTCAAGCGCGACCTCTCGATTGAGAATCCGATGGACCGGTTGGTTTGCGGCGATGTCGGTTACGGTAAGACCGAGGTCGCCATTCGAGCGGCCTTCAAGGCGATGGATGGCGGCAAGCAGGTCGCGCTTCTGGTGCCAACCACCATTCTCGCGCAACAGCACTATACGACCTTCTCTGAGCGCTTGCGCGACTATCCGTTCAAGATCGAATTACTCTCACGGTTCCGCAGTCGGGCGGAACAGTTGGAGACAGTCAAGCGGGTCGTGGCCGGCAAAGTTGACCTGGTCATCGGCACCCACCGTTTGCTCTCCAAAGATGTCAATTTCTCCAACTTGGGGCTGCTGATAATCGATGAAGAGCACCGCTTCGGCGTGAAGCACAAAGAGAAACTGCGTGAGATCGCCGCGACTGTCGACACGCTGGCGATGACCGCCACCCCGATTCCGCGCACCCTGCAGATGTCGCTGATGGGGGCGCGCGACATGAGTTTGATAAACACCTCGCCGAAAGATCGCCTGCCGATCATCACCGAGATCGCCGAATTCGACCCGGCGGTGATCAGCACAACCATCCTGCGCGAATTAGAACGCGGCGGGCAGGTCTTTTTTGTGCACAACCGGGTGCAGACGATCGAGGCAATGCATGAATATCTGAAGAAGCTGTTGCCGAAAGTCGAAGTCGCGGTGGCGCATGGCCAGATGCATGAGCGGACGTTGGAGGGGATCATGCTGGCGTTTATGGCGAAGCGCTTCGATGTTCTACTCTGCACGTCGATCATTGAATCGGGTTTGGATATTCCGAACGCCAACACGATCATCATCAATCGTGCCGACCGCTTCGGGCTGGCGCAGTTGTATCAGTTGCGGGGACGGGTCGGCCGGTCGGATCGTCGTGCCTACTCATATCTGCTCACGCCACCGATGCGGATGCTCAACCGTGACGCTATCAAACGGCTTCGCGCTCTTGAGGCGCACTCTGACCTTGGCTCCGGCTTCGCGTTGGCGATGCGTGATCTGGAGATACGTGGCGCGGGGACTATCCTCGGCCCAAAACAGTCAGGCTTCATCGAGGAGATCGGGTACGACCTGTATAACCGTCTGCTCGAAGAGGCTGTCGCCGAGCTCCGCGGCGAGGAGATCCAGCGACTCCCCGAAACCAAACTTGAGATCGATATCGAAACCTACCTCTCCGACGAGTATATCAATGACCGCCAGCATAAGGTCGATGTCTACCGCCGCCTGGCCGATGCCCGCAATCTCGACGAGGTTGAGAAGATTCGCGACGAGGTGACCGACCGATTTGGGCGGATGCCGCAATCCGCGGTCAATCTGGTCGAAGCGACCGCGGTCAAGATCGCCGCGTCGATGCTTGAGGTCGAGAAGGTCAAGATACGTGCCGGGCGAGTGAATCTCTTCTTCGGTGAAAACCGCCGCCTGACCCGACCCGAAGTCGAGGCATTGCGCAAAGGAACTGACCGCCCGATGGAGTTCTCGCTGTTGGGCTCACCGCGCATCGATATCGATCTGAGTTCATTGGGTGAGGCGGAGCGACTGCCGCATCTACGTGGAGTGCTGGGAAAAGTAGGGTAGGTTACTAGCGTCTGGTAGAGGCGGCTTCGTGTACCAGCGACGCAAACCTGGTCGCGAGCGGCCCAGACGCATACGTAGCGTGCGCCTTGGCATGTCCCGCCGCCGCCAACGATTGACGCTTGGCAGAATTCTTTAACAGGTCGAGCAACGTGTCCGCAAGTTGCGAACTGTTATCCAGATTAACCAGTCGCCCGGTTTTGTTATCCTCGATGATATCTACGATTCCGCCAGAACGAGTTCCTACCGCGCACGCGCCGCACATCATCGCTTCAGACAGCGCCAGCCCAAATCCTTCGCGATACGAATTAAGTACCGATATCGCGGCGCGGTTGTAGACATTCCGCAATTCCTTCTGCGGAATCGGCGGGTTGATGGTCACGGAAGATTTCAAGCCGAATTGAGCGATGAGCGCCTCAATTTGCGATTGTAGTGGTCCACCGCCGTATAGCTCTAGCCTCGCCGAAGGATGCTTTTCCGTCACCAGCGCAAATGCCTTTATCAGAAAATCCACGCGTTTTTGATCGGTGAAGCGGGTCACCGCTACTATCAGATTCTCGTTGCGCTGGATTGTCGGGTCCTGATAGAAGATCGTTTCATCATGCGGCACGGGGAGGACTTCGAGCAATTTAGCGACTGATGGCTCCATCGCCGCTATCTCATCGCGCAGATACGATGACACAACCGTCCACCGATACAGCCTCTTAGTCAATCCGCCGAAATAGAGTCGCGAGAGCTTGGCGTATTTCGACATCAATCGGATATCTGTCCCATGCGAGGAGAGAAGCAGTGGTAACTCTGTCTTCGCGGCGATGGTCTTCATGACGATCCCCGATGGCACCAGCCAATTGCCCGAGACAACCTGAATCCTCTGTTCCCTGATTATCTTGAATGCGGCGCTTCGGAATGCGTCGAGGAATCGCTTGAATTGAAAAATCCCGCCGACTGATCCCAGCACTAACTGGTGCATAGCGCCGCGATAAGCGATGGTTTCTTCAGCATCGGTCACGGCATACCTGAAACGGTACACTGGAACGCCATCCAGTATCTCATATTCTAGCAGGCCGGCATCGTGCGGGGCGAGCACCACCGGCGCTATATTGTGTTCGGAGAGCTTGCGGGCGAGCAAAGAGATAAAAACGCCGGCAAAGTCCCCCTGAAAACGGGGATAATTGTGGGTGAGAATCAGCAGTCTAACCGGTTCGCTCATGGTTGCTTAAGTGTATACAATCCAAACCGCTCATGAAATTAAAAATGTCGGTGGCCAGCCGCTCTGTGTATATTCCCCCACACCTATGAGAGAGAGTTCGACACGGCTTGATTTTGCCACTCATCTCGATTTCAGCGCCATCCTGACCAACCCGATCCTGGATATCGCGGCACGTGTCTGGGAAGAGGATCGCTATGCCGCCTTCCGCGTCTGCTACCGTTCGATGCGCATGATCGATGACCTGGTTGATCACCGCCGGGCCGAGCAGTCCCCGATCACGCCGGAAGAAGTGACCTCGATTGAGGCGGGCATCAATCAATGGGTCATCGATGCCCTGACCGGCAGGTCATCCGACGAATTCACAGCTCAGTTTCTTGCTACAGTCCAGGAGTATCGGATACCGTTCTGGCCATGGGAGCGTCTTTGCCGCGCGATGGTCTACGACCTGACGCATAACGGATTTTCGTCCTTCCACACATTTCTAAGATATAGCGAAGGTGCCGCTATCTCACCCGCCGCGGTTTTCATGCACCTCTGCGGTGTGCGAGGAGAGGCAGGGAATCGTCAGGCCCCATCCTATGACATTCGCCTCGCCGCCCGACCCTTGGCCATCTTTTCTTATCTTGTCCATCTCATGCGGGATTTCGAAAAAGACCAGCGCGAAGGGCTCAACTATTTCTCTGATGATATCCTGCGGCAGAATGGTCTCACCAAAGAGAAACTCCGCGAACTGGCGGTTGAGCAAAAAGTGACAAGCGAACTTCGCGGCCTCATGTCCACCTATCACCGCATCGCCGGTGAATATCAGAAGCGGGCGAGACGAGTAGTCGACCAGACCTTACCGATGCTGGCACCCCGCTACCAGTTGAGTCTGGAGTTGATCTACTCATTATATAGCCAGATCTACGCGCAGATCGACCCGGTTAATGGCGAATTCACCACGCCCGCCACCAATCCGGAAACGGCCGCGATTGAATCCTGTATCCATATGACTATCAATAGATTCCGCGAATCACGGTGATTTCGCGGGAAGGTTTTTCTTGCGCCAGAGTATAGGGATGTAGTAAACAGACAGACGGAGAGAAATGTCTTATGAAAAGCACGCAGATGGGTATAAAGGGAGTAGGTAAAGAGATGAAGAGAATAGTATGCCTCGGGATGTTGTTGCTGGCGGTTTCGGCCGTTCAGGCAGCAGACATGGCAGTGACAGTTTACAATAATAATCTGGGCGTTGTCAGCGAAACCCGTTCGCTCGATATCAAAAAGGGGACGAACCGTATCGCGTTCACCGATGTCCCCGCGCTCATTGATGCCGCTTCGGTCCGTGTCGAACTACCCGGCGGCAACTCCAAGTTGACTATCCTCGAACAAAACTACGCCTATGATCTGGTCAGCCCGGAGCAGATGTACCAAAAGTATATCGATGAGCAGATCGAACTTGTGGACGAAGACGGCAAAGTCTACAGCGGCAAACTTCTCGCCTACAATGGCGGCGCGATCACGCTGATGGATGCATCCGGCAAAGTGAAGATCGTCACTGCGGCGAAAGTCACCGAGGTCAATTTCCCGTCGCTCCCCGATGGCCTCATCACCCGTCCGACCCTCAACTGGCTCTACAATTCCACTGCCGATGGCAAGGTTGACCTGCGTGTCGGCTACCAGACGAGCGGGATGAGCTGGAACGCCGAATATGTCGGCGTGCTGAATGAGAAAGAGACCTCGCTCGGTCTCTCCGGATGGTCCTCCATCAACAATTTCTCCGGCAAGAGCTACCGAGATGCCTCGCTCAAACTGATCGCGGGAGATATCTCACGCGCCTCCCAGCCGCCTCAGCCAATGTACAAAGGACGGATGGAGCTTTCTGCGGTTGCGGATGCGGCCGGATTCGAAGAGAAACAGTTCTTCGAATACCATATGTACACGCTCCCCCGTAAGGCAACTGTCCTGGACAAAGAGATAAAGCAGATATCATTGTTTGACCCGGCGACCGCCTCGGTGAGAAAAGCCTATGTCTACAAGCCGGAAGAAAACCAGAAGCAGGTCGCGGTGGCGGTGAAATTCAAGAACTCACAGCAGACCGGGCTTGGCATGCCGCTTCCGGCCGGTCGGGTCAGGATCTTTAAGGCCGACACCGATGGCTCACTGGTTCTTCTTGGCGAGGACCTCATCGACCACACGCCCAAGGACGAAGAGGTTGACCTGCGTGTCGGTTACGCTTTTGATATCGCCGCCGAGGAGCGGATGATGACCCAGACCCGCATCTCCGACCGCGTCGAAGAACGGGAGTATGAGGTCGAATTCCGCAACCATAAGAAAGAAGCGGTGACTATTTCGGTTGAGAAGAAGCTGTACGGGACATTTGAGGTTCTCTCTTCCAGCTTCGAATACAAGCGAAAAGACGCGTCGACCCTGACGTTTGATATAGCGGTACCGGCCGACCAGACCGTGATCGCCAAATACAAGGTCCGGTTTACGTACTAGCCGGCAACGTTGACAAGGCTTGTGATAAATGTTACATTTGGCCGAAATTGTACGGTGGTATCGACTATTAGGAGGTCTAAGTTGAAGACATTCATGAGGTTGTTGATATTGGTCCTGGCGCTGGGAATGGTCGCCGGCACGGCGGATGCCCAGCGGAAGGGGCGAAAACTCCCTGAAAAGGCCTATATCGAATCATCCCAGATCGCCATCGTGTCGGGCGACACCACACGCTATCGCGAGGCGATGGCCATGCTGGATTCGCTCTTCATGAACTACGGCCCGCATCCGGAAGGCTACCTCTGGATGAACCAGATCGCCGTGGACTTCATCGAGAAGTCCGCCAAGATGTCCGACAAGGAGATGTGGGTCAAACATCTGGCGCTCTACAAAGACTCCCTCCACTATGCCTGCAACAATCCAGGCGTAAAGGACAAATACAAAAAGGACTGTTCGAAGTTCATCGAAAAGGCCGACTCAACGCAGGTCAAGTACTGGCGCGTCTTCTACAACAAGGGGATCGAGCAACTTGGCACGATCGAAGAATCGCTGAAAGAGATCAAGCCGGAGACCGACTCATCCGGTCGCGCCTACTATATGAAGAAGGTCCAGGCGGCGGGTGATTCCGCGCTGGCCAATGTCGCGCTCTGCTTGATCCTCGACTCCACCGATAACAAGGCATATATGCTCGCCGGTTCGATCGCTGAAAAACAGGGGAATCTGGCCGCGTCCAACGAATGGCTGCAGCGCGGATTGAAATACACCGCCGACTCTACGCAGATCCTTCTCCAGATCGCCTACAATATCCTCGGCGAGAACAAGTATTGTGAAGCGATCCCGTACCTCAAAGAGTACGGCAGACACCAGCCGTCCGATACCGGCAATCTCCTGAACCTGACCGTCTGCTACAACAACTGCAAGATGTATGACTCAGCGGCGGCCGTGCATCGTCAGATCCTCGCGATGAACCCCAACCATGCGGATGCACTGCTCGGACTAGGCCAGTACTTTAACCAGCTTGGTATCTGGGCGAATGATTCAACCTCCGCGGCGCGCGAGCGTAAGGATGACGCCTCTGTAAAGAAATGGACCGACCAGCGCGCGGCGCTGTTTGATTCCTCCAAGGTCTATTTCAAGCGGGCGTTTGAGAATGACCCGACCAACCTGGTTGCGGTCGAAGAGTACGGCGTGGTCGCGTTTGTGACCAACGACTTTGCCGGGGCCTCGGCGGCCTTCGCCAAACTGACCGAGCTTGAACCAAACAAGGCCTCGCACTGGATCTCGCTTGGGGATGCCCAGTTGAACTTGAAGAAGTTCAAGGATTCGATCGTGGCGTACGAGAAAGCGGTCGAACTTGAGCCGGACAACCGCCAGGTCTGGGAACGTCTCGCCGACCTGTACACCGAGGAAGGCCAGACCGCTAAAGCGGCTAAAGCCAAAGAACACCTCAAGTAAGCCGCAATATCACGTTTTGAAAATAAAGGCAGGACTGATGGTCCTGCCTTTTCTATATTCAGACTATGTCATCCCAGCCCCTCATCTCCGTCGCTATTGCCGGACCGATGCGCCGCGCGTTCACCTACGCGCTCCCGCCGGAACTTGGCACACTGACCAAAGGTCAGCGACTCTTGGTCCCGTTCGGGAAAGGGAAAAAGCTCGGATACTACCTCTGCCCTGCCCAATCGCCACCGGACGGTGTCACCATCAAGCAGGTCATCAAAACGCTCGACGAAGAATCCTTCTTCTCGCCGGAGCTGTTCGCGTTCTGCCACTGGATGGCGGATTACTATTTCGCCAACCCTGCCGATGTCCTCGCGTGCGCGCTCCCTTCGATGCTCAAGTCCGCGGTCGAAGTGAAATATCGCTGGACAGAGCAGAAATTGCCTGTTCCCAACTCTCTCTTTTCGTATTACAAACCCGGCAAAAAAATATCGGCCGCGACAATGCAGGCGATTCACCTGACCGGCAAGACCGCGTTCAGGAAACTGCTTAAAGACGGAGTTATCGAAGAGATATGGGAAGGGGATTCTTCCGAGGACACGCGCCGGGTGGTTGGCTACCGCATGCGCGAGGATGCGGATATCTCCGCCCTCGCCGCCAAAGGGAAAACTCCGCCACTTCTGTTCGGCGGTGAAAAGACTCGCCTCGAACTGAAAGAACTTGGCTGGAGCGAACATTACCTCGGCAAGGCGATCAAACTTGGATTAGTGATCCCCGTTCAAGCGAAAGATATTCACCCGCTCGATTTCATCAAAGGGCGCGAAGAGGTCCGCCAAATATGCCTGACCGAGGAACAGCAGAAGGTGGCCGACACGATTAGGCCGGCGCTGACCGCCGGATTCAAAGCATTTCTCCTCCACGGCATCACCGGTTCGGGGAAAACGATCGTCTACTGTCATCTCGCGCAGTCAGTAGTCGACAGCCAAAAGACAGTGCTCGTGCTCACGCCCGAGATTGCGCTGAGCGGCGCGACACTCGCCTATTTCCGCGGCTTTTTCGGCGACCAGGTGACTGTCATCCATTCCGCCATGACCGACCGCGAGCGGCTCGAAAGCTGGCGCGGTATCCGCAGTGACAAATACCGGATTGTGGTCGGGCCACGCTCCGCCATCTTCGCGCCGCTTCCGGATCTCGGACTTATCATTGTCGATGAAGAACATGACGGCTCATACAAACAGGATGAACCCTCGCCGCGTTTTCATGGCCGCGATTCGGCCATCATGCGCGCCAAACAGAACAACATCCCGGTCTTGCTCGGGTCCGCCTCGCCATCCATTGAGTCGTACTACCACGCCCAACAGGGGCGATATCAACTGCTCGAATTGACCCAGCGCCCCGGCGACGCGGTTCTCCCTCAGGTCAGAATAATAGATATGCGAACCGAAGGAGCGAAGGGGGAAGCCAGCTTTGTCTCACTCCCCCTTAAGCGAGAAGTCGAGAAGCGGATATTGGCCGACCACCAGGTGATTCTCTTTTTGAACCGTCGTGGATATTCACCGATGCTCCGGTGCGGCGACTGCGGTCATATCCCGCACTGCCCGCACTGCAATATCCGCATGACCTATCACAAAGTGGGACATCGCCTCACCTGCCATTATTGCGGCCATATCCGCTCCAACTACGATACGTGCGACCAATGCGGCGGGGCGCGCATACTCTACATGGGGGCGGGAACGCAGAAAGTGGAAGAGACCATCCCGAAGCTGTTTGAAGGAGCCAAAACGATCCGCCTTGATTCTGATTCCGCTGGCGGACGTATCTCCGCGCACCGCATCCTCAATTCTTTCGCGCAACGTGATTTCAATCTCCTGCTCGGAACCCAGATGGTGACCAAAGGGCTGGATATGCCCAATGTCTCGTTGGTCGGCGTCCTCAGCGCTGACAGCGGGGCAGACCTTCCGGATTTCCGCTCCTCAGAGAAAACCTTCGCGCGGTTACTTCAGGTGGCAGGGAGATCCGGTCGCGCCGGGATTCGAGGCGAAGTTATATTCCAGACCTACGCGCCGGAATCGCCGCTTATCGGCGATGCCTCCCGACAGGATTACCGGTCATTCTTCGCGCGCGAACTTCAGTCGCGCAAAGAGTGTGACTATCCCCCCTTCGTGCGGTTGACCAATATTATCTTTTCGTCCGAAGAAGAATCAACGCTTGAATCAGTCGCGCTTGATTTCCACGCAAGTCTCAAGGCCCGGCTGGCCCACGCCGGTATCGCCGCGCAATTGCTCGGGCCGCACCCCTGTCCGCTGTATTTCCTGCGGAAACAGTTCCGCCGACATCTTATAATCAAAACCAATCAGCAGGTGCAACTGGGGCGGATGTTGACTCAGTGGGAATCCGAAGAGACCCGCTTCAAATTGCCGAACAATGTCAAGATCGTAATTGATATCGACCCTGATGATATGATGTAGTAGCCCTGGGCATTTAACTCTCTATCTTATCGACGTGAAGCAGACCCAAAAAGACAAGCAGGCTATTATCGTAGGTGGCGGAGCCGCGGGCTATTTCGCCGCGATTCGCGCCGCCGAGTGCTTTCCAGATCTCAGGGTTATCCTGCTTGAAGCGACACACCGCCCCTTGCTCAAAGTTCTTCTCTCCGGCGGCGAACGATGCAACGTCACCCATCACTGCTTTGAGCCGAAAGAACTCATCAAAGGCTACCCGCGAGGAAGCCAGGAACTGCGCGGGCCATTCAGCCGCTTCCAGCCTAAAGATACTGTCGCCTGGTTTGCCGAGCGGGGCGTGGAACTGAAAGCCGAAGAGGATGGCCGCATGTTCCCGATCACCGATAGCTCCGCCACCATCGCCAATTGCCTCAGGACTTCCGCCGAAAAGGCCGGAGTCGAACTGCGACTTGCCTCCCGGGTGAAAGAGATCCTGAGGCGCGATGGTTCACCGCGCTTTGAGCTTCATCTCAAAGAAGGAGAGCCGATTCTCGCGGACTCCGTTCTCCTGGCAACAGGAAGTACGCCCTCCGGCTACAAGATCGCTGCGTCACTCGGGCACACTATCACGCCGCTGGCTCCATCGCTTTTCACTCTTAATATCACTGATAGGCGAATTGAGGGTATTACCGGTATCTCTGTGCCGAAAGCTACTCTGACTCTGATCACCCCTGACCAGAAGAAGTTCGAGCAGACCGGGCCGCTCCTTATCACGCATTGGGGGATCAGCGGTCCGGCGGTGCTTAAACTTTCTGCCTGGGCCGCGCGCGAACTGCACCGTTCCGACTATCACGCGACCCTGCATATCAATTGGATCATCAACCACACGCACGAATCGGCACGCGTCTCTCTCGATGCCTACCGCGCCAAACATCCGGTCAAGCAGATCCAGTCCGAAGGGCCGTTCTTTCTGCCGCGACGTCTCTGGATACGTCTGACCGAGCATGCCGGTATCGAGCTTGACCGTACCTGGAGCAATCTCACGCGCGCGCAGGCACTCGCGCTTTGCGATGAACTATTGCACGGGCAGTTCGCCGTGATCGGCAAAGGGGAATTCAAAGACGAGTTTGTCACCTGCGGCGGTGTGTCGCTCAAAGAAGTTGATTTCCGCACCATGCAGAGCAAACTCTCGCCAGGTCTCTTTTTCGCCGGGGAGTTGCTGGATATCGACGGCATCACCGGCGGGTACAATTTCCAGGCCGCCTGGACCACTGGCTGGATCGCCGGATCGCATCTCGGCGAGTAATTTCGTCTCGACTGACCAAGCATGTGAGCTGTACGATTGCATCAATACACTTCCTCCATCATAGGAATCTCGACCTGCAAAACGAGCGCCAGTGAAGCTCCGGGTCGATAAACTCCTGTAAGTAAGGCAACTCCCGTCTTCTGCCGATAATTCGAACGATACAGTTGCACTCGTTTGAAGGACATGAGGCATGGTTCAAGAATCTCGCGCGATCATCGGGGCAATAGCCAATTCGGACGCCCTGGCTACTACTCTCTCCCGTACCCTCACCGGAGCCGGTTACGAGGTCAGGTTCTACACCAATATCCGTCAGGCGGAGACGAA
The DNA here is from genome assembly GCA_041908405.1 of Candidatus Zixiibacteriota bacterium. Taxonomy (GTDB): domain Bacteria; phylum Zixibacteria; class MSB-5A5; order GN15; family FEB-12; genus FEB-12. Next base: position 17,431 of record JAYRFH010000205.1, read on the forward strand.
ACTCGGTCTTGATAAAGATATCGACCTGCTCATTCTCCCGCTTGGGGACAAGAATGGCGCCGACCTGGCGTTTCTGCGACAACTCCGCAGGAATCCCCGTTTCCAGTACCTACCGGTCATCATGCTGTGCGAAGTCTGCGAGATCGGCCGAGTCAAAGAAGCGCAGGGACAGGGAGCCAGCGCAGTCGTCACGCTTCCGCTCGCCGAAATGATCCTCCTCTCGCGAGTCGAGACTTGTCTCAAATCTGGTCGCCGCGCCGTCTTATTGGTCGATGATGAACCGACTATTCTCGATATCCTCAGATTATCCCTTGAACTGGAGCGATTCAAAGTTTTCACCGCGCTCGATGCCGAGTCTGCGCTCAAACTGCTCGAAGAGAATACCGTCCACGCGGTCGTCTCTGATATTCAGCTCCCCGGCATGAATGGACTGGAGTTTCTGGTGAAATGCAAGGACAAGTGGCCGGGTCTTCCGGTGATCCTGATGACCGGGCATGCCGGACGGTTCGTCGCTTCAGATGCCGTGGCGGCAGGAGCGGATGGTTACTTCACCAAGCCCTTCAAGAATGTTGAGATCATCAAGACCTTGCGCCAAGTTATGGCGCAAGCCCCGGCTTCCGCGAACGCCAAGCCTTCGGTCGAACCGTCTTCGGTCAAGCAACCGGGATGATCCTATTCTTTGCGCTTCTACTGGTCGTCGGCTGAGAGGTCCATCGGATGGTCGGAATCTGAACTCTCCATTTCAGAGAGTATTTCGCTCGCGGCTTCGGCGTCATCCGGATGCACCTGTATCTCTATCGGTCCGGCCACCGGATTGAACCCAACCTGCCCCATCGCCAGCAATCCGATCACCCCTTCATTCTTGGCGAAATACTGTATATCCGCGTCCTCGAGCAGAGATTTCGCGACCGCCAACTGCGGAGCGTTGGTGAATCTCCCGACCGTCACCAGCTCGACGTAATCCATTTCATCCTCGGGCGTCAGCTCCGCGACGAGAGCGATATCACAATCCGCGCAGCGAGTGATCCCCGCGGTATATTCGGCGCGACAATTTGGACAAAACATACCCACCTCTTTTTCTGCCGGTCATACGGCGTTCGGAGTGCGATGGCAACTTGCTTTCCGCATCTATCCTGACGGATTGACTTCGGCGTCGCCACCGCATAGAATACTACGTACAATGACCTCTATTCGACCACTGAAAACTGCATGAATCTGAGACCAGTCACCATCCGGCCGCTCTCGCCGGAGGACTCGCTCGACGAGCTGACCGCGCTACTTCACCGCGCCTATAAACAGCTTGCGGACATGGGGCTACGCTACCTGGCGACTCACCAGGATGTCGCCACCACCCGGCGCCGCGTGTCCAACGGTCACTGCTTCGTGGCGGTGCAAGATGGCCGCATGGTCGGGACTATCACCTACAATCCGCCGGGTGTGGCGAAGGGGTCGCCCTATATCGAGACAGCGGGCGTCGGGCACCTGCAGCAAATGGGGGTCGAGCCGGAACTTCAGCGGCAGGGTATAGCCAAAGCTCTCATGTCGCACGCGGAGAACTTCGCGCGCGAAAACGGTGTCTTTGAGATCTCTATCGATACCGCCGAAACCGCGACTCATCTGATATCCTGGTATGAACGGATCGGCTACGCATTCAAAGAATATATCCAGTGGGATGTCACCAACTACCGGTCAGTGGTGATGGGGAAGAGGCTGTTGTGAGACCGGCGATCCAGTAATACTTTGCAGTTGTATGTGGTACAATGATGTAGCGCAGTCGATTCTTCCGCTTGAAAAATAGACATCCCCACACTATACTCCCACCGTTCGATCTGTCGACACACGGATGTTCCGCCTGACAGATCTGCGTATAACGTAATCGTCCATACCCAATCATATTCTGGAGGAGCCCTTGAAAGCTTTGCGGATAGTCTTTGCGATCGTACTCGCGCTCGGCCTTGTCTCGTGCGGCGAAAAGAAATCAGACAGCGGATCCGATGGATTCACCGCCAATGCTGATGTCAAACTCGATGGCCAGCCGGTCACCGTGGCCGGCGTCACCTTCACTCCGCCATCGAACTGGCAGAATTTCGGCGCGTCCGGTATGCGTCAGGCGGTTTTCGCTTACGGCCCGACCAACGGCGAAAGTGATTCCGCTACGATGGTCGTCTTCTATTTTGGACCTACCGGCGGTGGCGGCGTGCAGGACAATATCGCGCGATGGATCGGCCAGATGTCGACGGCCGATGGCGGCGATGTCTCCGGGCAGGCCAAGCAGTCATCGTTCGAGGCTGGCGGCATGAAGATTCACTGGGTCGAGGTCTCCGGATCGTACAACGCCTCCATGGGCGGCGGCGGAATGCCGGGCGGCGCGACCGAACCAAAAAGCAATTACACGATGGCGGCGGCTGTGCTCGAAGGACCGGAAGGAAACCTATTCTTCAAGTTGACCGGCCCCGAAAAAACCGCGGCCGAAATGATCACCGGGTTCAAGGCCGTCCTGGCCGGAGTCAAAAAAGCAGCCTGATAAACTCACCCGGGAAAAAGTATAGAACAGAGGAGAGAGTATGAAGAAGATGAAACTGATGTTGGCCTGCTGTGCGCTGATGTTCTGCGCGGCGCTGGCTATCGCCGAAGAACCGGCCGCGCCGGCCGGCATGCCCGAAATGGGCCCGCCCAAAGAGATGCAGCAACTCGCCAACCTGGTTGGCACCTGGGATGTTGCCTCGAAATTCAACATGAGCCCCGACCCGAAAGCCCCCCAGTGGATGGATTCCAAGGCAGTCGCGACGTACAACTATTCCTGTGACGGCGCTGTCTTGCTGTGCGATTACTCCGGTGATCCGATGATGCCCGATATGCCCGCGTTCAAGGGCCTGATGTTGCAGGCGTATGATCGCGAACTGAAACAGTGGCAGGCGACCTGGATCGACAACCTCTCCGGGCGTGTCACGATCTATACCGGCACCGACGATGGCAAGCAGATCGTCATGACCGGCGAAGATCGCATGATGGGTCAGGCCTATCTCTCCCGCATGACCGTCTTCAACCGTACGGATACCTCCTACGAGTGGAAGATGGAAGCCTCGATGGACGATGGCAAAACCTGGATCGATACCGGTGCCGCCACGTATACCAAGAGAAAATAACGCATTGAAGTGACAGAGAAGGCAGGGCCGGCCGCCCTGCCTTTTTCTTTGCGAAACTGTCGATGCCGCTCACTGTTATAGCTCTACCATGACCGACCTGAACAAACTTCGCTCGTACGCCGATATTCGGAGATTCGCCGACCCGGCCGCGTTCTCCCGCGCCATGAACTTCATCGCGTGGCATAACCGCCTGACGTTCACCCCGATGCTGGAACCCTGGGAGGCATTGGTAGTGACCTTGATGCATGAACAGCGCGAGATCGATGGCATGTTCTATACCTCGCTCAAGACCATACTCGAAGAGACTCGCAACGAGCCTATTCTCAATTTTGATCAGGCGAAAGCGCGGGCAGGGGAATTACTGACTCGACTGAATGGCTGAAAAATCAAAAGGACCATTCGAGGGGAGAATGGCCCTTTAACAGGTAAGGTAGGTACAAGATAGCAGGTACCTAAACTTTGCTTTTACTCTAGTTGCGGCTCTTCTTTGCCAGTTCCTCTAAGAACAGTTTCACTGATTTCGCGCCGGCGGCATCGGGATACGATGCGGTCTCCATCGGCACGGCATCTTCCACATTCTGCCCCAGCGTCTCCGAAAGCGTCCGTCGCACCATATCGGCGATCCGTCGACCGGCGATCATGGCGTTCTGGCGGGGAGTCTCAGGGAACAACAGGGCGATATGGGAATCATCGAGAAGAGTGACTGTGTCAGTGCAACGGATCCGCTTGTTGGCGGCATCCATTATCTGGGCGACCGTCTTTGCGACATCATTCGGCAGATGTTTGGCCACCACCGAGAGATCCAGCACGATGAGCGATACAAATATACGGTACCGTTCAGCACGCTTCAGTTCGAGATCGGCCTGAACCATGAAGGTGTTATAATCTGACGGCGGCAGGTGGCGAGTGTCTGTCTGGCTCATAATACTTCTGTTTATCTCTCTTTGTTCAGGTTCTACACAGCAAGAACTGTTCCATTTCCCAAACTCGGGAGGTTATCAACATTGTGGTCGCGGCGGTTATTCTCGGGTGGGGTAGTATCACATATATGTTGTTGTGATACAGTTGGATATGACGTGTCCGCGACATCAGCCCCGCAAACAGATTTTCGGAAAAAATTGGCCTGGCCTGCAGACCACTGCATAGCCGGAGACCCTTGCCCTGCAACAAGTAGCCGGAATAGACCAGCTTACTTTGCGTTCAGGTCGTAATCTTTGATCTTATAAAGCAGCGAACGATAGCTGATCTGCAGAATATCCGCCGCTTTCCGGCGGTTCCAGTTGGTTTTGTTCAGGACCTCGGCTATCAGCTTCTTCTCTTCGCTCGCGATGGTCTTCCCAAGTCGATTCTTCAGCGACAGGTCGCCACCCGGCTCACCAGCAGGGACCAGTTCCGGCGCGTCTTCCGACGCTCCGAACCCGCGATGTCCCACCGCCGCGCCGACTGGCTCATGTACAGGAATCGGCATGGAGGACGACGCTATCAGTTCGGCGATGATCGTTTCATCCCCACGGACCACCACCTGCTTCACCATATTCTCAAGCTGGCGGACATTCCCCGGCCAGTGGTATGCGACCAATTGGTTAATGATCTCGGGGGAGAGCTGGTAGAAATCTCGCTTGTAGAGCTTATTGTATTTCTCGAGGAAATGATTCACCAGAAGCGGGATATCTTCTTTGCGCTGACGAAGCGACGGCAAATACAGCGTGATCTCGTTCAGACGATAGAAGAGGTCGTCGCGGAAGCCATGCTCGGCGATCGCCTGCTCCAGATTCCGGTTGGTCGCGCAGATGATCCGGACATCGACATGGATATTCTGAATCCCGCCGACCCGGACGAACTCCTGCTGTTCGAGCACTTGCAGCAATTTTGACTGCAATTCCAGAGGCATATCGCCGATTTCGTCGAGGAAGATCGTCCCCCGATTGGCCAGCTCAAACCGCCCCTGCTTGGTTTTATGCGCGCCGGTGAACGCTCCCTTTTCATAGCCGAAAAGCTCGGCTTCCAGAAGGTCTCGCGGAATCGCCGCGCAGTTAACTTTCACGAATGCGGCATCCCGACGAGCCGAAAGCTGATGCAGCGACCGCGCCACGATCTCTTTACCGGTACCGGATTCACCCCGGATCAACACGGTCAGCTCGGAGTCGGCAACCTGTTCGATCAGCGCTTTGACTTTATTCATCGCGGCGGAATCGCCGATAAAATTCGAGTAGTTCGATTTGGTTTGGAGCTCCCGTTTCAGGTCGCTTACTTCGCGGCGAAGTTTCACCCGTTCCAGCACCGCATTGATGCGAGTCTCAACCTCGCGGACATCAAACGGCTTGTCGATGAACTCGGCCGCCCCCAGCTTGACCGCCTCGACCACATTCTTGGTCTCGCCATGTCCCGATATCATGATAACTTCGGGGCGGTTTTCCACCTTGTTCAGTTTCTCGAGCACCTCAAGGCCGGTCATGCCGGGCATTTTGATGTCGAGGAGGATCAGGTCGGGACGCTCGGTGGAGACCATCTGGATCCCCTCAATCCCGTCGCGTCCGGACACAAACTCAAAGCTCGAGGACAATCCTTCGGAAAGGATCCATGAAACCTTTGGGTCATCGTCAATTACCAGTATTTTTGTCTTTGTACGTGCCATATTTTTCCAGTGTGCAAATGGAATCAGATAGTGAAATTATCGGCAGGCTAGATGAAGAATCAAGCCTAAACTTACAGGGATTGCCACTTTTTCGCAAGAAAATGCACTAGGAGCGGTTACTGACTTCTGAGAGAGCATAATTCGGGACTAACTATGAGTGCAATCGCTCTGTTGGCAGTCAAAGGCGGTCCGTATCAACCTTATTTCAGATAGCCATGGAAACTCTTGACAAACTTGGTGAGGTAAACGTTGAATAGTGTGAACGGGAGGTTGTATGTCGCGCTCAATTCAAATCATCGTCTCTTGCCTGGCCGGACTAGTCCTGACCTGTGATAGCCCGAACGACCCAGATCCTTCCCCGGAACAGGACTACATAGTCTACGCCCTGATTCCCGACAACGATTTCAACTGCTTCCGATTTCACACGCTGACGAGAGAGATCGACTCAGTAACCCTGCCGCTCCCTCAGACTCGTATTGGCTTTGGTCAGATGGCTATTTCGCCGGATGGTCAAAAGCTGTA
>JAYRFH010000206.1:0-11888 GCA_041908405.1 Candidatus Zixiibacteriota bacterium
CGCGGCCTCGAAAGTCTGAACGATTCACCGCCGCGGGTGTTAGTCATATACAAAGCCCGGCCGCCGGTTTCGGCCCGTCGAGGCGATAACAGCAACCTCTCAAGGAAAGTTCAGGACCATGACCGACCGATTTTACGCCGACAACATCACCCAGACGATCGGGGATACCCCCCTGGTCCGCCTTCAGCGGATGCCCAAAGAGTACGGGGTTGAAGCAACCGTGCTTGCCAAGCTGGAGTTTCTTAACCCGACCGGGTCGGTCAAGGACCGGATGGCGGTGTATATCCTTGAGCAGGCGATCCGTCGCGGCGACCTGAAGCCGGGTGGGACCATCATTGAGGCGACATCAGGCAATACCGGCGCGGCGGTGGCGATGTTCGCGGCGGTGAACGGGTTCAAGGCCATCCTGACAATCCCGGACAAGATGTCAAATGAGAAGGTGGATACGTTGAAGGCGTTTGGCGCCCAAGTACATATCTGCAAGACTGCGGTCCCGGCCGAGTCACCGGAGAGCTATTATGAAACCGCCAAGCGGATACATCGAGAGACCCCCAATTCCTACATGATCGGGCAGTATTTCAACCTCGACAATATCGAGGCACACTACAAGATCACTGGCCCGGAGTTGTATCAGCAGACCGGCGGCAAATTCGATGTTTTTGTCGGCGGGATAGGAACAGGGGGGACGGTCTCCGGTACGGCAAAATATCTGAAAGAGATGAATCCGAAGATCCAGGTGGTGGCGGCTGACCCGATCGGGTCGGTTTATTACCAATATCACAAAGACAAAACGATGACCGAACCGCATACTTATCTGGTCGAGGGGATCGGCGAGGATATGCTCTGCCCGACAATCGACTTCTCGGTCATCGACCAGATCTACCAGGTGAATGACAAGGAGTGTTTTCTCGCAGGGCGTGACCTGGCGCGAAAAGAAGGGATATTGGCAGGCGGGTCATCCGGGGCGGCCGTCCATGTCGCGCTACAACACGCCAAGATACTGGGCAAGGATAAGATTGTCATTGTGATCCTTCCTGATTCCGGGTCGAAATATATCAGCAAAATGTACTCAGATAGCTGGATGCGTGAGAAAGGACTCCTCTAATGGAGAGCAAAGATAAACGCTGGAAGAATTTCCGTTTCGAAACCAAGGCGATCCACTCGGGACAGATCGCCGCTGATCATACCGGTGGTGTGACGCAGGGGATATTCCCCAGCTCAACCTATCGAGTCGGCTATCCCGGCGATGAGTCGGGGTATGTTTATTCCCGCTGGGCGAACCCGACACGCGCGGCGCTGGAAGAGATCCTGGCGGACCTCGAGGGAGGCTCGCATGGATTCGCTTTTTCGTCCGGGCTCGCGGCTCTAAACGCGGTGCTCGACCTGCTGAAATCGGGGGACCATGTTGTGGCGGTTGACGATCTCTATGGCGGGACGCGCCGCCTGTTTGAACGGCTGATGCGGAATTTCGGACTCGATTTCAGCTATATCGACGGCACGAACCCTGCCAATTTCGAAAAAGCGGTCAAGCCGAATACGCGGCTTTTCTGGTCGGAAACACCGACCAACCCGCTGATGAAGATCATCGATATCGCGGCGGTTGCGGCTATCGCGAAAAAGCACAACATCCTGCTGGCGGTGGATAATACGTTCGCGACCCCCTATATCCAGCGTCCGCTGGAACTGGGAGCGGATATAGTTCATCATTCGGCGTCGAAATATCTGGGCGGACATTGCGACGTTATTGCCGGCGCGTTGGTTGTCAATGACGAAGCGCTGGCCGAGCGAGTCCGTTTCAATCAGTTTGCGGTTGGCGGGGTGCTTGATCCATTCCAGTCCTGGCTGGTGATTCGCGGGCTCAAGACGCTGCATATCCGGATGGAGCGGCACTCCATCAATGCCATGAAAGTGGTGGAGTATCTTGAGACGGTCGACGCGGTCGACAAGATCTTTTTCCCCGGAATCGATGGTAAGCCGGTCGCCAATGGAATGACCATGCCCGGTGGGATGGTGTCATTTACTGTCAAGGCTGACTTTGAACGGGTGAAGAAGTTCGTGACCTCGACGAAGGTCTTTATTCTGGCCGAGTCGTTGGGCGGGGTGGAGTCGCTGATAAACCACCCGGCGGCGATGACGCACGCTTCGATACCGAAAGATGTCCGCGAGGCGAACGGGATCACGGATAATCTGATACGACTGTCGGTCGGGATAGAGCATGTCGATGATCTTATCTCGGATCTGACAAACGCGTTCGCGGCGATGAAATAGATCGAAAGGGCAGATAACAGAAAGGGCTGGTCGATCGACCAGCCCTTTTTATTTCTATGTAACAGTGATCAGAGGCGGAACTCAAGGATCAATCTACCTTCAAATCCTCCAGACCGTGGGTTAGAAGGATTCAGGTCATAATCTGTTCCTTGAAAGACCAGTCCACTCATGTTCTGTTGAGTGTCCGGTCGGCCGCTTGTCTGAAATGACCTGGCGGGTACGCCAAGGTCTCTGAATCTGCCGTCAAGAGAGATGCTGAGAAATGAACTGACGCGTGCTGAACACCCGAGCCCCAGGCTGATACCAAAATCAGTCTGCGTGACCTTTGAATCTCTTTCAATCTCCTCGTTGGAACTTACATCAAGATTGGGATACATGTAGTAACCAGATGTGACGCTATTCCGCAACATCGAAACACCAATAGAGAGGTGAGGCGAGATTCTGTTTACAGCTCCGTCCAGAATATCAAATTGGTACCCGAGTGTGATCGGCCAGTACGGGGATAAACTGCTGTTTACTTCGGTCAATGGTTCGCGGCTGAGTTCAAAATCGGTCAGGAAGGCTTGGTAGTTTGTCTCTGAACGATGGCTCAGTTCTATCCGTTCAATATCCAGGAAGACTGAGTGCCGGTTGGTAATCTGACAACGGGCACCGAGCCCGAGTAACAATGTGGGATCGCTTAAATCGCCGTCAACCTTGTAGGCACCTGCCTGACTCAGGCCACCGATTAATCGGATTGAGAATGGCGTGCGAGCTTCAATCGAAGCAGAGCAAAACAGAACACCAAGAGTGAGCAGTACGAAGAATAGTTTGAGCGCCGGACTTCGCATTAGAATTCCCCAGTTTGAACCTCTATCTTGTTGCAAGATAATGGCTCGGCAATATTTGAGCAAGAAAATTGAGACTATTATCAGGAAGCCAGCACAGCGGAGGTTTCAGGGCAATCAAAGATTTATTAAGTCTCTGATGTGGTTGGGTGTGACACATAACCCGTTGCTGGAATGGATATTAAGTCTCTGTAGCCGGATAGGCAGGGAAAATTGCACAAAAAAATATGCGAAACATGGACACTTTTTGGACACTATTGCGTTATAACCAGTGCGTTACCTTTAGCTTTTCTTATGTTACCTCTTTAAGAAGATTAAGGCGCTGCGGGATTCCCACAGCGCCTTAATTATGTTCAGTCAGCCGCTGGCTGCGGCAATTGTTACCGTTACAACAGCTTACTGAGCGTCCATTAGCTCCACTTCAAAGATCAGCGTCGCATCAGGCGGGATATATCCCGGATAGCCGTCTTTGCCGTAGGCGAGCGCCGGCGGGATGATCAGTTCACGGATTCCGCCGACTTTCATCCCGACAATCCCTTCGTCCCAGCCATCAATAACCTGCTTGGCGCCGAGAGTGAGAACGTACGGGTTGGTTCCGCGGGAGCTGTCGAATTGTTTACCGCGCTTGCCGGTCTCATAGAGCCATCCGGTGTAGTGGACAGCGATCCGTTTGCCGGTGGCGGCCTCGGCTCCCATCCCAACCTTCAGGTCGGTATACTGCAGTCCGGTTTTGGTAGTGACCATTTCGCCTTTCTTTTCTGCGGGGGCGGCCGCGGAGTCGACCTTCTCGGCCGGTTTAACATCGGTTTTCTGGGCAGGTTGGTCGGCTTTCTTGGTGGTGTCGGCGCTGTCGGCGCAGACAACCGCACCCAAGAGCGACAGGATCGCCAGCCCAAGTACTAGTTTCTTCATGAGTTACCTATCTCCTAGCTGTAGTTCATTTAAGCCGGGTTTGACGGCCTGGTGGCCGGTAGGGGATAATACAGCATGACCGGCGGGCAGTTCCAGCGGAAAATTGGCCGAAAACGGGGGAATCTGGCCCGGACCAGGGGAAAAAAGCCTGAAAAAAGTGAAGATTGTCATATCTGATGACAGTCGGGTGACATAGTGGGGGCCGGGAAAGTTACCTTTGTCTTAGCTTTTTCATACGATCCTTTAGAAATATTGAAGCGCCGCCCATACCAGCGGCGCTTTAATTTTTTGGGGGAATCAGCCCCAATTGCTCAGCAGCCCCAGACCGTGTAGATTGCCGATTGAAGAACTGAACACCTTGTATTGGGATTCTCATGATATCGAAATGGCTGTTGGTCTGTATCGCACTTATCTTCTCGCCGCATCTGACTTTCGCCCAATTCCCCGCTAATGTCGATTCGGTCTACACATTCATCAAATACAACTCGGTGCACCGGCTGGAGGTCGACTGGCAGCCGATCGACAGCGCGTTTGCCGCGAATATTAAGTCTGCATCCACACTCGACGACACCATGAAGTGCTATGTCGATGTCCTTCGCGCGCTCAACGACGTTCACTCGCAGATATTTCTTAACGGTCAGTATTACGGGCACTATCCAACGTTTGATGATTCCGTCCTCGCTCGGCTAAAACCGCTCAACGACCTCGCCAACAGAGAAACCAATCACGTCACTGACACTATATTGAAGGGACAATTCGCCTACGTACGGGTGCCGGGTATGCAACCCTGGAGCGGCCAGGCAATTGACGCTTTGGCGATTGAACTGCATGAAAACCTGAAAGCACTTGCGCACAAACATCCGAAAGGGTTCATAGTTGACTTGCGGCTGAATAGCGGCGGGAACCTGTATCCAATGCTAACTGGACTCAGGTCTCTCCTCGGTACGGGCATCATTGGCTATGAGACAACCCCCGATGATAGTATCGCGCGAGTCTGGGAAATGCAGGGCGGGAATTTCGTGATCCAGGGCTATCACACGACAAGCCTTGCGGAAGATTCCACGATCAACCTCGAATCGGTTCCTGTGGCCATTCTGATTGGGCCGGTGACGAAAAGCTCCGGAAGTGCCACCGCGATCGCTTTCAAAGGGCGGCCGCGCACGACCTTCATCGGTGAATCAACCGCCGATGGTTACACCACTTCAAATGGCTACTTCCAGTTTGCCCCGAATCTGATGATGAATTTCGCGACCACATTTGTTGCCGACCGAAAGATGACCATCTACAGGCGCATCGTTTACCCGGACACCACCGTAATCCTTGGCGATAATTTCAAGGACTTGGCCGGCGATGCCAAGATCAAAGCGGCGATGGAGTGGCTTGGTCGACTGTAAACTCCTGTCCGCACGATCCTATTAGATTCTGGATGCAACAAATCCACTTTCCGTTCGTCTATTTCTCCAACGGTACGCCACTGTTTTTTCCGGAGAAAATCGCATGCATCGACGCACATTCCTCACCGCGGCCTCGCTGACAGTCGGCGCGGCCATGATCGCACCTTCCTTATTGGCCCAATCCGATACGGCCAAGCAAATGCCGGCCGCACCGCCCAAACCACCACGCCTTGCCGATGACCTGGTGAAGGACTTCGTGGCGGCCGGACATAATGATCTCGTTAAGGTCAAAGCGATGTTGGCGGAAAATCCCAATCTTTTGTATGCGACCTGGGATTGGGGAGGCGGTGATTTTGAGACAGCTCTCGAGGGAGCCGGGCATGTTGGCGACAGGGAGATTGCGGAGTACCTGATTGGCCAAGGGGCGCGTCCAAATCTCTTCGTATTGACCATGCTTGGCAAGACCACGTTGGTGAAGCAGGCAATGGAAGAGTTTCCGTCCCTGCTGAACGCGAAAGGGCCGCACGGCTACACTTTGCTCCATCATGCCAAGCGTGGTGGAGACGCCGCTGCCGAACTGCTTGCGTATCTCGAAAGCAAAGGGTTGAAAGAGACGAGATTGGCGCTGTGGTGATTGAGTCCGAACTATCGCTCGAACAGCGGCACCCGAAGCGGTTCCGCGCTACAACGACCACGCTACTCCTGTCGGATTCTGTCGTTGGCACAATTGTGCATCGCCAACAATACGAAGGGGAGTGCAAAACCGATATACGCTAAGTCGAAGTAGTTGTCGAATTCAATTGTTTCTGCTATTCCGTGCGAGATCAATGACATTGCCATCTTGATCATCACAATTGAGAACAAGAGTGCGCCAATCAAAAGATAGGCCGAGCGAAAGGTCTTGACTGTGAACCCTCCCACCAAAGCAATTGCCAGAGCTGTTGCCAGAAGTTCGGCAGGAATCTGCACCATTTGAACTGAGAATGGTCCATAGCTCCAGAAATACTCCCAATTCTGCATGGCAAACGGTAACAGTGTCAGAGTGAATCCTGTCACCGCAGAACCGAGAAGCATCAGGGCGTACTTCACGTTATGTTGTCTGAGCGTAAGGGGTAGGGCGATCATGTATGCGGGAACGAAAATACCCCGTGTAGAAGCGCACACGCCGAGAAGCAGGCCGATCCAAATTGGAGTAAACCTATTCGGCCATGCGTGGTAGCGTCTCGTGACCTCGAGTGCCGCCAGAAGGATAATGGCATTAGTGATCAAGTCGCTTCGCACACAGACTTCGAACGCGAAAATTGGTGCTGCTGCCAGCAGAAGCAGAACACTGAATCTGTCACTTGAATCAGAACTGTACCAGTTATACAGAATCCAGGCAAAGAGGGCCAGGCCGATCAATTGCATCAGGCCGACTTCGCCAAGCAAATAGCAGGGAGTTGCAAGTAGAAAGAGAAATGGAAAGCCGGACGGCTTGGTTCCTGCTTCATAGGGAAAATGACCAGACAGAAATAACTCGTTCCACTCTATCAACGCGGGCCCTCGACCGATCTGAATGGTCGAGGGGTCAATAGAGGACATGAGCAGCCAGAAGCCCGTAGCCAGTCCCCCGAGACAGACAAGGTAGGATCTGGTGGTCAGCAGACGGCTCCAGCGGTCAGGCAATCGGCCGAGAGCAAGTAGAATGACCACGGGGAAGAGTGATCCGTATATGACGAGGGTTAGCTGGGGAAAGGGGCGATTTGCGTAACTGTATTTCCAGACATAGAGACCGTATATGACGGTATACATACAGAACGCGAGGATGGTTCGCCAATCTGAACGTAGCCCGAACATCTGAACCTGTTTACTCCTCCTCCATCAGCCATCCGACGACGATTACTAGACCAATATCGTCTCTTCTCGTTTTGCACCGGTCGAGACGAGGCAGATAGTCACGCCCAGATCCTTCGCAATATACTCAAGATAGGTTCGCGCTTTCTCCGGCAAGGCCGCAAATGACGTGATGCCGGTGGTATCCGCTTTCCAGCCGGGCATGGTGGTATAGACTGGTTTGGCGAACTGCAGTTCTGCCAGGTCAAGCGGCACTTCATGATGCTTCCTTCCATCGAGCTCGTAATCGGTGCAGACTTTGATCTCGTCCATGTCATCGAGCACATCCAGCTTGGTGATGGCGATGGAGTTGACACCATTTATGCGAACCGCGTGTCGCAACGCGACAAGATCGAGCCAGCCAGTTCGACGAGGGCGACCGGTGGTCGCGCCATATTCATCGCCGACCGCGCGGATCTTCTCGCCGATAGCGTCAACCAGTTCAGTCGGGAATGGTCCCGCGCCGACGCGCGTTGAATATGCTTTCACCACGCCAATCACTTCATCGATCATGTGCGGGCCGATACCGAGACCGGTCAGTACACCGCCAGTGATGGTGTTCGAGGAGGTCGCGTAGGGATAGGTGCCGAGGTCGACATCCAACATCGTCCCTTGCGCGCCTTCGTACAGGATCTTCTTCCCCTGGCGAAACGCCTGATTGAGGTGCAGGGAGACATCAACGACCATCGGTCGGAACAGCTCGACAAGAGCTTTCAGCTTTTCAATTGTCAATTCGATATTGGCGCGCTCGTCGGCAGAGCCTTCGAGATACCGTGATTTCATCTTGGCGTTATATTCGAGCCGATGACGCAGTCTTTCCGGATTGAACAGATCGATCATTCGAATACCGTGACGGGCGACTTTATCGACATAGGCTGGGCCAATGCCGCGCATAGTGGTGCCGATAGAGGACGTCCCGCGGGTCTCTTCTTCGATCGCGTCAATCAATTTATGATATGGCAACACCAGATTAGTAGCAGGGGAGATGAAGAGACGGTTCTTATAGTCTATCCCCTTGCTGGTAAGAAAGTCCAGTTCATCCTTAAAGGTGAACGGGTCGAGTACCACGCCATTGCCGATATAGCATATCTTCCCCGGCTGGATAATGCCCGACGGGATGAGATGCAGGACATACTTTTTGTCGCCGACACAGACGGTGTGGCCGGCATTGGCGCCACCCTGGCAGCGAGCGATGACATCAGCGTCGGCGGCGAGCAGGTCGACGATCTTCCCTTTGCCTTCGTCGCCCCACTGGCACCCAATGACTACTCTGTTCTTACCCATCGTTTCCTTCACCTTTTGACGGTGGTGGTAGTGGAGATCAGGTGATTTATCGACCCGATCAATTCATCTTTGCCGATCCCGGAGATAGACGAAAACGGGATTGCGGGGATCTGCAGTTCGCGCTCGACCTCGGCAACTTTGCGGCTGTAGAGGTTGCGGCTTACTTTATCGACTTTGGTGACGACTGCGAGGACTGGAAGCGAGCGTTTGGCTAGCCACTCCAGCATCTGCAGGTCATCATCGGTAACGTCGCGTCGAACATCCAACAAGAGAACCAGCCCCGTGAGATTGGGGCAAGTTCTGAGATACGTTTCAATCAGTTTTCCCCATTCATCTTTGAGCGATTTGGAGACCTTGGCGTATCCATAGCCGGGGAGGTCGACCAGATAAAAACGCTCACCGATGGAGAAGAAGTTAAGCGACCTGGTTTTGCCGGGAGTCGAGGAGACCTTGGCCAGATTCTTTTGTCCGACCAATCGGTTGAGCAGTGTAGACTTGCCGACATTAGAACGCCCGGCCAGGGCAACCTGCGGGCGCGCATCTTTCGGCAACTGCGACATGGCGAAGTATGAGCCGACAAACTGGGCAGTTAGCTTTTTAGCGGCGATGGTCTATCTCCTCGCTCGTATGCGCCATTAGTGGGCGCGGGTCGCGCGTGTCCCGGTGCGAGCGCCGGTCCGGGGACGCGTCTGTGTATACGGTGAACGGGTCAGCGCGAGTTTCAACACTTCGTCGATATCCCGCACAAAATGCAATTTGAGACCGTCCAGCAATTTTTTGGGCATCTCGGTCAGATCTTTGCGGTTCTGCTCCGGGATGATGATGGTCATGACATTGTGCCGCTTGGCGGCCAACAGCTTCTCATTCAAGCCACCGATCGGAAGCACATCACCGGTGAGCGTGACCTCGCCGGTCATGGCGATATCGGTGCGAACAGGAATATTGGTCAACGATGACAACAGCGCCGTGAGCAGCGTAATACCGGCGGAGGGGCCATCTTTGGGGACGGCGCCTTCCGGAACATGCACGTGCAGTTCCAGATCATCGAAGAAATTCTCATTCAATCCAAACACCTGCGAGTGTTTGCGAATATAGGAAAGCCCCGCCGTGGCGGACTCGCGCATCACCTCACCGAGCGAGCCGGTGAGAGTCAATTTCGCCTTGCCATGCATGGGAACGACTTCGACAGGGAGAACTTCTCCGCCAAGTTCGGTCCAGGCGAGGCCGACCGCGTAACCGATGGTCGGCTGCTGCTTTATGTTGGTCTCGGTGTATTTGCGGGGCCCGAGATAGCCGGCCACTTTGTTGGCCTTGACCACCAGCTTTTTCATCTTTTTACCGCCGGCGATCTCAACCGCGGTCTGCCGCAGAATTCCGCTGATGCGTCGCTCAAGTTCGCGCACGCCCGCTTCGCGAGTGTAGTAGCGGATCAACTCAAAGATGGCTTCATCCGAAAGCTCGATGCCGTACTTTTGCACGCCGACCTCGTTCATCTGTTTGGGAACGAGGTACTGCTTGGCGATTGCGGCTTTCTCGAAATCGAGATAGCCGGGGAGGCGGATTATTTCCATGCGGTCGCGCAACGCGGGGGGGATTGTCCCCATCGAGTTGGCGGTGGTTATGAAAAGGATATTCGACAGGTCGTATTCGACTTCGAGATAATTGTCGTAAAACGTGTTGTTCTGCTCCGGGTCCAATACTTCGAGCAACGCCGACGCCGGGTCGCCGCGGAAATCTTTGCCGAGTTTATCTATCTCATCGAGCAGGAAGACCGGGTTGGATGAGCCGGCTTTCTTGAGCGACTGGATAATGCGTCCGGGGAGCGCGCCAATGTAGGTGCGACGATGACCGCGAATCTCGGCTTCGTCATGTACGCCACCCAAAGACATCCGAACAAATTGACGGCCCATCGCACGAGCTACGGAACGACCAATAGAAGTTTTCCCCACACCGGGCGGGCCGACCAGACAAAGGATCGGACCTTTGACTTTGCCAGCCAGACGAATGACGGCAAGATGCTCGAGAATTCGTTTTTTCGGTTTCTCGAGGCCGTAGTGGTCGTTGTCGAGGATAGTGCGGACCTCGGTAAAGTCGGTGCGATCCTCGGTCAGTGTCGACCAGGGAATACCGAGAAGCCAATCAAGATAAGAACGAACCACGCCCGCCTCAGCCGAGAACGGGTGCATCTTACTGAGTTTCTTTATTTCTTCTTCGGCCTTGGTGCGGACCTTCTCAGGGTACGGATGATTGTCCAGCTTGTTGAGCAGGTCTTCGACCTCGGCAGTCGCTTCGTCTCCCTGACCGAGTTCGTCCTTGATCGCTTTCAATTGCTGCTGAAGGTATGCCTCGCGATGGGATCGATTCAGGGTGTCGCGAATGGAGCCGTCGATCTTCTGTTCTATCTTGAGAATCTCAATCTCATCGCGCAGCACTCTTGAGAGAAGCTGTAATTGGTCTTTGACATCAAATGCCTCAAGGACGCGCTGTTTGGCATCGATCTTCTGGATTATCTGGGCCGCGATAGTGTCGGCGAGCTGGTCGTAGCGTTCGATAGAGGCGACCGAAACCAGAACCTCGTCGGGGATACGTCGATTGAGGCGCACATATTCGGCGAACTGCTCGGAGACCGCGCGCGAGAGCGCTTCAATCTCGCGGTCGAATGGTTTTTCCGGGTTCGCGGCGACCTTAAGCTTGGCAGTGAGATAATTGTTGGTCTTGGAGATCGAGAGAATCTCCGCGCGAATGAGTCCTTCGACCAGCACTTTGAGGGTGCCGTTCGGCATTTTCATCACCTGAAGGATGCGCGCGACCACACCGACCGGATAAAGATCGGCCG
The DNA here is from genome assembly GCA_041908405.1 of Candidatus Zixiibacteriota bacterium. Taxonomy (GTDB): domain Bacteria; phylum Zixibacteria; class MSB-5A5; order GN15; family FEB-12; genus FEB-12. The sequence goes on from JAYRFH010000206.1 coordinate 11,394, forward strand.
GCTTGGGATTGTCGATAGAGGGAGACCGCTGGGCCACCAGAAACATCTGCTTCTCCTGCACCATCGCTTCCTGCAGCGCGTTGATCGTCAGTTTCCGTCCGATAAGGAGCGGGTAGATCATGTGCGGGTAGACGACGACATCACGGAGAGGGATGACCGGCAGGGTCGAGCGGATCTCGATATCTTCAGCGTTGTGGCGAATCTTCACAGCGGTACGTTTCCATTCTGGTTCGGTCGGCCAAGCGTGAGTGCGGGGCAGACTAACTCAACATAACGGATGGATCGGGTCAGGTAAATATCTTTTCCGGTGAGTGAAAAACGGGCTCAGTATGGGTGATGGAACTTGCTGTGGTCTGGTCGATTGCGGAGTAGAGGAGAGAGATCAGACTCCTGCCAGAAATAGGGGATTGTGATGCTGGTCGGGGGGAAAAACCGGTTGACATCCAGTCGCTTCTGGCTATTTTAGGCGTCTGGCACGGCGGGCGCTAGGCCGCA
>JAYRFH010000207.1:0-9269 GCA_041908405.1 Candidatus Zixiibacteriota bacterium
GGCCGTGCCGGCCCGCCCGGGAAGCATCAAGCTACTATACGCTAAGAGGTTGTCAATTGTTTATTGGAGAATGCGGGGTGTGCCGTCAAACGCCGGTGTGTGTGCCTAACACGCTATTTGAAAACAACTTGCGAACGTTCAGTACTTGCCGAACAACTTCGCCAAAAAGCGATGAAACCGGTGAATGCCGGTCACTTCACCCGCATACATCAAAATACACTTGTTGCTGACGGTCTGAATACCTGCTTCCTCAGCGAGTCGTACCGACGAACTGAAATCCAGATTCTGCTGATACCAGAGATGCGTATAACCCGCCGCGATCGCGTCACGAGTCACCTGCTCGGCCGCGTGCGGAGCGACAGCGATAATCGCAACCTTCACGTCTGCCGGAATTTCTTTGAGCGACGGGTAACAGGGGTCATCGGCGAAAGTCGTACGCGCCGGATGTACCGCATAGACAGTGAACCCCCGGTCTTTTAGCGTGCGATAGATCACCCCGCCAAAATCGCGGTCAGAAACCCCGACCACGGCGATCGCCTTGGCCTGACAGATTTCCGCAATCGCGGTGCTGGATGACATCTTCGTTCAACCTCCTGATAGTCGACAACTGAGGCGAATTTACACGTCAAATCGGATTCTGCCAACGAAAAGTCGGGCCTCATGCGCGGGATGCGCAAGTTTCCGCTACCGCTTTTGGCTACAAGAGTTTATCTTCAGTTGATCATACTCGAAACGATCTAACCGAGAAAGTGACCGGGGAGAATCAAATGCCTGTGTCGCAAGGCGACAACTACGCACTGCAGAGCCTGCTGGCCGAGCATCCTCCATTCAAGATCTGGCGTGGTCGTAATATTGTATCGGGGGAATCGTGTCTCGTTAAAGTTCTGCACAATGACGGGTCGCCCGAGGCTCAAGCGACTTCGAATCTGGTCTCCGCGTCCGCACAACGTCACTTCCTGATCCGCAACAGGCATATCGTCACCGCTCGAAGGATCTCCACCCAGAATGGAAATCTCGTCCTTGAGTATCCGTTTCTTGAAGGTACCGACTGGCGGCCATTGACTCCGGAGCTATTGTCCGAGCATTGGCCCGAGATCATTCAACAGTTGGCCGTGATGGTCGATTTTCTTCATCTTCGCGGCCTGGTGCATGGCGACCTGAAGTTGGACAACTTCCTGGTGGCGGAGCGAGCCGGGACCTTTGATCTCCGGATGATCGACCTTGATTTCCTGCAGTTCGACAACGCTAAGCCGCTCGGTCTGGTCTTCGGTACGCCGGGTCATATAGCTCCTGAACTGCTGGCGAATGAACGGGCAATGGCGCAATCGGACAACTATTCGCTTGGCGTGTCACTTCGTGCCCTTTTGACCATCGACAGTCGAGGGGATCGCGCCCCAGTTTTCGACCGATCTAAATTGGAGGCGATGATAACGGAGTTGTCTGCCGAGGACTATGTTCTCCGTCCACGGTTTCTCCTGGATTCACTGGTTCGCCACGGGCTTGTGTCGAAGGAAGTTTACGCGCAATCGCACCATCAGTTGTTGGCCATGCACGCGGCCGCGCAGTTTGCCGTCAAAGCACGTCGGGCGCTCAGGTCGGGAAACTTTGAGCGCGTTCTCACGACCGAGTTGAGGTTGTTCGGTATCGCTCCGGAGTTTCTGGCGGCTTCCAGGTCCGCGGCGAAGTGTTCACTCAGCAAGACCATTCGCGTCTGGCGAAAGGTCATCGGCAACGGGCGACTCGAAAGGCAGGGAGAGTTTTTTCACCTCCAACTGTCAGACCTTCTTGTTGATGAGATCATGGATGGTTTGGACGCGATCACTGGCCGCCCCGACGCGAACACCAAGGTCGCGACAGCAGAGGAGGCACTATTATCGGCCCGGCTTTTTCGCGCCCAACGTGAACCGCTCCGAGGACTTCGCCTGTTGAAGCGGTACCTGACAGAGGATCCCCTGCCCCAAAAGGCGATGTTATTGCGAGAAGCGGCTGAGTGCGCGCTTGCCGCGAATCACCAGTCCGTCGCCGCCGACTACCTGGTGGAGGCCTATCGCGCGGACAATTCCGCATCTCGATTCAGACATCTGGTGGATGCGCAGGTAGCGGCTCTCAGGTCGGGTGGCAAGGAAGCGGCGCTTCGCATTGCATCAGTCGCCGCGGCCGATCCCGAGTACGCCGCCAACGAGCCGATAGCGTTGGAGTTCCAACGAGTCGATGCATGGTTAATGCTGATGGATGGTAAGCTGGATGAGGCGGAGGTTCGCGGCCACCAGATCGAGAAGCGAACTGTCGAACTTGGTTTGCATGAACTCCAGGTACTGACGGTCTACATGCTCGGAGTGATCGCCTGGCGGCGCGGAGATATCGCGCCGGCGCTCAAGCGTTTTGAATCTGCGCTCTCTCTGGCAGATTCCTATTCTTTGCCACACAAGAAAGCGGCTCCCCTCATCAGCATGTCTCAGATCCTGGTGGAGGAAGGGAGATATATCGAGAGTATCAGCCGTGGTAAACAGGGACGCCAGATCGCGCTGCGGTCCGACCAGGCCTCCGTGCTTACGACCGCGCTTAATGCGGTTATCATCAGTTACGCGCGGTTGAATAAGCCGGCCAAGGCGGCATATTGGCTGCAACAGAGGATTGTCGAGCTGCAGGGTGTGCCGAGCGGGATGTCACCCGCGATGAGCCTGGCATATCGTGCCATTCTCGCGCGATGCGAAGGGAAGATAGAAGACTCTCGGGCGGACCAACTGCGTGTGCTGGACCTGTTGCGTGGCGCTCCGGAGAGCCAGATCAGCCAGCGCGCCTGGATGTGTCTCGGGGAGCTTGCCATGTGGCAGCGTGACACGGACAACGCCAGAGCATATTTCGAGCGCGCGCGGACGATCGCTCATCAGATCAGTGATCATGAGGCTCGAATAGAGTGCGAGGCTTATCTGCTCATGAACCTGAGAAAGCCAACCTCGGATGAACTGGCCCAGCTGACGCAGAAAACGATCGAGCTTTTCAATTGCAGGCAGACCAACAGAGCGGTCGAAGCCAGCCTCAGCCTTCTGCTCTATGGCTCCATACTGCCCGAAGCAATTGTAGGGAGTATTCGCGCGCTGAGGGATCTGCGCGGCTATCAGCGTTGTCCGCTGTATGCCGCCGCGACCGCTCTGGTCGGCGATGGAGGGGATGATCCTGCGGAGATCCTCGGCGACTCCCGACGATGGATCCGAGCTTATCAGCACCTGTCTACCGGGAGGATGTACTTCTACGCGATGCTCGCGGCAACGAAAGTGGCCGAAAATTATGAGAGTCATGGATCCTTCAAGAGGGCAAGGAACTACCTGTTGCAGGCACAACGGCACGCCAGGACTATCGGCAATCAGCCGATGGTCCAGGAACTGGAGACGCGCGTCGCGGGCCTTGAGATAGCCGCTGGCTCGGAGCGATCCTGGATCGACTCGCTGCTGGCGGTCTCGGATCTGATGAAGGGACTGGGGGACTACAGGCCGCTCCTGGACCGGCTCCTTCGTTTTGCCGTTGACCAGACGGGCGCGGAGCGCGGGATCATTTTCCTCCGCCGTCCGGACAGATCCGGACTGCGTCCGGTCACGGCGTACAATTGCGATGAACAGAGTGTCAAGGAGTTGAGCGATTTCTCGTCTTCGATCCCGCTTGACGCGCTGAAAGAGGGAATGCCGTTCTTCATTGACGACGCCGTGCGCGATTCACGCACCAATAAGTACCAGTCTGTCGTGGCGCACAATATCATGTCGGTCGCCTGTATTCCGCTGATCCTGGAAGGCAGCCCATTCGGTGTGCTGTATCTTGACCACCATGCGCTGCCTGCTCTTTTTGGCGAAGAGGACAGGAAGCTGATGTCCGCGATCGCGAACCTGTTGGTGGTCACAATCTCCAAGTCGAAGGAATTGCGGATCGCCATCGAACAGGTCGGTCAGTTGCGCTCCCGGCTGGATAGACAGGGGATCACGGGGTCGTTCGTGACCCACGATCCGCGAATGCTGGAGCTGCTTCGATCTCTTCCCAAGATCGCGGCCAGTTCCGCCACCGTGCTGATCCTCGGCGAAACCGGGACCGGCAAAGAAGTCCTGTGCGATCTTATCCACCAGCAGAGCCCTCGATTCAAGGAGAGCTTCCTGAAGCTCAATTGCGCGAGTCTGTCTCCCACTCTTCTCGAGTCCGAGTTGTTCGGTATCGCCGCCAATGTCGCGACCAATGTCAGGGAGCGGGAGGGGAAATTCGAGGCTGCCGACGGCGGCACTATGTTCCTGGACGAAATCGCGGATATGCCTCTTGACGCGCAGGCCAAGGTGCTGCGTGTCGTCGAGCAACTGAAGTTCGAGCGCGTTGGGTCTACCCGCGTCACGTCCGTTGACATTCGCTTCATCTTCGCGACACATCGAGATCTGGATACGATGGTCGCCGAGGGGACTTTCCGCAGGGACCTTTATCACCGGATCAGCACAGTCGTCCTGGAGATACCACCACTGAGAGAACGCCGTGAAGATATCCCATTGCTTATCGAGCACTTCCTGTCGCTGTACTCGGCGCAAAAGCTGCCGCCACGATTCAACTCTGAGGTCTATGACATTCTTATCAGGCATCCGTGGCCGGGGAATGTACGTCAGTTGCGCAGTGTGATTGAGAACCTCTGCCTCCTGTATGGCGGTGAGGAAGTCACACCGTCGCAACTTCCAACTAAGATCCTGCGCGAACGGGAGACCACGAGCAACGCCGGTCAAGATGCTGATGCGGCGGAAAAGGCGCGGATCATCGCCGCGTTACGTCAGACCAAAGGGAATCAATCGCAAGCGGCGAAGCTCGTTCAGATGTCGCTCTCCACTTTTCGGCGACGGATGAAATATTTCGGTCTTTCCTGATTTTCATGTACCCCCCAGGATCTGCCAACTTGCCACCCATTAGTGACCTCGTGGCAAGTCGCTAACGCATTATCTTTCAGTCTTCAACTCAACTCGACGACGTGCGCGCCACCGAAACCGTGGCAATATATCCCCCTTGCACCATTTTGGCGTGTGTCACCGATGATGTTGTGTGGCAATAGGTTGAATGATCCGAAAATCCACTGACAGACGTTGGCACTCGGTTTGACAACACTCCCCGTGAACATAAACAACTCACGCGGGAGTAAACATGCGTCGGCCCATTTCTCTCTCTCGAAACCTCGTTCTCTGTCTCGTTCTCACTCTGTCTTTCATCTCGATTCTTCAACCGAGTTCTAGGGCGGACGGTCAGCCGCCCGAACCTCCAGTCAACATTTATGGGCAAGATCCGGATTCGACCATTGTGCAGGACAGTCTTGCCGGACCGGACACGTCTGGCGACGGAGACCTAAGCCTGCTGTCATGGCTGTCACTACTGCTGTTCACATTTTAACGGAGACCCGGGGGAGCCGATCCCCTGAGCGGAGGTTATATGCCTAAGCCAGATCGTATGCTGAGGATCCTGCAATTGCTGAGCCACCGGCGAGTGGTCAGTCTTGATACGATTAGATCCAGTTGTCGAATCCCGGAACGAACCGCCTATCGCTACTTGAATGCGCTGGCCGACGCCAACATACCGGTCTATTTTGATAAAGTCCGTGGCGGATACACACTGGCGGCGCCGGTCGGTGTTCAACTGGACGACATGACGTTGCACGAAATCGTGCTATTGGTCACTGCGCTCCGCTTGGTCCAGCAGCAGGTGAATGAGGATTATCGTGAGGAGTTCGATTCGCTCATTACGCGGGTGATCTCGCGTCAGCAGTACTCACTAGAGGCATTTGTTGCGGATACTGCCGCGAGCAAGCAGCTCCCGCCTGGTGGCCCAGATCTCTCTGAAGAAATCTCATTTGCCCTGATCCAGGCCGCGATCGCCGAAGGGAGAAAACTGACCATTCGGATGGAGCGATCAGGGAACAACGATCACACAGAGGTATCGATCGACGAGCCTCGACTGTTGTTTGATGGTGGGTGGGGGGTAACATCCCTTGGTCAGGAAAAACGGACAGCCGCACGACTCAAGAAGATAGCGATGATCAGGATCACGTGACACGGTTTTGGCCGACTGGCCAATAGACATACCCCCGACAGGACTCGAACCTGTTACCCTCTGCTTAGAAGGCAGATGCTCTATCCACATGAGCTACGGGGGCATACGACCGTCAAAATACTACAGAAATTCTTGCTCCCTCGCAAGCGGTAACTCAGCCGTCACCACCACCTCAACCAGGGATTGACTTCAACCCCTTTCCTCGCTATCTCTTACTGTCCCGGCATCGATATCCGATGTCCGGCGTGGCCTTCAACCGTATTGGAGTATGATAGGTGTCTAAACGATTCATCGTCACCGGTGGTGCCGGATTTATCGGCTGTAATCTGGTCAAAGCGCTGAATCAACGCGGCGAGACTGACATCATCGTAGTCGACCACCTGAACCATCCCGATAAGCTCCTCAACCTGGATCGCGTAAAACATCGCGTCTTTTTCGACAAAACCGATTTCCGCGCCAAACTTAAAGCCGGCGAGATCGAACCGGTAGATGGCGTCTTTCATCTGGGCGCCTGTAGTTCCACTCTTGAAACCAACGAAGTTTACCTGACCGACAATAATTTCCTCTACACAGTTGATCTGTGTAAATGGTCTCTGCGAAACGGAGCGCGTTTCGTTTATGCTTCCAGCGCCGCAACCTATGGCGATGGTTCCCTCGGCTACAGCGATGCCGACAGTCTCACTCCTTCGTTGCAGCCGCTCAACGCCTACGGTCGCTCCAAACAGCAGTTTGACCTCTGGGCCATGCAGAATGGTCTCCTGAACCAGATTGTTGGCCTCAAGTATTTCAACGTCTATGGCCCCGGCGAAGACCATAAGGGGGATATGCGGTCGGTCGTCAACAAAGCCTATCCGCAGGTGGTGACCAAAGGGGTCGTCAAACTCTTCCGGTCACATCGCCCTGACTACCGCGATGGCGAACAGGTGCGGGATTTCATTTATGTCGATGATGCTGTCGCCGTGACACTTTTCTTCTACGACTACCCTAAGACTAATGGCCTTTACAACTGCGGCACCGGCCAAGCACGGAGCTGGCTCGATCTGGCCAAGGCGCTCTTTGCGGCCGCCGGCAAGGAGCCGCGGATAGAGTTCATCGATATGCCTGAATCAATTCGTGAGAAATATCAATACCACACCGAGGCAGATCTCGGCAAACTCCGTTCAGTCGGCTACAATGCGCCATTCATGTCGGTCGAAGACGGCATACGGCGTTACGTGACCGATTTTCTGCAACATCAGAGCCGATAGCTCCCACCACGTTTCATCATTCTCATCGATAGTTTTGAAAACAAAACGAGCCGACCGTCTGCCCGGATACGGCCGGCTCGAGAACAGAGGGAGGAGGAATTACCTGGACGAATACTGCCCAGGCGGCACTTTCTTGAAATCGCGTTTATCGTCGTGACAACTATCGCACGTCGGCGTCTGTCCGAACTTCCGGTCGATATGGCAGCTTTCGCAATCCATCTCGACATGAACATCGTCCAGAGTTAACCCAACTATCACATGCTTGAACCCGCCCGGTTTCCAGTTCTGGTGGCAGGCGGTACACTCATTGTTCAATTTGGCGATTTTCTTTCCTGTCGGATGACATGAACGGCATCCCAATTTCGTATGGAAACGATTGAGTGGCCAGCCGGTCTGTGCGTGGACAAAGGCCGGCTTTTCCTTTGTGCCATGGCACTTGGCGCAGTTGTCGGTGGCGTGGCAGTTCTCCGAACAGACCGCATGCACTTCCTTCATGCTTTTGCGCGATGCCTGTGTCTTGGCAAGATCATGACAGTAGTTGCAGCCCTCTTTCTGGTGGCAGTCCACGCAGCGCAGTCCAAACAGTTCGACATGCTCTTCATGATGGAAGGTCACGATCGGCCCCTGCTTATAGGGAGTCGTATACACTCGGGTGGTCGGAGCCTCGATCTTGGGGTGCGAGGCGCCCATGATATCGGTTTTATCCGATGACGACGCCAGCTTCTTTCCTTCGGTGGGGAGGTGGCAGACCACGCACTTGGTGTCATGGCTCCACTCGCGATGACAGCCGAGGCATTGACGATGGTACGCGCCCTTGAGTCCCGGTTGACGAAGATTTGTCTCTTCACCACTCGGTTTGTGGCAATCCTTACACGGCGGGATCTTGCCTGCCGGGCTATAGTGATGGCAGGTTCCGCAGTTGTTCCCCATCTGCGCCATGCCGGCATGGAGCTTGTGGTTGAAATCAACCGGCTGATAGAGGTCGGCGATCTCATCGAGCACCATCGTATCCGGAGCCTCCGACAGCTCATGCTTCGCTTTCTTGGTAGTGTGGGCGATCTGCAGCGATGGACACGGCTTGAGACACATATTCTCCGGCGTCGGATTCTTGCAGGTATGGCAGTTCAGGCAGTCCGGTTCCTGCGGATGCGTCACCGCGGTCGGCGCCGCCTGGACCGAAACGACCGCGCAAACCAGCGCGATCAAAAAGAACGATCTATAGAAAATGCAATTCATACGCATGTTACTTGTTCCTTTTCGCGCCGGCCGGTGTCATCTGGGCGCCGGCGGTCAGTTTCGATGCGTCGACCGGATGTTTCGCGATCACCGGGAAAGTGATGACGAAGAACCGATAGACCAGCACCAACAGCGCCACCAATCCGATCGTCACCGACAATTCGACCAGCGACGGGAAATAGGTTTCAACTGAATACAGCGGCGTATAGGCGACCAAAAAGACGTTGATGCGGTTAAGCAGCACGCCCAGGATAATGACCAGCGTCGCCGAGATGAACAACCCCTTCACCGATTTGCGTACCTTGTCGATTGACAACAGCACTATTGGCAAAACCACACCGCCGCCCATCTCGATCATCCACATGAATGACTGCAGCGACCCCTCGAAAACGTATCCCCACGCGTTGCGCAGCGTCAGGTCGACTATCTTCGCAATGCAGTACGCGCCGAGCAGGATCGGTGTGTAGTTCGCCAGCGACGAGAGCACCTTCGTCTCCGGCGGCAATTTGAACGAGCGAGAGGCGATGATCGACTCGAATATCACCATCGGAAAGCCGACCGCTATCGCGGACATCAGGAACAGCAGAGGAGAAATACTGGTGTACCAGAGCGGGTGCATCTTGGTTGGCGCGATCACCATCAGCGTCCCCAACGAGGACTGGTGCAGACAGGAGAGCACGACTCCCATGATGATGAAGATGAAGACGAACCGGCTGAGCAGACGCTCAGACA
>JAYRFH010000208.1:0-3043 GCA_041908405.1 Candidatus Zixiibacteriota bacterium
ATAAGAATGTATTGAGGACCAAGTAGAAACCGACCTGAATGAAAAGGCAGGATTCCCTGAAGAATCCTGCCTTTTGCAATTACGACTATACTCGAATCCTAGTACCACTTCGGCACGAACTTGTACCCGTACGAGATCACCCCCGAGGCTCCCTCGGATTGCACTCGACGGAACTCAAGTCGTACCTCCATCCCGATCGACAGCTTGTCGACATCGCAATCCGTCAACTGCGCCATCAATCGCGTCCCATCCGTCAGTTCAGCGATCGCCAGCGCGTACGGCGCCATATCCTTGAACATCGGCCCGGGAGTCCGGATAACGGTGTACGTGAGAACCTTCCCGGTCTCTGGAAGATTCACCATCTCCCGCTCGGTATCTCCCGTTTCCGGGTCAACCTGACGAGGCGGGAAATATGTCTTACCGCTCTTCTTGAATTTCACCGCTTCGAGGCGATACCGTTGCGGGTACTCGCGCCAGTTACGTGATGAGAACATCTTCATGACGCCACCTCCAGGATATGCACGACCGATGATGCCCCCGAACCGCCCATATTCTGAGACATCCCGACCTTCGGCGAATTCGGTATCTGACGACCATTCTCCGCCTGACCGGTTAGTTGCTTGTAGATCTCGACTATCTGGGCGACACCGGTTGCGCCGACCGGATGCCCCTTCGATTTCAATCCACCCGATGGATTCATCGGGAATTTCCCTTCACACGCGGTTTCGCCGGCCAGAATCGCCTGTCCGGCTTTGCCGGGGGCGTACTTGCCGATCGATTCAGCGACGATTATCTCGGCGATCGTAAAGCAGTCGTGAACCTCGGCGAATTTGATATCGTCGATGCTTTTCCCTGCCATCTTGAGCGCCTTGTTGGTCGCGAGCGTTGCCGACTTGATCGTGGTCATATCTGCCCGCTGCGCCAGCGCGATCGTGTCAGTTCCGATCGCCGAACCGATTATCTTCACATATGGACGCTTCAGGCTCTGCGCCACCTCTTTGGTGGTGACGATCACTGCCGCGGCGCCATCGGTTATCGGCGAGCAATCCAGAATGCGCAACGGATCAGCGACCATGACTGACTTCGCGACAGTCTCAGCCGTGATCTCAAACGGATACTGCGCCACCGGATTTTTCGCGCCGTTGCGGTGATTCTTCACCGCGACAGCCGACAGCATATCGCGCGTCGTGCCATATCTCGCCATATGCGCATGAGCCATCATGGCGTAAAGACCGGGGAAGGTCGCGCCATGGAAAACCTCATACTCCTGATCCGCGGCGGCGGCCAGAGCATCGGTGCAGTCATCGCCGGAGATATCGGTCATCTTTTCGACCCCCGATGCCATGACGATATCCGATGCCCCCGAAGCTACCTCGAGAAACGCCGAACGGATCGCCATCCCGCCCGATGCGCACGCCGACTCCACACGGGTGGCGGGTATTCCGCGCATCCCCAGATAGTCGGCCATCAGAGCGCCGATATGTTCCTGTCCGACAAATAATCCGCCGGACATACAGCCAACATAGAGTGAATCAAGGTGATCGACTCCCGATGACGTGATCGCGGCGCGGGCGGCATCAACAAACAGTTCGCGGAATGACTTCTGCCATACCTCGCCCCATTCGCTCATGCCGACACCTACAATGTATACATCTCTCATGTCGATCATCTCCCTAGTCGTTTTTGATGATTTTGTGACGGAATTTCGCGTAGGTGCCGTACTGAACGTACATGACGTTCTCCTCAAGCAATTTCCGCGTCTTAACGGCCAGGTCCCGGACCTGATTGATCCGGTCGGTCACTTTCCAGATGAAGGCATCAGAGCCTGCGCCAGAACCATAGGAGCACATGAAAATCTGGTCTCCCGGTTTGGCGATATCCAGTGTCGCGGTCAGACCGATCGGCGATGCGCCCGAATAGGTGTTGCCGAGAGTCGGCGCGAGCCATCCCGGATTGATCTGTTCCTGCGTGAAGCCCAACTCAAGCGCGACCTTCTGTGGGAATTTCCCGTTCGGCTGGTGAAAAACCGCGTACGCGAAATCCTTCGGCTTCATCCCCGATTTCTTCAGGATCGCGTTCGAGGCACCTTTCGTATGCTTGAAATACGCTTCTTCACCGGTAAACCGTCCGCCATGCTGCGGATAGAACTGATGTTCTCTCCGCCAGAAATCCGGCGTGTCCGTCATAAATGAGTGCGTATACGTGCACTCAGCAATGAGATTATCCATCCCCATAATGAACGCACCCGCTCCCGCCGCGGCCGAAAACTCCAGCGCGTCCCCCGGCGCTCCCTGCGATGTATCCGCCGCGATCGCCAGCGCGTACTTCATATACCCGGACGCGACATGCGACAATGCCACAAACATCGCCTCCGACCCCGCCTTGCAGGCGAACTCAAAATCCGCGCAATGAATATCCGGCGTCGCGCCGATCGCCTCTGCGACGGTCGTCCCCGATGGCTTCACCGCGTACGGATGCGATTCCGATCCGATATAGATCGCGCCGATATCAACCGGATTCACGACGATCGCCCGCTTCAGCGCGCGACGTGCCGCCTCCACTGCCAGCGTGATCGTATCCATATCCGGTGGTGGGACCGATTTCTCCCGAAGCATCAATCCCTTCTTGTAGCTCTCCGCGTCCTGTCCCCAGACTTTCGCTATCTCTTCAACTTTGATGCGATGTCGTGGAAGGTGTGCTCCATAGCCGACTATTCCTGCCATAGGCTTACATCCTTTGGATCTATGGGTTGAATTGAGTTGGGTGCAAGACAGACGGGAGCGGCCGCCGGATCGACAGATAAAATTCGAGACTCGCGAAAAATCGTATTCACCGCAGCTCCCGCAAAAAAACCGACAAGTTAGACGATTATTATCGACTTCGAATATATCCTCGCCCCACCGGGAAAACAAGGGGGAAAATGGTGACTTTTCTCCCCCTATGTCATTCTATCCCCGTGGATTTTGGCTCTCAAGTCCCCCCGTCATTCTGTCGTTAATCCCCCCATGAAGCGAATTCTCACCATCCTGCTTTTCGCCTGTTG
>JAYRFH010000209.1:0-2285 GCA_041908405.1 Candidatus Zixiibacteriota bacterium
ACCTTCCCGCCGGAAAGTGGCGACAGGCACACCTTCTTATGATGGCGACTGGTGGGCCGGTCGAAGCTCACATCACTCCACTTGCCTCAGGTGGCGCGGCCGCACCGTATCCGGTGAGTTTGCACGAGTACACCGAGCCAGTCGGTCAGTGGGAGAATAGAGTGGTCAATGGCCGCATTGTCGACAGCCGGGACGAGATCCTTCCTGCCTACATAAATCAGACTCCGATCGCGTGGGCGGGAGCACATCGTCACACTGCCGATGGCAAGAATGACATCTACAAGTTCACCTATCTCTATGAAGTCACTGTTCCGACTATTGCGGGAACGACCCAGATCCAGCTTCCGTCCGACTCACGTCTGAAATTGCTGGCCGTCTCCGTGTCGGACAACGCCCGTGACGCGGTCTTCGCCACGGATGAACTCTACGATCAGGCCGATGCCAGATTCGCCCGTATCGCCGCCGACCAAACCGCCTTTATCGATAGCACCATGGTCGCCCTTTCCACACCATTCCCCGGTACCACGATTAGGTATGCGGTCGATGGCACCACACCAACCAAATCCTCTGCGATCTTTGAACGGCCATTCGCTGTCAACCAGACCTCGACTATACTAGCTATGCCGTTCGTTAAGGATGAACCCGCGGGTCCTGTCACCAAACTGACCGTCCAGAAACTGATTCCTCGTGAGCCTGTATCTGTCCCCAAGACTGCACCCGGACTCCAGCTCGCCTATTATGAAGGCGAGTGGACCAAACTCCCGGATTTCACGACCGTCAAGCCGGCCAAGGAAATAGTAGCCGATACAATCATCATTCCATCTATAGCCCGCCCAGAGAATTATGGGCTTGTATTAAAGGGATACATTAACGTCCCCGCCGATGGTCTCTATGAAATAGGGCTGAACTCTGATGATGGCAGCGCCCTCTTTATCAGCGACAGCCTGCTTATCGATAATGACGGCATCCATGGGGATGGCGAAGTTCCCGGCAAGATCGCCCTCAAAGCCGGCCTGCATCCTATCGAACTTCGCATGTTCCAGTGCAAAGGCGGCCAGGCGCTCAATCTCTTTATCACCGGCCCAGGACTCGCCAAGCAGGAGGTCGGCAAAGCAATGCTCTTCCATGCACCTGTTGCCAAGAAAGGGAAGAGGTAGTCGTCATGCGAACTCGTCAGCACATCCTGGTACTCTCGCTGACATTGGCCCTCACGCTTCTTGTGTCGATATCGGCCGTTGCCACCGAGAATGGTCGGCGTCACCATGTGGTCTCGCACAACGAGGTCAAGGTCGTGACCGATCCGTCACAGGGCATCGCCTACTACCCGAAGTGGGCGGTCTTTCCCCCCGCGGACATGACCTACCGTAAAGTCGTTCTCTGGATCACCTATGCCTGTCCGGACAGCCAACATTGCGGCGAGTGGGACTACATAGACGCTATCTACCTTCGCAAGTCTGGGGGAGAGTCGGCGCCGACGCAGAACATCGAACTGGCCCGCACTATCTCGCCCTACGGCTGGCGCTTTGATTCCGAGTGGCGGTTTGACTGGCACGTCGACATCACCGATTTCGCCAATCTCATGCACGATTCTGTGCTAATTGATTTCGTTCACGGCGGCTATGAGAAGAACGATGACCGCGGCTGGAAGATATCCCTCGACTTTGTTATCACCGAGGGTCGCCCATCGCTCGAAGTCCTCCGTATGGACACACTCTGGTGCGGCAGCTTTATGTACGGTGACACCGCCCAGCCGATCGAAAACTCTCTCCACCCGATCACTTTCACCCCCGCCGAGGGCGCGGACCTTGCCCGTCTCCGCATCCATCAAACCGGCCACGGGATGGATGACTCCGCCAATTGTGCCGAGTTCTGCAGCAAATACCGTCAGGTCTTCTTCGACAGCAAGCTCGTTGGTCAACGCCAGCTCTGGCGTGAGTGCGGCGACAATCCGCTGTACCCGCAGTCCGGCACCTGGATATTCGACCGCGCCAACTGGTGCCCCGGTTCCGTTGTCTTTCCGGATTGGTACGACTTTCGGTTAACGACTGGCGGGCCGCATTCGATCGACATCGCCATGGAGCCGTATATCAATCCAAACAAACCGACCGCCAACTGGCATATCTATTCGTACCTTTTCCATTGTCGCGGGCCGTGGGCGACCAACGATGTCTCCGTCGAGGATATCATTGCCCCGAGCATGGAAGATGAATACTCCCGGCTCAATCCGATCTGTGCGCAGCCAACCTTTGTCATGAAAAACCAGGGAAGTGATACGCTGACATCCG
>JAYRFH010000210.1:0-3935 GCA_041908405.1 Candidatus Zixiibacteriota bacterium
AAGTGACAATCCCGCCGCCAGAGCATCGATCGAGGTCGCAAACATCAGGACCAGCAAACTCGCGCCGCGTGTGGGGTCCCCCTGCCACGACCGTTCTTGCGGTTTGCTCTGCTCCCAGATGAGTCGCACGCCGATTATCAGCAACACGCCAGCGGCGATCCAGTTGCCGAGTGAACCAACATACTTGTAGATCTGTTCACCCGCCAGCCAGCCCACAATTGGCATCCCGAATTGGGCAAATCCAAAGTGCCAGGAGAGGCGGAAAACCACCCACCGGTCTATCTTTCCGAGCTTGATTCCGACTGCCGCGGCGACCGCAAACGCGTCGAGTGCCAGCGCAAACGCCAGGGCGAGCATATCGTGGAGATGCATAGTCGGTAAACGATTGTCCTTCAAGCCAATAGATTCACAGACAGAATACTCTTCGGCGCTCCAAACCGCAAGTCTGAAGGCGCGTTAGACCAATTTTGTGCATCCTTCTTTTCAGAGGAACCAATATCTGAAAGTGGAGTTAAAAATGATAGTTTACAGAACCGTACAGATTAGCTATTATTGGACGGTTATAACGGAGTATTAAAACCTTAATTCGTTGTGAGACTATGAGAATATCAGCAGTTGAAGAGTATGGCCTGCGGTGCCTGTTGGCGCTCGCGCGGGTCGGAACCTCCGGGCAATTATCAATCTCAGATATCGCTGAGGCCGAGGGACTCTCTGTCCCCTACGCCTCCAAGCTGTTGGCCATTTTACGCCGGGCGGGGCTGGTCACTGCTGAGCGCGGTCGCGGCGGCGGGTTCTCCATCGCGCGCGAACCGCAGGAGATCAACCTGTACGAAGTGATGACCGCACTCGGCGGGCCGCTTATTGATCCGCAGCATTGCCAGAAATACAATGGCCACGCGAAAGAGTGTGTGCATCTCGGCAAGTGCTCTATATCCGATGTTCTCGGCGGTGTGGCTGGCTATGTGCAATCATTCCTCGGCCAGACCACTCTCGGCGATCTGCTGACCTCTGAAAAGGCGAAGATGCTTCGCCTCAATCAGGATCACGTGCGCATTGGCCAGGCGGCGCTGGAAGAAGAACTCAATCAGCCGGCTGGTCGGATCTTTCTGGAATAGTGAACAATTTTCGGGATTTGAAAGGATACATATTCAATGACTTCAAATAAGCCGCTGTTCGAATGTGGCGACATACATGTTGAGGTGGACGGGAAACAGGTGGTCAACGGCGTCGCCCTGACCATCAACGCCGGTGAGGTACACGCCATCATGGGGCCGAACGGCTCGGGCAAGTCCTCCCTCTCCAATGCCCTGATGGGGCATCCCAACTACCAGATCACCAAAGGCTGGGCCAAGCTGAATGGCGTCGATATTCTGGACATGGAAGCTGACGAGCGCTCCCGCGCCGGGCTTTTCCTCGCGTTCCAATATCCGCTGGCGATACCCGGTGTGACGGTCGCCAATTTCCTCCGCTCGGCTCTGCAGTCGCATCGCGGCAAAGACGCCGACATGAGCGATTTCAGAAAACTGATGCGCGCCAAAATGACCGAGTTGGAGATCGACGAGGTTTTCGCCACCCGCTACCTGAACGAAGGGTTCTCCGGCGGCGAAAAGAAGCGCATTGAGATCCTGCAGATGTCCATCCTCAATCCGACAGTCGCGATCCTCGATGAGACCGACTCCGGCCTCGATATCGATGCCCTCAAGACGGTTGCCGAAGGGATCAACAAGTATCACTCCGACAAGAACGGCATCCTGATGGTGACGCACTATCAGCGCCTGTTGAATTACGTCAAGCCGGACTACGTCCATGTCATGATGGCCGGCAAATTGGTCAAATCCGGCGGCCCGGAACTCGCGCTCAAGCTCGAGGATCAGGGATATGACTGGGTCGAGGCCGAAGTCGCTCAGAAGGCAGGTGTATAAGTAATGTCTGAGCCGAATATTGATCAGCAAAAGCATGATCTCTCTTCGCTGAACAACGATTACGCGACCAAGTACGGGTTCAGCGATCCGGTCGACTACTTCCACAAAGGAGCCAAGGGGCTCAACCATGAAGTGGTCGAGATGATCTCGCGCATGAAGAAAGAGCCGAAGTGGATGAATGACATCCGCCACCAGGCACTCGATATCTTCTATGAAAAGCCTATGCCGAAATGGGGCAATACCAAGCTCCTCGGCGAGATCGATTTCGAGAATATCTACTACTTCATGAAGCCGATTGAGAACCAGCAAAAGAGCTGGGACGATGTTCCCGAGTATATCAAGAAGACCTTCGACCGCCTCGGTATCCCCGAAGCCGAGAAGAACTTCCTTGGTGGTGTCTCCGCGCAGTACGAATCGGAAGTGGTCTATCACTCCATGAAAGAGGAGTTGACCAAACAGGGGATCCTTTTCTTCGATATGGACTCCGGTCTGCGCAATCACCCCGAGATCGTGCAGAAATACTTCGGTACGGTGATCCCGTCCACCGACAACAAGTTCGCCGCGCTGAATACGGCGGTCTGGTCGGGTGGGTCGTTTATCTACATCCCTCCGGGTGTTGATGTGAAAGTGCCTCTCCAGGCCTATTTCCGAATCAACGCGGAAAATATGGGGCAGTTTGAGCGGACGTTGATCATCGCCGACAAGGGCTCCCGCGTCCACTACATCGAAGGATGCACCGCGCCGGTCTATTCGACCGACTCGCTGCACTCCGCGGTGGTTGAATTGATCGCGATGGAGGGTTCGTACATTCGATATACCACCATTCAGAACTGGTCGCGCAATATCTACAACCTGGTGACCAAGCGGGCCAACGCGCACGCGAAAGCAACGGTCGAGTGGGTCGATGGCAACCTCGGCTCCCGCCTTACCATGAAATACCCGTGCATCAATCTGCTGGGCGAAGGCGCTCGCGGCGAGGTCCTCTCGGTCGCGTTTGCCGGTGTCGACCAGCATCAGGATGCCGGCGCGAAGGTGATCCATGCCGCGCCGAATACCTCGTCGCGCATAACATCGAAATCGATCTCCAAGGATAACGGCCGCGCTTCATATCGCGGATTGGCGAAGGTCCACAAAAACGCCGTCAATTCCAAGATATCGGTCGAGTGCGATGCCCTGTTGATCGGCCGCGATGCCCGCTCGGATACCTATCCGACGATGGAGATCGACGCCGACAAAGTGCGCGTCGAGCACGAAGCGCGTGTCTCCAAGGTCGCCGAAGAGCAGCTCTTCTACCTTACCAGCCGTGGGCTGACCGAGGATGACGCCCGCCTGCTGATCGTCAATGGCTTCATGGAGCCATTCACCAAAGAACTCCCGCTGGAGTACGCTGTGGAACTGAATCGTTTGATTCAGCTTGAAATGGAAGGTTCGGTCGGATAATGCAGATGATAAACACTGGACATACAATTCCTGAATTCGCTCCAGAACTGGAGCGCGGCCCGAAGTGGCTCCGCGAATTGCGCCATTTCGCCCGTCAGAACTATAACGAGACCCCCATGCCGCCGCGCGGGCTGCATCTCTGGCGCTATACCGACCCGACCAAATTCCTGGTCGATCGTGACGGCGTCGCTGATACCGCGTTTGCAGACAACTACGACGCGGTCGAACGGCTGGAAAAGAAGCACCTCGCCGAAGGACATATCTCCTGCCTCGTCACCGATATGGGTGGCCGCAAAGTTGATATCTTTGGCGCGGAGACGCTGACCAGGCAGGGTATCATCGTTAAGCCCCTCTCCGAGGCGGTCGAGTCCCAACATGAACTGGTCTCGAAGTACCTCTACAACCTGATCGGCAGCAAGACCGGCAAATTCGAGGCGCTCAATGGCGCGCTCTGGAATGACGGCATCTTCATCTACGTGCCGGATGGCAAATCGGTTGAGCAACCGATGCACCTCCTGCGCGAAGCGGGACTGGCCAATTCGGCGCAGTACCCTCGCCTGCTCGTGGTCGTCG
>JAYRFH010000211.1:0-2979 GCA_041908405.1 Candidatus Zixiibacteriota bacterium
CATAAGGTGCGCAAAGTCATCCACGTTTTGCACTATACCGAGCTGACGCAGTACTTCCAGGCAGATCACCCCCAGCCCCCTCGCCCCGCCATCATGCACTTTTACCACTATCCCGATTCTCAGCTCCCGGAACCCTATTGCCTGCAACGCCTCGGCGCCCCCCTTGCAAATGACATTCCAGGGAAATGACCGCATTAAATTGTAGTCAAACCGGCTCTCTCCGGAAAACAGCAGCGGAAACTCCGACATCGCCTCTCGTATCCGCGCTAAAGATTTCTCCGTGCGATTTCCCGCGACATCCGCGGTCGCCAATTTCATGAATCCGACCGCCAGATTCCGCAGCGGCATAGGGAAATTCGGCGCCGAACAGCCATCCGTCCCCATGAACATCTTCTCTTCCGGGTACTCGCAGACTTCCGATATGGCCGCTTTGACCCGCTTCTGAACCTCAGACTCAGGATCCAGATACCTCTCCGGCGGAACTCCCAGATACCTGGCCAAGGCCAGAAACCCCGAGTGTTTCCCCGAGCAATTATGCCGCAATGGGTCCTTATCTTCTCCCTGCAACGGATACTTGTTATCCGTCTGCATCCCAAGCGGCCAATGGTGTCCACACTTCAAGTGCGATGGCTCATTCCCGGCCTTCTTGAGATTCGAGCGCACAACTGCGATATGTTCATCGGTCCCTGAATGGGAGCCCGCCATGATCGATAGATTAGGATTGGAGAATCCAAACTCATCCGCCCCACCGCTCGCGACCAACGGCACAAGTTGGAATGGCTTGATCGATGACCGCGTCATCGTCACCATCTCCGGATCCCCCAGCCAGTGCGTGATCTTGCCGGTCTCATTCACGACCGCGATTGACGCGTAGTGCGTCGCCTCAACAACTGATCCGCGATAGATCACCGCTCCCGGCTCCGCCCCTTTGGGAATCGTCTGCTGTATTACATTCATATCCATAGTGCCGCAAACTATCCGAAAAGTTATTAAATGAAAGTTTTTTCTCCAGTATCGGTGCGGACTACTTCGCCCGTATCAGCACCAATGTCTGGTCATCCTCTTGAGCCCCAAACTCATCAACCGCCTTCAACAATGTCGTACGGATCTCCATCAACCCCTTTTCACCGTTTTGCCGCATAATTGATTCAATGCGCTCCTCACCGAACATCTCGCCCCCTTTTCTCTCCACTTCGGTCAAGCCATCGGTCAAAATCACCAACAGGTCGCCGGGCTTCACCTGCAAATCAGTCTGCGCGAACGGAAGGTCTTTCACCACTCCCAGCGGCGGATTCTGGCTCTCATACTTACTGCACGTTTTCTCACCGGCTCTGATGTGCAGCAACGACGGATGTCCTGCTCCCGTATATTTGACCTTCCCGCCGTCATGCAACTCCAGATGCACCCCCGTTGCGTACATATCCGGACGCTTCAAGGCGTAGACCACGTTATTCAAATCAGCGCAGACCGACTGCTCCCCGCTTCGCATGAGAGTCGTCTTGAGCGCACTTTTGATCATCGCCATCATCACCCCGGCCCGTACACCGTGCCCGGAGACATCGGCCACTGTGACCAGCACCCGCTCCCCCTGCATCATGACATCCAGCATATCCCCGCCTACTTCGCTCGAGGCTGACGAACTCCCCAATATCTCCCAATGCCCATTATTGACCGACACATCCGGGACTAGGTGGTCATGAATCTCTTTGGCGAGTTCCATCTCTGCCTGAAGATGTACTGTCTTGGCCCCTTCGCCTCGGATGAAAATGACGAACATCACATATCCGATCACGATAGAAACCACCATCACTAACCCTGTGATGGTAAAGCCGGCATTCCCCGTCGCCAGCGAACCCGAGAAGAGCATTCTCTGAGAGACCGGGACAGCAGCATTGAGGATGATTGGCAGCCAATAGTGACGACCCTTGAAAAATGCGTATGCCCAACTGACCGCGATCAGGGCCGATCCGATCAACCACCCGGCCACATCGACCCAGTTCCAGCCCTTACCGACATTCGCCACCATCAGCATGGCTATCGGAGAGAAAACAAAGAAGATGGCGGTCAACAGAGCAACACGCGCGCGCAAAGACAGATTTCGATACAGTATGGCTGAGTCCACTCAGGTCTCTCCCTTGAGGCTTGGGTTTGGCGGAATATATGTTATCCGGTCGAAACAGACCATTCAAACTCGCGCCCGCCGACCGAATTACTCTACATTGGCGGAACCCGCCGCCGCCCTCCCCTGTTTTCCTATCTGTCCGGGCGCAGGGAAATGACACAGGAACCTCTACATACGAAGGAATCGACTATGACTCATCTTGTACTCGGCGGC
Source organism: Candidatus Zixiibacteriota bacterium (assembly GCA_041908405.1). GTDB lineage: Bacteria > Zixibacteria > MSB-5A5 > GN15 > FEB-12 > FEB-12. The sequence goes on from JAYRFH010000211.1 coordinate 2,336, forward strand.
ACCGGCACAGTCGGCTCGGCGGTCGCCAAAGGTCTGCTCGCCAAAGGCCAGACTGTGCGCATCCTGACCCGTTCTGAAGAAAAGGCCAAAGCCCTCCCGGCTGGCGCGACCGGCGTGGTCGGCGACCTGACCAACCCGCCTACGTATGACGCGATTTTCAAAGGCTCCGACTCCCTTTTCCTGCTGACCGCCAACTCTATCACGGAAACGTTCGAGGCTCTATCTGCGCTGAACGAAGCCAAAAAGCTCAAATACAAAAAGATCGTTTACCTTTCCGTGCACAACCCGGAATGGGGTCACCATATCGCTCACTTCGGCGCCAAGGTCGGCATCGAGCAGGCCATCAAAGAGAGCGGCATCCCGTACACGATTCTCCAGCCGAACAACTTTTACCAGAATGATTACTGGTTCAAAGACCCCATCCTGCAGTACGGCGTCTATCCGCAACCGATCGGCGATGCCGGTATCTCCCGTGTGGATATTCGCGATATCGCCGATGCCGCTGTCAACGCCATGACCACCGACAACCACGCCAACAAAACCTATGCGCTAGTCGGACCCGAGGCGGTCACCGGCAAGTCCACCGCCGAGGTCTACTCTCGTTTGCTGGGCAAAGAGATCAAATACGGCGGGCATGATATGGA
>JAYRFH010000212.1:0-1887 GCA_041908405.1 Candidatus Zixiibacteriota bacterium
CATGGATCTTTTCGAAATGACCTGCGGACAGCGGTTGACCTACAACTACATTCGTATCGGCGGCGTGGCCCGCGATATCCCTCCACAGTTCGTGCAGAAAGCACGCGAAGCGGTGGCGACCATCACCGACAAGATGTCGGACTACGAAGGGTTGCTGAACGAAAACCCGATCTGGGTCGCTCGCAATAAAGGAGTTGGTGTCCTGACTCCGGAGAAAGCGATCGCCTGGGGCGTCTCCGGTCCGGCGTTGCGCGCCAGCGGTGTGAAGTTTGATATCCGGCGCAATGACCCTTATTCGATCTACGACAGGTTCCAGTTCGATATCCCGACGCAAAAGAACGGTGACTGCTACGACCGGTATATCCAGCGGCTGCAAGAGGTGAAGGAATCTCTCAAGATCGTATCGCAGGCGCTTGACGGTCTCCCCGAGGGAGATATCAAGGCGAAGGTTTCGCCCAATTTCAAGCCTCCGGTCGGCGAGGTCTATGCCCGTATCGAAAATTCGCGTGGCGAACTGGGTGTGTATCTTGTGTCAGATGGCACCAACAAGCCGACTCGCGTCAAGACGCGCGGTGGCTCCTTCAATCAACTGCAGGTGCTTCCGGAGATTGGAAAAGGACTTCTCATCGCTGATATCGTCGCCATCATGGCCTCACTTGATATCATTATGCCGGAGGTGGATCGATGAGCCCGATTCTCGCCAGCGGCGAATTGATTGTCGTCTTCCGATGGCTGTATGAAAAGCTGACCGCTACCGGTCTTCCCGAGATCTGGGTCACAATCATTACCTATACCGTGCTCGCGGTAATGATGTTCGGCTTACTCGCCGTGTTTGCGCTGTTCCTCGTCTGGTGGGAGCGGAAGATATCCGCGCATATCCAACAGCGTTTCGGCCCGATGCGGGTCGGCTGGCACGGTTGGTATCAGACCATTATGGATGCCATCAAGCTGTTGCAGAAGGAAGATGTTCTGGTCGACACCCGTGACCGAACAGTCTTCTTCTGGGCGCCAGTCATCTGTTTTGTCGCCGCGTTTGCGGCATACGTAGTGATTCCGTTCGGTGACGGCCTGATCGTGGCCGACCTCAATATCGGAATCCTCTATGTTATAGCGGTCACGACTTTCACGATCATATCGCTTCTCATGGCCGGGTGGGGCTCCAACAACAAGTACGCGCTTTTGGGTGGGATTCGCTCCGCCGCGCAGGTGGTCTCCTACGAAGTCCCGATGATCCTCTCTATACTAGTAGTGATCCTCTTCTCAGGCTCACTCTCGATGGGCGATATCGTCGCTTCACAGCAGGGGCACGGGATTTTTAATTGGTTTGTCTTCCGGCTCCCGTTCGGGCCGCTCGCCTTCATCACCTATCTCATTACGGCAACAGCGGAAACGAACCGCACGCCGTTTGATATCCCCGAGGCCGAGCAGGAGTTGGTAGCAGGATATAACGTCGAGTATAGCGGCATGAAGTTCGCCATGTTTTTCCTGGCGGAGTTCGTCAATATGTTCACGGTGTCGGCGATCGCCACGACGCTCTTTCTGGGTGGATGGAATGGCCCGCTGCTACCGTCATGGATCTGGTTCCTGCTGAAGACCCTGTTCGTGGTCTTCATTCTGATGATCTTCCGGTGGACATTCCCGCGGTTGCGTGTTGACCAACTGATGGAGTTCGCCTGGAAATTCCTGGTCCCCCTGACTTTCGTCAACCTCATACTCGCGGCGACGATGAAGTTGTTGGGATGGTACTGGTAGGCTGGATGGTGCACTGATGGGTTTGTGGAAAGACATAAAAAACTTGTTCAAAGGCATGGGGATCACCAGCAAACATCTGGGGAAACATGCCATCACGATCCAGTATCCGGAAGAGAAATGGACCATGCCGGAGCG
>JAYRFH010000213.1:0-2281 GCA_041908405.1 Candidatus Zixiibacteriota bacterium
CCTTCCAGCGTATTCGTCGTCGTTATTAACACTCTTAACTCCTTGTTGTCTGTTTGCTCAATGAAACGATTGGGGTCGGTGAATGTTGCGAAAATCGGGAAGACTACCGTTCGATTTTTGATATCCGGTCAAGTGCGGCCACCACCGAGGCATACTCCGCAAACTCGCTCGCGTCCTGCATCGCCTCAACGACATAGGTCGAAAGCGGCATCGACGTCGACGATCGCTCTAATCGCCACCCCCGATGTTCCGCCTCGTAAGTGGGATGTCCACCCGCTTTTGCCGCGCGTTGACGAATCACTCCCACCGAACCGTCATTAAACTCTATCCGCAGGCAACCACCGTCGGGCAGGGTTTCGCTCGTCTCTATCACCAGACTGTACTCGCGATACCCGGCGATTATTCGATTCCCCCGCTGCTCCGGCCTTTCGGTTTTCAACCGTGCCAGTAGCCACCCGCATAACAGATCGCCATAAGTATCGATCTTCTCAGAGTTCCGTACCTGACATTTCACCGGAAACGCCCGGCAATCCGTCGCGTTAAGCCGCCCGAACATTTCCCCCAAAAGCTCTCTGATCGTCAATGTCCAGTACCAGCGCAACGGAAGATACCGGTGCTTCAGCGGCCCGCTTGGCACCACCCCCGCATTCACATAGTAGTAATCAGATAATTCAAGAATTGTGTTATCAAACACTGGGGTCGTCTGAAACGCCCTGAAATCAACCGCAATCACCGGCACCGACCCGACTAACAGCGACCTCAGCGCCCCCGGCAGAAAATGCATCTTGCCGATATCCGCGATCATCTCGACCACTTCAAAACAGCGAAGGGTTCCCGACTCTTTATCCCTCTGACAGGCGGTCCGCACAAACGCCGAATACGCGCCATCCAATTCATCTACTACTATCAGGAATACTCTCGATGGATACGCCCCCGCTATCTCATTGGCCAACTGCTCGGCCTCGGGCCGCGAGGTTGCGTCCGTCACCACCAGCATATTCGAAAGGCACAGCTTGGTCAGTGGAATATCGCCGCGATACTGCGCCGATGCTTCCTTCCAGACCTCGTTCAGCCGCTTCTCGATCTTCTCGGCGTTCAATTCAATATGTCCGCCGTCGTAGACCATCTGGGGTGAGCGCGAGTCGGTCATAATCGCAACCACTCCCGCCCATCCCGCGTGAGGAACTCTTCGGCCGCGTCCGGCCCCCAGGTCCCCGCCTCGTACAGGTGCAATGGCTCCTTGCGCCAGCTTCCGATAATCCTATCCACCAATCGCCAGGAAAGTTCTACTTCATCCTCTCGCGCAAATAGCGTTGAATCACCAGTGAGTGCGTCAAGGATCAACCGCTCATACGCCTCCGCGGTCGCCGCCTCGAACGCGCTTTCATACATGAAGTCCATCCGCACCGGAGAGATTCGCACCTCCTGCCCCGGCATCTTCGCGTGGAAGGACAGCGTTATTCCCTCCTGCGGTTGAATTCTGAAACGAAGTACATTTGTGTCTGTCTGTGGATTCCCCGTCCGATTGAACAGCATATGCGGCGGCGCCTTGAAAACGATACCCACTTCCGTCACCCGCTTCGGCAGCCGCTTCCCTGAACGCAAATAGAATGGCACTCCCGACCACCGCCAGTTGTCGACAAATAGTTTGAGCGCGACAAACGAATCGGTCATCGACTGCTCCGGCACTCCCTCCTCCTGCCGATACCCCTTCACCGCTTCTCCACCGATCGACCCCGGCCCGTACTGCCCGCGCACTGAGTACGCCGCAAGTTGTTCATCCGGTATCTGACGGAGTGATTTCAGCACTTTCACCTTCTCATCTCGTATCGCGGTCGCGTCAAAACTGGCCGGTGGCTCCATCGCTATCAGGGTGAAAACCTGCATGATGTGCGACTGGATCATATCTCGGATTATCCCGACCTCGTCAAAATATCCGGCTCGCGACCCGACCCCCAATGACTCCGCAACAGATATCTGAATATGATCGATATACCGCCTGTTCCAGAGCGGCTCGAATATGGCGTTCGCCAGTCTGAAAACGAGTATATTCTGGACCGTCTCTTTCCCGAGATAATGATCGATACGATACACCTGCCGTTCGGCAAAGACCGAGTGAACCATCTTGTTCAACTCTGTTGCCGATGACGCGTCATGCCCGAACGGCTTCTCGATTACGATACGCGACCACGGCTCATGTTCACCATGTTCCGACACCAGACCATTTGTCTGCAGCGCGGTCAGTATCTGCGGGAACGCGTCCGGCGGAGTAGCCAGATAA
>JAYRFH010000214.1:0-7885 GCA_041908405.1 Candidatus Zixiibacteriota bacterium
GGTCATCTGTATCTTTGGCGAGTTCCAGATCGACGGCAACGATGGCGTCTTCTTGGGCATGAATTTCAATATTCAGTAAGAAAGAGATCAATAGGGGGTTCGCGACCGCGAGCCCCTTTTCCCTATGTCATTCATAGACGCTCTTATCCTCGGTATTGTCCAGGGGATGACCGAGTTTCTCCCGGTCTCGTCATCGGGACATCTGGTCATTGCCGAAGCCGTCCTCAAAGTCAAACAGCCCGGCATCACGCTTGAGCTGTTGGTCCATCTCGGTACCCTGTTTTCAGTGATCATCTACTTCCGCAAGCAGATCTTCACGCTCATCAAAAGTCTCTTCGTCAAAGAGATGACCAAAGAGCGACGCATCATTCTGCTGTTGCTCATTGGAACCATCCCGGCCGGCTTGGCGGGAGTTCTGCTCAAAGATTTCTTTGAGCAGACATTCTCCAATCCGTTGGAGACCTCGGTAGAGCTCATCATCACTGGCGGCATTCTGTTTCTGCCGCGTCTGGTCAAAGCCGGGACTGCCGGTCTGACCATCCCGACCGTCATCTGGATGGGGATCGGACAGGCGATTTCAATTCTACCCGGTATTTCTCGCTCCGGCTCTACTATCGTGGCCGGTCTTCTCGCTGGAGTGAAGCCTGCCGAAGCCGCGGAGTTCTCTTTTCTGTTGTCCATTCCGGCCATCGCAGGGGCGATCATTCTCGGCATACCTGACATGGCCGGCGTTGCCTCAGAACTGGTGATGCCGTACCTGTTGGCGACTGTTGTCTCATTTGTCTGCGGCCTTATCTCAGTCTACTGGGTGCTTAGCTCGGTGAAGAAGGGGAAGTTCGAGTACTTCGCCTACTATTGCTTTGCCATCGGTCTGTTCGGCCTGTATCTTTTCTGGTAAATGGTCAAGCGCATACTGGTCATTCGCCTCGGATCTCTGGGGGATCTGATCCTGACATCCGCGACGGTCCTCAATCTCAAGATCGCCCACCCGGACAGCCGGATAACGTTCCTGACCAAACATCGATTCGGTTCCGTGGCATCAATGTTGACCGGCGTCGACGATGTCATCACTGTCCCTGAATCGTCAAGCAACCGCGACTATTTCCATCTGCTCCTTGATCTCGACAAGAAAAATTACGACCTTGTGGTTGACCTGCACGGCAACCTCAGGTCATGGTTCGCGCGCAAAGTCATTCAGTCGGCCAGTACATCGGCGTATCCCAAACGACGTCTCAGTCGATGGCTCACTGTGCGTCATCTGACCACGCCCGATGATGTCCCGCACACCATTGATCTCTACAATCGCGCGCTGGAGGAATTTGAGATAATTCCGTACGCCAGCCGCCCGGTCATTCACCGCGATCAACTCGCTGTCCCGAGCGCGGAGACCCCGAAACATCAGAAGCTTGTGGTGATCGCTCCCGGTGCGGCACACTCTACCAAACAGTGGCCTATTGAGCGCTTCCAGCAGGTCGCGCGAATTCTCGTTGACCAACACGCTGCGCATATACTCTGGGTCGCCATGGCCCAAGACAGACTCTCTATTGAGGCCAAACGGTCGTTCGGCGACTCTCTCACCGAATGTGTCGACTGGCCGTTGGAACAACTCGCGCCTATCCTTGCCGACTCTAAATTGGTCATTTCCAATGATTCCGGCCTCATGCACCTCGCGTCCGCAGTCGGCACGCCGGTCATCGCCATCTTCGGCCCGACCCATGCCACGCTCGGCTTTCCACCACGCGGATTGCATGACCAGATGATCGAGGTCGATGAGTACTGCCGCCCCTGTTCCTTGCATGGCAACAAACCGTGCCATCGCACGGAGCAGTTCTGCTTTACGCGCATCACTCCCGAAATGGTCGCCACCAAGGCAGGGGAGAGGTTGGCGCATCCGCTAGGCAAAGCGATCTTCTTCGACCGCGATGGCACCCTCATTCATGACAAGCATTATCTCTCTGACCCGGACAAGGTCGAACTGATCCCAGGCGCCACCAAGTCGCTCGCGCGTGTCCGTTCGCTCGGCTACAAACTTGTTTCTCTCTCGAACCAATCCGGGGTCGCACGCGGTATCTTTCCGGTCTCCGCCATGCATGCTGTCCAGCATAAGTTCGAACAACTGCTCGCCGCGGATTCCGTCCGTCTCGATGCGTCCGCCACTTGCCCGCACTATCCGTTCGGCTCGGTCCCAGAGTACACCATGGCCTGCTGTTGCCGCAAACCGCACCCCGGTATGGCCGAGCAGACCGCCCGCGCGCTGGGTATCAATTTGCACCAGTCGATAGTCATCGGCGACAAACTCGATGACCTCAATCTCGGTCTGGTTGTCGGCGCGCGACCTATCCTCGTGCGTACCGGCCACGGTCGCGCCACCGAAGAATCGCTCCAGACTACCGGTCTGTACTCCGCACTGCCACGCTTCGATTCGGTCGTCGAGGCCGTCGCGTCACTTCGCGAGTAACCAGCATGCTAAAGCCAGCCGCATATGGTCGCGCTCTGTCAGCCGGGACGATACTTTGTGAGCTTTGCCCCCTCGAGTGTCACCTCGCCGAAGGGAAGAAGGGGATATGCGGCTCTCGCTTCAATCGCCAGGGTGAACTTTTCACCGACAACTACGGCGAACTGGTCACTCTCGCCAATGACCCGATCGAAAAGAAACCGCTCTATCATTTCTATCCCGGCGCCACCATTCTCTCGACTGGTCCGAACTGCTGTAACCTCGGCTGTCTCCATTGCCAGAACTGGTCAATCTCTCAGGAGAAAGTCCCAACCATCTTCTTTACTCCCGAGCGTTTAGTTCAGTCCGCGCTTGACCATCGCTCGCTCGGCGTCGCCTTCACCTACACCGAACCGATGATCTGGTTTGAGTACATTATGGATGTCGCCCCGATGCTCCGTGCGGAGGGCCTCAAAGTTGTTCTGGTCACCAATGGGTTTATCAATCCGCAACCACTTGAGAAACTCATCGCGGTAACGGACGCTATGAATGTCGACCTGAAATCAATTCGCGAAGATTTCTATCGCCGGGTCTGCAAAGGGAAACTGGGCCCGGTACTCGACAATATCCGGCAGATCGCCTCCTCGGCCGTTCATCTGGAATTGACCAACCTGATCATCCCTGGCGAGAATGACTCCGACTCAGACCTCTCCGGCCTGATCGATTTCGTCGCCTCCGTCTCGCCATTTATTCCGCTCCATTTCTCGGCTTACCATCCGGACTACAAAATGACCCATCCGGCCACCCCCTCGGCGACCCTGAACCGTGCCCGCCAATTGGCTGTTACACAATTACAGTATGTCTACTTAGGAAATGTCGCCGATGACCAGTCGAACACGTATTGCCCCAACTGTCGGGCAGAGCTTGTTGTCCGGAAGGGGTACCGGGTACGGGTCACTGGGCTGGAATCGGGCAGATGTCTTGCCTGTGGCTATGAAACGGGAATCCGCCAATAGGGCAAAAGTAGCGTATCATTTCGTCCGATATAGAGATATCAGGCTGGGGCGACGGCTGGACATTTCCCCGTCCCTGAACGTCATAAGATATACAGAGGCAACCTCCTAACCCGTAGGACACCAGGTGCGACCACCGACCGGACAGCGGACATATCTCCTTACATTATCTGGGGCTATCCTCGCCCTGGTCGCTCTGCTATGGCCGGTCACCGGGCACGCCCAGTATTACTTCGGGAAAAACAAGGTCCAGTACACCACCTTCGACTGGCAGGTGATGACCACTGAGCATTTCCGCATCTATTTCTATAAAGATGAACTGGAGATAGCCCAGATCGCCGCCCATACCGCCGAGGTCGCCTACCGCGAGTTAGCCGCCAAGTTCAACCACGAGGTTCGCCACACCATCCCGCTGATCATCTATTCATCGCCGTCCTACTTCGCGCAGACCAATGTTACGTCCGGTCTTGTCGGCGAATCGGTTGGCGGATTCACGGAGTTCCTCAAGGGACGCGTGGTTGTCCCGTTCCATGGTTCGTACTATGACTTTGAGCATGTCATCCGCCACGAGATGGTCCATGTCTTCCAGATAGACAAACTGGAATATATCGTGAGTCGCGTCTCGAACCGTCAGATGGGCTACCCGCCGCTCTGGTTCACTGAAGGTCTCGCCGAGTTCTGGTCGAAGAAGTGGGACACCGAGGCGGATATGATCATCAAGGATCTGGTGATCGATGGCAACCTGCTTCCGATCGACCGTCTCTACGTTGTACAGGGAAGTTACTTCATGTATAAGCTCGGTGAGTCGGTCTGCAAGTTCATCGATTCAACCTACGGCCCCGACAAGATCGTCCAGATATACGAGAATTGGCCGAAAGGTAAGAGCTTTGAGGAAGTTGTCGAGATCACGCTCGGCGAAAACATCAATGAGGTCTCCCGCAAATGGGAGTATTCCCTGATGAAGAAGTATTTCCCCGAGGTCAAAGATCTTGGTCTCCCGAAAATGGAATCCGAGCAGGTCAGCCCGCGTGGCTACGCGGTCAAAGGGGTCACGATTCGCTGGAACTCCGGTAATGGTCCGCGCGACCATGTCGTCTTTATGGCCAATCGCATGGGGTATACCGGGCTCTACATGAAAGAGATCGGCGGCGACAAACTGCATACGCTCCTCAAGGGAGAGCGCTCCTCCAAGTTTGAATCGCTTTATCTGCTTCGCTCGGGGATCGATGCCAATGACTCCGGCCTGATCGTTTTCGCCAGTAAATCGAAAGAGACCGACAAGATCTACCTCTATGACCTGCGCGAGCGCGAGGTGACCCGCGAATACCGGTTCGATGACCTTATCGCCGCACGTTCCCCGCAATTTTCCCCCGATGGGAAACAGGTGATCTTCTCCGGTGTCCGCACATCGGGCTTTGCCGATCTCTATCTGCTCGAACTCAGCTCCGGCGACTATCGTCCGTTGATGGATGATATCTACTACGACACCGACCCGACATTCTCGCACGATGGCCGCTCCATCCTCTTCGCCTCGGATAGATGTGAGCATGGCAAAACCGGCTCACTGAATATCTTTTCGCTCGACCCGCTCACGAACCAGATCACGCAACTGACTTTCGGTCCGTATCATGACCAGACGCCCGAGTCTGTCGAGAACGGCATCTATTTCTCTTCTGATAGAGAAGGGAGCTACAATCTTTTTCTGCTCGCCAACGATGGGACACTCTCGCGTCAATCGACCTATGTCACCGGCGCGTTTGACCCGCGCATGAATCACGATGGCACCCAGTTGCTCTACACCGGATATCAGGATCAGGGATTCCAAATTTACCAAATGACCCTGCCGGAATATTCCGAGCCGTTGCCGCACCCGCCGGACACAGCAACCTTTGCCTGGACGCCGGTCTCCATCAGCAAAGAGATCACCGATGCCTCCATCTCCTACGACGCCGACTACTCATTTGATATCGCGCAGTCTAATGTCGGCTATGACCCGGTCTATGGTTCGGCTGGTGGTTTTCAGGGAATGGTCTCCGATATTCTCGGCAACAAAGCGTACTATCTGTTTTTATCGAATACGTCGAACAATAAAGATGATTTCCTGACCTCGTTTAATGTCGGCGTTACCTATGTCAATCGAACTCATCGCATGAACTGGGGGGTCGGCTTCTACCATCTATTCGATGAGTACTACAACGACTACGATCTTTATTACGATGAACGTCAGGTCGGCGGCGTTGGCCTGATAAGTTACCCGTTCTCGAAATTCAGCCGCTTCGAATTCACGACCTCGGTCCGGTACTCCAAGAAAGAACTTGGATATAGTCGCGAACCGCGCGAAGCGGTCCTTGGCTCAAACTATCTCACCTATATCTACGACAACTCGCTCTGGGATATCTCCGGTCCTATCGAAGGTCGGCGCTACAATTTCACGATCGGCCACACCGGTTCGATTTCCGATTTGCAGTCATTCAGCCGGATGGGATTTGCCGACATCCGCCACTATTTCCGTCTGGGCCAAAGCTCGGCGTTTGCCAATCGACTCTTCGGCTATTCATCGGCGGGTATCGAACCACAGCGCGCCTATCTCGGTGGAAGTTGGTCGTTCCGTGGGTTCAAACGTAACTACTGGTACTCCAAGAATATTCTCTTTGCCTCGAATGAACTCCGCTTCCCGCTGGTCGATGATCTGGTAATAGGACTTCCGTTCGGCGGCATGGCGTTTCGCGGTATTCGCGGCGTGCTTTTCTTTGATACCGGCGCCGCCTGGAATAACGAGTTCGATCAGTTCTACGGTTCATTCGGCACCGGATTCCGCGTCAATCTCGGCTATATCGTGCAACTTCGATTTGACTTCGCGCGCACGACCGATTTTGAGACTATCTCGCCGCGCACGGATTTTGACTTCTTCTTCGGGTGGAACTTCTGATGCGCCGCGCGACCTTTCTCATTCTATTGGCATTGGCCACGGTCTCCTGCACGAGCCGCTTCAAGTACTCGGAGCAGTTTGCGGAAGGGACCACTACCTGGCCGAACTACCGCGGCGATCTGGCCGCCAGCGGAGCCGATTTGACTTCCGATTTCTCCGGAAAGCTTGATCTGCTCTGGGATGATAAGTACAGTTACCGCCCCGCCGCGCCTCTGACGGTCTACCATGACCATCTTGTGGTCACCACGACCGGGAAACGGGTCCATTTCTACAACACTGAATCGGGGGATCTGTATGGGCGTCTGCGGCTGGCCGGGACCGGCCAAACCGCTGTCCTGATGCAGGATACCTTGCTCTATATAGGGCTTGCCCCCCAGCGGAACCGGGTCGACGCTATCAACCTGAAGAGCCGGAAGGCTATCTGGCGGGTGCCGGTAAAGGATGCCTCGTCCGCTCCGATAATACTAAATGACCGACTAATAATCAGTTCCAGCGATGGTACGGTCTTCTGTTTAGACCTCAAGACCGGTGACCAGATCTGGAATTTTGCGGGCAAAGGAAGATTTGTCGCGCCACTCGCCTTCGGCGATGGCCGCATTTTCCAGCCCTCGGATAACGGTTCCCTCTATGCGATCGACGCATCCACCGGCGATCTCGCGTATGAGGTGAAATTGGATGGTCCGCTGGTAGGCGGCGTTGCGGTCTCCGACCTCGTGTATGTCGCCAGTATGTCGGGAGAAGTCTACGGCATTCAGGCGAACACCGGCACCGTCCTCTGGCAGACCAGACTCAAGGGTCCGATCTGGACCTCGCCAGCAGTGAATGATGAGACGATCATCATCGGCCACTCCGGCGGCGAGATCGTCGCGCTGAGTCGCAACAACGGCTCACTGGTCTGGAGTTATCCGATCGTCGAGGTGGTGAAAGCGTCTCCGTTATTGGTCGGCCAGTATGTGGTCGCGGGAACCATGTCGGGAAAACTGGTGGTGCTGAACGCGCAGGATGGCGCATTGGTCTCTGAGACCAAAGCGGTCGGCGCGATAGCGTTCCCTCCGGTCACCGATGGCACTCGCGTCTTTGTCGCGACACAGTCGGGAAGGATCCTCTGTTACGGAGATGAGCATGCACAACTCACCCAGGACGGTCAGCGAAGCGCTGCTGCGCACTAACCTCAACGAATTATCCCACCTCTTCGCCAGTGAGCTGGCGATGTCCTGCAAAAAGATCGCCATCTACTCGCCGGATCATCCGGTCGGTCAGAAAGCGCTCGAAAAACCAGTTCTCCTGCTGGCCAAGTTCTTCCAAGTCCGTTCGAGTGTCACGGTTGCGGTCCAGCGGACCAACCTGATCATCTCCAATATCGCGCTCAAGGATGCCGTTTACCATTCCCAGATCATCCAGCCGATGCAGATGAATGATATCACCGTCCTGCTTTTTGACCAGCATATCTCGATGAAGGAATTCGGCGTCTTCATGGAGCGCTTCGTCAAGCGCGTCAAGCAGGATGAC
>JAYRFH010000215.1:0-21078 GCA_041908405.1 Candidatus Zixiibacteriota bacterium
CAACTCAAAGCCGAAACGGTACCTCCAGTCCGGCCGCTCCTGCATTCCGGGGACCGAGGCCGTGTGGCCGCGACCATACTTGTATTGGATCGGATCTATCCAACCCGTCAGTAACCTGAGCCCGGCAAAAGGCAGGTCGACTACGTTGATTTTGGCCTTCGGACCACTCGGCGCCTTTTTGTTTTTGTCGCCAAGCTTCTTCAGATCTTCCTGACGATACCCGCGCGCCCGTTCCTTCTCCGTCATTTGCGTCTGCTTGCTGCCGGATTTTCCTGAACCGCCCTTTCGGGTCATGGAGAGCATGTCAATGTGCCTGAAAGTACCAGAGACCGACCAGCTTCGATTAAGGTCTCCTTTCCGCGTCTTCGAAGTCCGCTCAAAGTTGTCCGAGTAGGTCGCTGTATACCCGAATTGCGTCCCGAGCCAAGCGAAAAGCTTTGGATCATAGTTGGCCGAGAAATTCTGTGAATAATACGTCTGCAGACCCAACTGGAACTCTTTGAGCCCGACCTTCACCTTGTCATCATTCGTGAGGTCATTGCGGGTAGTAAACGCGTAGGTGAACCCGAGATTCTCAAAAAGCTTGTACGCGAGGTCCGACCCGCCATCAAAGTCGCGCTGCAGCGAAGACGTTCGCTTCTGGTTGGCGTCATCGGACACATTGATCTGCCGATTGAATGTCCCGCGCCACCGCCACTGGTGCGGGAAGAACGATATCTTGGTATCTTTCAGATCACGTAGGAAGATCACCGACTTGGTCCACTTCAGCGGCGAGATACTGGGCGGCTGCTGCCAGGACATGTCAAATGACCCGCTGAAATTGTAATTCTCCGAGAAATTGTACGGCCGCGTGACATCGGTGCGGGTGCTTCGACTATAGGAGAAATTCACCTGCTGGCGATTGAGGAACAGATTGAAGAGCGGGTTCCTTCCCTTAAAGCGGAACTGCTCCGAGGCGCGCACGCCTCGCGTGATCGACGTGATCCGCTCCAGCTCACGGACATCCTCCGGCAAGACGATATCCGAATTGGTCCGCAGGATCGGCAACTGCGTCGATTTCGCGTAATTGTAGCCGACCGGCAGCGACGCGTTCAACGCTCTTGGCAGGAAGCGGTCGAGATTCATGCTGACGGACCATGAATAACTGTTATCCTCAGAACCGCTTCCCAGGTTGTCCGATGATCCGCCACGTGTGGTCGCAGAGATCCCGCGGAAATACGGATTCTTCTTCTCCCACTGCAGATTGTAGGAGCCGACATCTGCCAGATTGCCCGTCAGGTCGAAACGGGCCGCCTGCCCGACATCCTTGCGAACATTGGTGACACGCAATTCGTCAAGCCAGATCTCGCCATTTGCTTTGGCAGTCGAATCTGTATTGAGTACACCAGCGGCCATCCACTGCACTTGGTTGATATTCGGGTTACCTTTAATGCGGTAGTTCCCGACAGAACTGTCAACCGCGCTGGGCGGCGATCCTTCGGGCAGCGCACGCTGGAACCCGTCTTTCAGGCCTGTCAATTCAGCAAAATCGATCCTCACATGGTTCGCCGGATCCCATCCCGGCCGGATCATCGTGCGATATTCATAGTAGTTCTTATCATCGGTTCCCAATCGATAGAAGAACATTACCGAGTCTGAGGGAAGTTCGTTAGCCTTGTTGCCCCCATGGACATACATTTCGAGCGCGCTATAACCCGAATAGCGGTCCACCGACGGCAGTTTCTTGACCGCCATACAGGTGTCGCCGACCAGCACATTCTCAAAGACCAGCCCGAGACCCTTTTGAGTTTCGGTCACGTTGTTCGTCTGGTCCTCGTATGCTTCCACTCCCGGTGGTGGGACAAAGGTTCCTTCGTCTTCACTCAATGATGCCACTACGAACTTGGCCGTGTCATCTCTTCCGCGACGCAGAATAGTGGTGTCGCGCCAGTTCGATTGCACGAAATACCAGGCCGCGACTTCGACGGTATCCCAGCGATCACCAGGCGCGTCAGACTCAAACCAAACACGGGCATGCTTGATGTTGGTCCAGGCGGCCGGTAAACCCGAACTCGGCGCCACGATCGTATCCAGCCTGCTCGAGTCACGGATCGGAATACGGAATGTCATCCACCCGCTGTCATTGCGCGAACCCGGAACATAAAATCCTGTGTCCGATTGGTCGCTCAAATCGATGGTATACGAGAAGTAGGCGTTTTGCTGGACAAAGTTCACCGTGGTCAACTGCTCGGCATCCGGCGTTGCCAGATTGACGATATCTTCCAGGTTCCCTTCGGTACCGTTCAGGAAATCATAATATCGCGGATCGTTGTCGTCATCATATCTCGAGGGATCACAATTCGGCAGAGGACATTTGCCCGCCCCCTCTCCATTGGCCGCCGTATACCAGTTGTCTCCCGAGGGATCCGGGTTGGTCAGCGCGTCATATCCGTCCTCAAGCGCGTCTGGCTTGAGGTCGATCCCGACATCCTCTCCCTCTTCCAACTGACCATTCTGGAACTGATCGACCACACCATCTTCAGTATTGTTAGCGCCATTGTCGTCGACGTCCTCCGAGATTTCCCCGAAATCAAAGTGCAACTTTCCACGATCTCCTTTGACGCGCACCTCAAAGAGCTGCACGCGGTACGCGTCGATCCCGGCAAAGTAAGTCATGATCCCGCCGTACGACGGACCCGGAAGTGTATCTACCAGATTGGTGTCGGCTAACTGCGGTGTGCCATCGGGGCGCCAGATCATACGGAAAGTATTGACCGTCCCCTGCCCTTGCCGCACATCACGGTCATATATCTCCTGGAGCGGCCGCCCACCGACCGGGTTATGCCAGAGGAGCTTGGACCGTTCGTGGTCATCATCCAATTGCAGTGGCTTGGATGACAGCGTCCAGCCGCCACGCCCCAGTGGAAGGTTTAGTTGCTCAAGTGCCGACTCGAAATCATCAATGTACGCGACGTTATCGACGTTCGGGTTCGGACGCGACTGTGCTATTTCGCCGGACAAGGTCATAGTCGACGGTGCTTCGGTGCGAATCAGCGGCAGAGCGTTTAGCGCTTTGGTGATAAACTTCGGATAAAGCTTCAGCGTCCCGTCCATATCCAGCACGGTCATGGTCGCTGTTTCCTGACCCACGCGCGGTTTGCGATCCTGCGCCTTGTCGGTCTTATATAGCATCGTCGACCCGATCCGGAAATCATCACTGAAAGAGTATTCGCCGCGTAACCCGAAAAGAGATTTCTTCTGAATGGCCAGGAATGGCGCGTACTCAAAGTCGACCGTTACTTTGGCGTTGGGATCAAGCGCCTCCGGTGACAACAGCGTGATAGTCCCGAAATCATACTGAATGCTGTAGTCCGGGCCGCGCGTCAGTACCTTGCCATCCGCGACCACACGCTCAGACCCTTCGATAATATTTGCGCGATTCAACCGAATGACCGAGCCTCTACTGCGGCTGGAGTATTCTATATAATACAGCGAATTTTCTGTCTTTTCTTTTGTCGAGGTATACTTGTATATCTTCTCGTTCTTCTCTTCAAGCTCAGGCTGACTCACCCCACTAGCCGATGTATAGACAGTATTCGTGTTAAACGGTTCGCGATCCGGGAAGATGATCAGCCCCCATTCGGACTCAAAGACCTCGCGACGGTCGTCGATCTTGCCGTCCGGTTCCCGCACTTCCTGAGCGTTGTATTGGTCGAGCCCAAGTATCTTGGTGAACTCCGATGAAACGCCGCCTGCTCCTGACTGGTAGTCAACAGCGGCTGAGGTCCCCTCACTGCCAACTGGAGCTCGTAAGATCTTTATATTCAAGTCAGCTGCCTGCGAGCCCTTGGGAATAGTGTAAACGTTTCGCCACACGTATGGCCAGGTCGGATGATTCGGATTGGTCGCCATGCCTCCCGGACGAAGCATCTTCAGGATCAACGTATCGCCCTGGGTCTGGTCACCGACAGTATCTACTCTGATGAAGGCATCCGTCAGTGTGTCGCGACGTTCCACCACCATCCATATACCGAGCAAGTAATCACGACGCATCGAGTTGAAAACGACATAGTGCCTGTTTCTATCGGCCTCATCATACCAGTCGTAGAGATTGTCGTCGACCTCTTCAACCTTTTGGGTCACTTGGAACACGTCACCAGGATCGTCCGGATCTATGCGGGTGATCGCGACCGGGAGACTGGCCGCCTCCTCCGGTCGGCTGTATGTGCGACCTTCGTAGACCAGCAAATTGAGAACGCGATCGTTCTTTCCAAACTCTGACGGCAACCCCAGATCGAAAATCCGTCCTTCAGCATAATCCCAATCGCGAATCCGCTGTGCCGATTCATCGCCCGTCGCCGATATCGATGAGCGCTCGGTCGAACCCTTTTCCTGTGAGACAATACCAGTCAGGCGCAACGCGCCAAGCTGGGCTTCGGCCTTGAGTCCAAATAAACCCTGAATGCGCGCGGAATACCCGACAAACCGCGTATTGGGTAGCTGAAGATTGGTGTTTCCCGCCTCGATCGACTTCAGGATGTCGTCATCATCCCCCTTGTATCGGATCATGAGTCGGTTGGACAGCGGAATATCGGTCTGGCTATCTTCGGAGACGAAAACTGAGATCTTGGAGCCGATCGTTCCCTCGATATCGAATCGGTAGATCTGGTCCATATTGAGCGATGGGAAACGGCTCTTGCCGACCAGATCCGACTGAACACCGTCATTCCATTGCGAGCGACCAGAGAAACTGATACGGCGGAATCCGGAGACGCGCAGATTGCCGCCCCCCTCACCAAACACCGACGAAAACTTCCTGGGAAGAGCGATACCGACAGAGATGCCGGACTTGTCCCCTTTTCCTTTGGCCGCGTTCAGCAGGGACTGTTTGCCCAGATCGCGGAATCCTTGTGAGACTTTCCGGCGAAGACGGTACTGCATGAACTCGCCGGCATCGACCGCCACCGGCACAAACGACAACCCCGGATAGTATTCGGTATTGAAACTAATGAGACTGCTGTCGAAAGAAGAAGTGATTACCTTGGGATTCCGCAACAGCAACGGCGAGAACGGC
This sequence comes from Candidatus Zixiibacteriota bacterium, assembly GCA_041908405.1. Taxonomy (GTDB): domain Bacteria; phylum Zixibacteria; class MSB-5A5; order GN15; family FEB-12; genus FEB-12. The sequence continues at coordinate 5,054 of JAYRFH010000215.1, forward strand.
TCAATTGACAGCGGCGGATTGGCAGCCGAAAAGACCTGCGGCCGGCCATCGTACCACGAGACCACTTGTGGCGGATCTTCAAATTTTCCCGGGAATCCTACCCCTTGCCCCTCTGCCACCGGCGACAACAACGCAAGCGCCGTCACAAGCAGACCGGCAAAAGACATGATCCGTCTGAAACGATTCAACAACACTAGTTCTGCGCTACCTGCAATAAGTCAATTCATTAAAAACGGGTCGATAGAGCTCCTCCTATGCCTGGGCTAAAACTTGCCGAGCTGCTGAACTTCTTCCTGCAACTCAATGCCAAATCGCTCTTTAACTCGTGCCTTTAGTATATCGGCCAATTTCCGAATATCTCGCGAGGTCGCCGTTCCGGAATTGACGATTATATTCGCATGGCGCTCAAACACTTTTGCCCCCCCAACCGACATCTGCTTCGCCCCTACTTCTTCCAGAAGTCTCCCCGCTGGCAATTTACCGAATTTCTCGCGTGGATCTGGAATGTTTTTGAAAAAACACCCCGCCGACATGCCGTCATTCGGATGCTTCCCATCCCGCTGAGACAGAATATCCGCGACCTTGGCGGCAATGGCTTCTCTATCGCCTGCCCCCAAACGAATACGGACATCCACCACGACTTCGTGGGTCACTTTCAGATAGGAATCCCGGTAGGCAAACTTGCAGTAATCAGGACCGACCGTCTTTAGTGTCCCGTCGTTATCCACTAAGGTGACAGATTCTATCGTGTTTCCTATCTCTCCACCGAATGCCCCGGCATTCCCGTAAATCGCCCCGCCAACCGACCCCCATATACCCGCCGCAAATTCCATTCCGGTCAATCCATGGTCCGTGGCATAGTTCACCAGGGACATCAGCTCTTCACCGGCGCCGCATTCAATCAAAGTAGGCTCTAACAACCGAAAGCCCACGACATCGACCTTGATGACCAGACCATCATAGCCGTCATCCGAAACCAGCAAGTTGGTTCCGCCACCCAAAACAAAGTGGGGAATTTGAAGTCTCTTGGCGGCCTCGATCGCCCGCGTCACTTCCGCCCCGGATCGTGCGGAATAGAAATACTTCGCCCGTCCGCCTGTCCGGTAACTGGTGAGCGTGGCGAGTTCCTTGGCGAACTCAAGATTTGGGCCAAACGCCCCAAGGAGGGTCGCAATTGGGAGACCGGTAGTAGTGGCAGTATTCTCTGTCATGTTCCTCTAAGAAAATATAGCCTTCGGACCGTCCAAAATCAAGGTCTGATGGCGATTTAGTGGGTATCCGAGCCGCCCGTCTGGTCCACAGTTTATACCCGATTTCCGTCCGGAAAAACTAAAATTTGCGGCTTCCCGTCTTCCTACGAATTATCGGCGGAATTGGGGCTGGAATTTGGGTCGGTTTTCGACCCCTCCGGACCGGCCTTATCTTTGGCCAGTTCATCCACGAAGTTCATCCGCAACTCATAGAGCAGATGCTCCACCATCCGCTTCTCATCCGGGTTCAGATTCCCGGCAGTCTTCCGCTGGATCATCTCCAACATATCGATCGTATGCTTCGCCATGGTCAGGTCGCGCTCGATCTGGTTGGTGATCGGATTGGCTATCTTCCCCATTTGCTGCATCGCCGCCGCCTGCAGCGAAAGCACCAGTTGGTAGAATTGAATATCAACATCCGGTTGGTCCGGCATTTTAACCTCCTCCAAGCTGAATCTGTCTTTGCTCGGCGCTTGTACGCAGGAAAAGATAGAGCCCCTTATGCTCTTTATCAAGTTTCGATGGCTCCGCGAAAAGCTGTTCCAGAAGCTTTCGCGACGCTTCCAGCAGATCTCTATCCTTGGTCAGATTCGCGGCGCGCATCTCCGGCGCTCCTGACTGACGGACTCCAAAAAGCTCCCCCGGACCGCGTAACTGAAGATCCGCCTCCGCGATCTGGAATCCATTCGTGTTGGCGGCGAAATACTCCAATCGTTGTTGCGCGATATCAGAAAGTTCCCCATGCGCTATCGCGATGACGGTGGATTGCTTCTCCCCTCGTCCGACTCTTCCCCGCAATTGGTGCAACTGCGCCAGACCGAACCGCTCGGCATGTTCGATCACCAGAAGTGTGGCGTTCGGGTTGTCAATACCAACCTCGATAACCGTGGTCGCCATGAGTATATCAAGCTGTCCCTTGCGGAACTGAAGCAAGACCTCATCGCGATCCTTTGGTTTGACCCTGCCATGCACCATCCCTAACCGAAGTCCCCGGAAAAATGTCTGCGACAGCTCGGCGTACGCATCCTCGACATTCTCAAGTTCGCTCTGTTCCGACTTTTCAATCAAAGGATAAATGACATATCCCTGTCCGCCCGCCTTGACCTGCTCCCGCACGTAGTCAAATATCTTCGGGCGGGCGTCATCCATCCGCCAGACAGTCCGGATCGGCTTTCGCCCGGGTGGGAGGTCTTCAATCGTAGATATATCCAGATCGCCATAGAGCGTGAGGGCGAGAGTTCGCGGTATTGGGGTAGCTGTCATCACCAGAAGGTCCGGCGAATCCCCTTTGGCAAACAGCTTCCCGCGCTGTTCCACCCCGAACCGATGTTGCTCATCAATTATGACCAAACCCAGCCGCTCAAAGGAGACGTAGTCGTAGATCAGCGCGTGCGTCCCAAACAGTATATCGATCTTGCCGTCGGCGCATTTTTTCGCAACCGCTCTGCGCTGCGCCGCGCTCAGGGTCGATGTCAAAATCCCCGCTTCAATCCCGACCTGCGCCAATGGTCCGGACCAATTCCGGAAATGTTGCTCGGCCAGAATTTCTGTCGGCGCCATGAACGCGCACTGCAGGCTATTCTCCGCGGCATTTAGGGCTGCAAGTACTGCTACCACTGTCTTTCCGCACCCAACATCCCCCTGCAGAAGGCGCGACATCGGCGTCTGCTTTGCCAGATCCGCGAATATCTCCTTGGTGACTTTGGCCTGGCCATCGGTCAACGCGAACGGAAGTTCCTCTCTGAACTGCTTCAGTTTGATACCGGGAGCCGCATATGACTGCCCCTTCTGCACCGACTTCTTTTTGCCAAGATTCTGGAAAACCACAAACTGCAGGCCGAGCAGTTCGTCGAATGCCAGCCGTCGCCGGCTGGACTCAATCTCTTCTCTGTTCTCTGGGTAATGAATGCCGCGAACGGCTTCGTGAAGTCCGGGCAGACCTATCTTGGCCTGCTCGGCGGATGGCAATGGATCGGGCAGTTTCTCTTTGAGATTTTCGAAAACATACGTGGTAAGCTGGCGGATCCCCTTGCTGGTCAACCCAAGCTTGGACATCTCCGCCGTCTGCGGATAGACCGGGATTATCCTCCCGGCATGTATCATCCTGTCAGTATTATCCTCCAGCCGCTCCAGATCCGGGTGGACCATCTGGAGCCCCATGAAATCCGACACGGTCCCTGTCGCCGCGAAGATCATCCCCTTCTTGAAATACCGTTCCCAGTACCGGATTGCAGCGAACCAAAGGAGGGAGATCGCCCCAGTCTCATCCTGAAGCATCACCTCGTAACGTGGCTTCTTGCCCCGGAGAACGCCATGCGCTTTGACTTCGCCGATGATGGTCGCGTTTTCGCCGATACGGAGCCGGTTGATCGGGACGACATTGGTTCGATCGAGATAATGCCGCGGCAGATAGGAGAGTATGTCACGAATCGTCGCCAGCCCATGTTTGACCAGTGCTTCCCCTCGCTTGGGGCCGACCCCCTTGACATACTGTAGCGGCGAATCCAGCTTGAGTTCCGGCATGCCGGTATAATGCCAACCTCAAGCTGGAGGGTCAATTACTTTTGGCGGCCGCAAATCACGGCACCGAGACTGATCCGGTCATCCCCGGATGGACCGTGCAATGGTACCCGAATGTTCCATTCGTGTTGAAAATATGCTGGTAGGTCTCGCCATTGGAGAGCAGCGGGCTGTCCAGTTCCGTCCCGGTATTTGAAGTCACCGTGTGCCCAATACCGTCCCGATTGGTCCACAGAACCGTGTCTCCCGCCGCGATAGTGAGAGACGACGGACTAAAACTGCTCCCCTGGATCGAAACCTCTTTGAAATGGGGACGAGTGTTTCCGCCGCCGGAACCGGTTGAATTGCTGTCACTGCTGCATCCGACAAAGACCGCGACAAGAGCTGCCGCCATAATAGCGAGCCGGAGACCGATAGATCGTAGAGCCTTCATGACGTCCTCCTCTAAGGACTGAGTGCGACCAAGGTCGCACGTTTGCTGGTTAACAGCTAACAGAGAGAGTCGTGGTCGACGTTCGTACAGATGCTTTACAAACCTGTTGGCGGGCTGTATGTTCCGGTCGGAAGCGGATGTCGTCTGGTGGCGGTCCCGGCCTTCAAAGCCGAGTGGGGGGCAATCGCATTGTCCCTGGTGGGTTCGATTCCCACCCCTTCCGCCAAATTGCGCCGGCGTCTTTGTCGGCTTTCCTCCCCCTTTTCCTTTGACAAAATGGACTCACCAATCGTTTATTATGGTGAATCTCGCATTCTTCCGGAGGGATCATGAACACGCGAATCTTCATAGCCTTGATGTCAGTCGTCCTGTTAGCTATTGGAGGTTGTAGCGACAAAGCAACCGGCCCGGACGAATCTTCGATATTCGGCCAACCCTATCCCGCGGATGGCGCGACAGATATCCCGACAACAGCAGAACTAACCTGGCAATCCGCTCTCAGCTCGGAATCTGGTGCCAGCTACAAAGTGTACATTTCGACAATCCCCGACCCCGAGCACTGTACCGGACCACAGCAGAATTAATCACCGGGCGGATTGTTACCCGGCCGAACCTACTATTGGCGCGTGCGGTCGCAGCTGCCGAGCGGCCGGACGTATGTTTCGCCTATGTGGCACTTCCGGACCGCCGAGCACTATCAGTATCCACTTGAACTCAATACCGGATGGCGCTACAAAGTCCACTTCTTTATCACGGATGTTGTTCCAAACGATGTGGTTCCGGTGTCTACTGACACAACAGAGTATGTGACCTATGTGAATGTGGCCGCGCTGGAAGACATCCCCTTTAGCCTCAAATCGGCCTATAAATTGGTGGAAACCATTCATTACGGTGAAGAACAACAGAGTACAGACACGGCTGTCGGTTGGTTCAACAATGAACCTGACGGCTTCTACGAGTATGGCTATGAAGTCGGATCGTACGGTCTTTCTCTGCCGCGCAAGCTAACCTCAAATAATCGTTGGCAAATGGACCCGGCCATCACGCGGTTCTTCAAGCCTTCCGCGCTCTTGGCACCCGGTGTAACAAGTGACCAAGCCGAACCCGTCTGGGAGACAGTCAAGAGCCTCTCCTATCCACTTCGTAAAGGCTTGTCGTGGGAACCAAGCTCGCGAACAGACATCATCCGTATTACGAAACGGGTGATGGGAAAATCGCGCGTCGAGGCTGGGGGAAACGACTACCTCTGTTGGACTGTCCGTTGGTTCTACGAGGGGATTGAGAACCTCAGCATGATCGATCAGATCGGCGAGCCGGGACTAGTGAGTCGTACGACAGTCGCTACTGACATAAGGCTTACGAATACGGAGTACCCTGAGGGTTTCGCCACCGCCACCATTCATCAGGAAATCGAGCTCGACTACACGTTCTTATTAGATACGTTGGGGCTCGACCCGGACGATTTCTACGAAGGTGACCGTTAAATCGACGCTACCGGCATCTTTTGCGGATCATCCACCAGCATATGCTCTTTGATGGTGTATGCCTCGGCGTACTGCACTTTGACCAATTGCCCTAACTCGCGAGCCCTCGTTCGCATTAGATCGTAGATATTCACGCCCGGCGAGAAGACATTCCGCGTATCCTCTGCCTGCGCTGACGGCGGCGCGTACTTGTCAAGCATCAGGCGCGATTCAAACGTGGGAAACTGAGACGTGTAGGCTGACACCGCCTGGCACTTCTGCTCCATCTCATCCGAGATATCTACCATGAATGAGTAATCGAAATTTCTATAGTAGGAGACATAGATAACCTTCCGAGGTCGATTCGGCTCCCCCTCCAGCGGCACTTTCTTCAAACCGGCCAGAAACGACGCGTCATACCCCAAACGCGTACACGCGAGATGATCCGGATGTCTTTGCTCCCAATGCGGAAGGATCACCATCTCCGCTTTGGTATCGCGTATGACCTGCGCGATCTTCAGTTTGTTCTCCTGAACGTACTCCACCGCGGCATCGGTCAATCCAAGATTCCCCCGCCAGGTCAGCCCCATTATTCGTGCGGCCTCGGCCGCTTCCGACGCGCGATCGGTTTCGTCGCCGTGAGTTCCCGCTTCGCCACGGGTCAAGTCGAGTACGCCGACCGCTCTCCCCTTTTTCGCCATCTTTATCAGCAATCCGCCGCAGGTGATCTCTACATCATCCGGATGCGCGGCGATCGCCAGGATATCCAGCCGGGGAGCGTTACTTCTGTTGTCAGCCATTGATCACTTCGTGGTAATACTGTTCATATTGATTGACGATGTTGTCTGCCGAGAATCGACGCAGCGCGCTCTCCGCCGCGGAGCGTTTGAATTCATTGAGACGGTTCTTGTCGCGCAGCAACGCGATTCCCGCGCGAGCCATGGAGACCGTATCGCCGACCGGTAGCAGGAACCCATTGCGGTAGTCCTCGACCACTTCCACCAAGCCGGTCCCCGATGACCCCACCACCGGCACACCGCAGGCCAGCGCCTCGAGAGCTGCCAGACCAAAGGACTCTTCTTCCGATGGCAGCAGGAACAGATCCGCGCATGGGAGCACCGCTTCCACCCGGCTCTGGTTCCCCAGGAAGATCACTCTATCCTGAAGGCCACGCTTGTTAATCTGACGGCGCACGAGCACAGTATCTGGACCCTCGCCGATCAGAAGCAGTCGGGCGGGAAGTTCATTCTTTATCTTTTCGAATATATCGATCACATCCATCGCCCGCTTCACCGGACGGAAATTGGAGACGTGCGCGATCAGGAACTCCCCTTCCTTGACGAACTCTGATTTCTGGCACTGCGTCAAACTCGGTTTGAACCGGACCTCATCGAAGAAGTTATGCACGACTCGTATCGGCTTCGTCACTTTGAAAACATCCATCGTCTCAGCGGCGAGATAGTTCGAGACCGCGGTGACGCCATCCGACATATTAATAGAGAATCGAGTTATATCGTAGAATGACGGGTCCGACCCTACCAGCGTGATATCCGTGCCGTGGAGCGTGGTGATCACTTTCGGCACTTTGGCGCCATCAGCGATAAGCAACTGCTTGGCCAGATACGCGGAGGTCGCGTGAGGTATCGCGTAGTGCACGTGCAGCACTTCGAGGTCATACGCCTTGGAGACATCTGCCATCTTTGAGGCCAACGCCAGCGAATACGGCGGCTGCTTGAAGAGCGGATACGCGGTCGTCTCGACGCCATGATAGAACACATTGGTCTGGTATTTATCGAGACGAAACGGCAACGCGTATGAAATGAAGTGGACATGGTGGCCGCGCATCGCCAACTGCTGCCCCAATTCAGTGGCGACGATTCCCGATCCCCCGGCGACCGGATAACAGGTGATTCCAATATTCATTTAATCTGTGTACTCCGACATTGATATAAGCTGATGTGCTGGCTGATCCGGGTCAAGCCGCTCATACAGGAACGATACGACGCCCGGACCATACTTTGCTATGAAATAACTGATATTGAGTGAACGATCCTGCAAGCCCCGATTCGGATACAGCGCGTACCACAAACGATACAACCGTTCCCGCACGTCTTTCTGTTTCTTTTTGTGCGCGGCAAAGACCTTGGCCTCAAAGGCTTTCAGAGAGAAATCTATCTTGCCGGAGGTCTGTTGCGCAAAATCTTTAAGCGACGGATCAAAATCCAACGACCGCCCGCTGAATTGCTCAAACCGGCCGAAAATTCCTTCGCGAAGTTTCTGGAACTCCTGCTCAATATCCTGCGGAAAACTTTTCGCCATCACCCGATTGATAACCTGCTCGAAATCTCCGGCCATATCCTCGAAAGCAATCTCTGCCTGAGCCATCGTCTTCTCGTGCTTTTTCTCTACCAGAGTCGCGGTCGGGCGGGCGGTATGCACCGGCGCTGGGAGCTTAAACAACTCAAACAGCGGGTTGATCTGCGCGAAATAGGCGATCTCCGATGGTCCCCCCATCTGTGCCAAGGTCGGAAACAGGTATGACTGCATCAACGGCCGTGTCAATACATCAGGGGAGAAATTCTCCGGCTCCGCCGCAATGCGAGCCAGCAGTTCCGTCTTGGAAAATGACACCTCGCCCGCCTGGAAACCTCCATCGCGATGAACTATCGGCCATCGCCCCTTGTGATGATAAAAGAGGTGTGTCGCCTTCTCGTTCTTCTCAACCTGCAGATGATACGACGCTTGCTCAATCCGACGGTTCGTGCTCCCCATCCGCTGGTGCAGTTCATCCTGCCGCTCGATTATCTCGGCAAAAAGCGGCGCCGCCAGTTTCTTCGCCGAAGCATCTGCTGGCGAAAAGAGAACCAATCCATACTCGGTGGTCAATCGAGCCATTAGTTTGCCAAACGCGGCAACAAATCCCTCTCCCGCTTTGTAGCATTCAGCCAGGAGTTGATATAGCTCAGGCGTAAACTCCGATTGGCCGAGAATCTCCTGCACTCTGGCGTGCATTCCCGCCACCGCTGATTCATCGTCAAGTCCCACGTCAGCGACCGGCACGGGCATTTGCGGCATGGTCGGATAGTCCACGCGAGCCAACTCCCCCTCGCGATTCAGCAGATAGGTATGATTGATCTCGGCGAAATCATGGTCATCCGATGCTATCCAGAATACCGGCACCACTGGACGACCCAGTTCCTCGGCGCGCCGTTTAGCGGCCTTGACTGTCGCCAACGCCTTTATCAGCGAGAACAACGGCCCCCCAAGAAGCCCGGCCTGCTGACCGGCAAAGACGCAAACCGAGCGAGAATCAGCTAACAACTGAATGTTCGCGAAAACTTTCTCTGACGAGCCGAACTCCCGGTTCTGGTGAGTCAACAGGTCTACTAGTTTCTGGCGCTGGAAGCTCGCTCCGTCCAGTTCCCGAGCTGTCTGGCGATAACCCGGCGACACAAATAGGTCACTGGCCGGCGTATTGCCGGCCAGAAAATCTAAGTATAAGTTGGAGAATCCAAACGACTTAGAAGGATTTATCAGCCTTACCGTCAATGATCACCCCTTCAATTTTGGCCTCATGCGGCGCCCGGCTCGGCTTGCGCCGGAACAGCCCCACAAAGTCGTCGACCAATGTATACATAACCGGAACAACGACCAAGGTCAAAAGTGTCGAAGAAATGATGCCTCCGATAACGGCTCGGGCCATCGAAAGTCTGAGTTCCGCTCCGGGCCCAAGTCCCAGTGCCAACGGCGCCATACCAAAGACCATGGCAAAGGTGGTCATCAGAATCGGCCGCAACCGGATTGGCCCCGCTTTCAGAATCGCCTCGGTCCTCCCGATACCTTCCGCCCGCTGCTGCTTGACGAAGTCGATGAGCAAGATAGCGTTTTTGGTCACCAGTCCCATCAGAAGCACTATGCCGATCAACGACATGATCGAGAATGACTGCCCCAACAACGCCGGGATCGCGCCAACCATCGACAACGGCAGCGACAACATGATCGATAACGGATCAAAGAATGACTCGTACTGCGATGCCAACAGCAGATAAATAAAGATGATCGCCAGGAACAAAGACTTGAGAATGTTCTGGAACGACTCCGCCATGATCTCCTGCTCACCGACTGTTCCGACATAGTATCCCGGGGGAAGTTGCAGCTTTGATACGTCAGCCATGATCGTCTGGGTCACGGTTCCGGCGAACGCACCCGAGGCCACGTTGGCATTTACCTTTATCTCGCGCTGGCGGTCATACCGGTTGTACTGACCTATCGCCGCGCTCTTCTCCAGCACACCAACCCGATTCAACGGCACAAGGAATGTCTTCGTGCCGGGTATCTCTTTATTACTCGCGACCAGGATCCGCCCGATATCATCCGCTGACGCGCGATACGGCTCATCCAGGCGAATTCGTACATCGTATTCTTCTGTCCCTTCTTTGTAACGCGTGACAACATCGCCCTCAACCAGCGCGCGAACCGTCATCGGAATAGTAGCCAGACTGAGCCCCAGGTCTTCGGCCAGTTTGCGGTCGACTCTTACCTGGAACTCCGGCTTCCCTTTCTCCTGAGTGTCATCTATGTCGATTGCGCCCGGCACCGTATAGAAGATCTTCTTGACCTCGCCGGCGAGACGAGTCAATTCACCGAAATCTTCTCCGCGCACAGATATCTCTATCGCCTTTTGACCTCCCCCCTCTCCCTCGCCACGACTGACCGAGGTCTTGATCCCCGGGATCCCCGCGATCAGCACGCGCACTGAATCCATCAGCCGACGGGCCGAAATAGTACGCTCCGTAACCGGCGTCAAGTTCAGCAGAATGCGTCCATCCGTCACCGGATTGTTCCCTGAACCGATGGTCACGTATGACGCGTTCACCTCGGGAATATTGCTCCTGACTGCGGCTTCGATACTGGCGGCTCGCTCCGATGTATCGTGCAGATTCGTTCCCGGTGGAGTCTGGAAATCAATCGCCATTTTCGCCTGGTCAGTCTCGGTCATGAACTCCACGCCGATAAATTTCCCCAGATAGATGGAGCCTGCGAACGACGCGACGGCCACAAACATCACCAGCCATCGTGTCCGCAAGGACGCCGCCAGCAGCCGTTCATATTTCGGCTTGAACCAATCAAACGCGCGGTTCCAGTAGTTGAGCAAATTAAAGATCGGGCCCCAGATGCGGCTAAACAGACCGGTTCCCCGTGGTTGATAAGCCGCCTCTTCCTCTCCTTCGCGAAGCCACCGCGACGACAACATCGGCGTCAACGTGAACGCCACAAACAACGATATCACCACCGCAAATGCTACAGTCATACCAAACTGATAGAAGAACCGTCCGATGAGTCCCTCCATAAACGCAACCGGCACGAACACCACCACGATCGAGAAAGTTGTCGCCATGACCGCCAACCCGATCTCTTTGGTCGCGTCCATAGCGGCCTTCATCGGACTTTTCCCCATATGAATGTGGCGGTAGATGTTCTCCATCACCACGATCGCGTCATCGATCAAGATACCCACCGCCAGCGACAAGCCGAGCAGCGTCAGCACATTGATAGTGAACCCCAACAGCTTCATGATGGTGAAGGTCGCAATGAGCGAGATTGGAATGGATAGACCGGCGATGATGGTTGGTCGAAGGTCCAGCAGGAACAGGAATATCACGATGACGGCCAGCAACATGCCGTATTGGATATTGAACAGGATCTCATGGATCGAATCCCGAATGAAGGTCGAGTTATCCTCCACTTTGGTCAACTGGATATCCGGCGGAAGTTCCGTCTTTAGTTGCGCCAGCACTTTGTCCACGCCATCCGCCACGTCGACAGTGTTTGCGCCGGATTGCTTGACCACCGAAAGCGCGACCGCCGACTTCCCATCCAACCGGGCTAACGAACGCTGCTCTACAGTAGTATCATGAACGCTGGCGATCTCCTGCAAATAGATTGGCACCCCGTTAGAGGTCTTTACTATCACGTTATTAAAATCAGTCACCCGGTCGAGTCGCCCCATGACACGGACCAGATACTCGCGTGAGGATTCATCAACACGCCCGCCCGGTATCTCGAGATTGGCCGCCTGGATACTGAGCTGCACGTCTGCGACTGTCACTCCTCGAGACTCCATCCGGTGAGGATCGAGCGCCACCAGGATCTCACGTTCGGAACCACCGATCAATTCGACGGCGCCAACCCCCTGAACCGACTCCAGTCTCTTCTTGACGCGATTCTTCGCGATCTCGGTAATATCTTTGGGTGTCCGTTTTCCGGAGACAGATATCGAGATGATCGGCTGGGCGGTCGGGTCAAACTGGCTGACGATCGGCTCTTCGATATCATCGGGGAGTTCATTCCGGATCCCCGCGATCTTTTCGCGAACATCGTTGGTCGCTTCCATTCCGTCTTTTTCAAGTCGGAATTCGATGACGACTAGCGAGTAACCTTCCCGGCTCTGCGAAGTAATATGTCGCACCCCCGATATCTGGTTGACCGCATCCTCGATCTTCTTCGTGATGTCGGTCTCCATTGACTCCGCCGATGCTCCCGGATAGACCGTTTGCACCACCGTGAACGGGAAGTCAACGTCCGGCATCATGTCGACCGATAACCCGGTATAGGAGAAATATCCGAGCACGACCAATGCCAGCATCATCATGGTCACAAAGACCGGCCGCGCGACTGAGACATCTGATAATTTCATACCTTAGCCCTCTATAGCGGAGCTGATAGTCACTTTGAATCCCTCGTCCAGGTAGTTCTGTCCGAGCGTCACCAGGGTGTCTCCCGGCTTTAGTCCGTCAAGAATGACCACCCGGCCCTCGAGTTCTGGACCCAGTGTCACAATCCTCTTCTTGGCGATCCCGTTTTCGATAACAAACGCGACATTGGCATTCTCCAACTGCAGCACCGCGGCGCGGGGAACCGCTAGCACCTGAGGAAGCTCTCGTTCAGTCACCAGAATCTTGACGAACATTCCCGGACGGAATTGGCTGCCATTATTATCGAGCATCGCTTCCACCTGGAAACTGCGGGTGACAGGGTCGGCCGACTCGGCGATTGAAACCACTCTGCCCGTCACCGTATCATTCACTACCTCAGAAACGATCCTCACTTCAGCCCCTTGCGTGATATACTGAATATTGTCCGTATTGACCGCGAACTTAACGCGCAGTTTCCCCGGTGTCGCGACCACCGCGAGTTGTTGCCCGACATGGACGAAATCACCATCCCGGACCGCGATGGAAGTCACCGTTCCCGAGATCGGAGTCCGCACATCCACCAGCCGGCTGACCGACTCATAGTTCGCTTTTGCGACCTCAAACTGCGTCTTGGCGGCGTCAAATTGCGACTCGGAAATAGCGCCCGATTTGTAGAGATTCTCCATCTTGGAGAAATTCTTCTCCGCGTTCTGGAAAACCGAGCGCACTTCGTTGAAATTTGCGGTCGGGCCGTCCTTGTCTAGCATGACGATCACCTGGTTCGCTTTGACCGCCTGTCCCTCTCGTACTGGGACATCGGCCACGGCCTCAGCCAGCTTGGCGTAGAGGATCGCCTGCTTTTCGCCTTCCAGCGAACCGCTGAAAGTTCGCACGACCCGTTCATCCGATGGCGTGATCGTCTGCACATTGACGGCGATCGATCGCTCCGCTTGAACGACCTGCTTCTGTTCGCTGCAGGATATTCCCCAGGCGACGATGCTCATCGCAACTAGGACGACTATGAATGATCTTTGCCCGTTCATGATAGTTATCTCGTTTCTGCACCGATATCGATGGTGGTTGCTTTTCTAAGTTCTGCTTTGGCGGTTCTGAAAAAATAGAGTGCCTGGGCCAACGACCGCCGCGCGTCTGTCAGTGCCGCCTGCGCCGACAGCACCTCCAACTGTGTCCCTACCCCTTGCTGGTATCGAAGGTTCGCGATCTTCAGCCCCTCATCCGCTTGTGCGATCGTCTCCTTCTGTATATCCAGCGACTTCTTCGCCCGCACGACCTGGTCATATGCCTGCTCGATCTCCAGCCGGATGTCATCTTCCATCTGCGCCTGGGCGATCTTGCTCTTTTCGTGATCCGCCCTACGATACGCCACCTGGCTCGAGCGGCTGAAACCATCGAATATCTTGAAATTGAGCGACAGCCCGAACTGCGAGGTCTTACTCACATTGTTGTCAAGCTTCCAGACATCCGATGATGATCGCGTATCGTACGTATACGACGCGTCAAGCGATGGCCAGTAATCTGCTTTGGCGATGCCGATCGCCTTTTTGGTGATGCCGGTGAGGGTCTGCGATGACCGCATTTCCGGGCGATTCGCCAAACCGACATTGAGCAGATGATCCAGCGAAGGGAGATCCCCCAGCGTCGTATCCATGGCGTCTTCGATCAGGATTATCGAGTCACGAAGCGGCATACCGATAAAGGACCGTACCCGTTTTTCGGATAGTTCAAGGTCTGACTCGGCCTGAAGTATCTGCGGCTCTATATTCGCTTTTTCAACGCGCGCGCGGAGCAATTCGTAATCGGAGACCATCCCCTGTCCGTGCTGCTTTTCGACAACTTCCAGGTTATAGGCCGCGGCCTCATGTGCTTTGTGCAGAGTTTCCAGCACTGAGCGCTGGAAGATCGCGCCGTAAAACAGAAGGTCGGCGTTGTAGCGAACCTGGTCCTCGACCGCTTTGAGATTCGCCTCCGTATAGGTATGATACAGTTTGGCGATCTGCCATGCAGTCAGAACCTTTCCACCCTCCCAGATCGACTGCCGAACCGAAAGCGTGTATCCGAAGTTGTTTTTAAACGCGGTCTGAAGTTCCTGTGTCTCCCCGCCAAAACTGACAAACAGCTTGGGGATTGTGAAATTTCTCGCATACGAGCCCGACAAATTGACATCCGGGAATACTCCGGAACGTGCCGAAGTGACCTGAGTTTTTGCCTGCTCCAGGTCCTGCTGCGCGGACAGATACTGACGGTTGAAGGTCGCGGCCCGCTGCCGGACATCCTCGATCGTCAGCGCTGTCTCGGTAGCCGACACTTGCCCAAGCATCGTTAAAGCGAGCAGGAACGCGATACTGAGCCATAGCCCGCGTCGATTCGATGTCTGATAGTGATCGTGCATCTTTGTAATATCCTCAGCTTTTGCTCGGCTGGTATATCGCCTCAAACATTCGGCGAACATGTTTCAGCAGAATCTCTTCGTTCATGCTATCCTTATTAAAGACCCGCCGTCCAGCAATCCCGTCGCAAATGGCGAAACTGAGGACCACCAGTTGGTGAAGTTCCTCCGCCGACATCCGCGCCCCCTTCTCCATATGCTTCACGGCGTACGCTATCTTCTGGTCGTGATCTTCGCGGATGAACTTGCGGATCCGCGGATACCGCATCCCCTGCACCCAGATATCCATGATAGAGCGAAACTCATTCGGCTTCGTCTCACGGGTGTGACAGATCACCATCTCGACCACCTGCCAGGGGGTCAAGGGCGTGGGAAGCGACTGCAGCGCCTGGAGAAACCGGCTGCTCATCTGCTTCACGAGCGCCAGGAGGATTTCTTCTTTGCTTTTGAAGTGAAAATAGAGCGCTCCCTTGGTCAAGCCCGCGTTCTGGGCGATCTCCTCGGTGGAGGTCCCCCGGTACCCCTGCTCGGTGAACAGCTTGCGGGCCGACTCCAAAAGCTGCTCGCGGCGCTGTTCCGCGGGCAACTTGGGACTCTGCTTTATTTTGGCCATGTCTCCTACCTGTCTTTCTGCTGCCCGGGAACCTGCCCCGGCGACTTCACCTACCTACTGGTCGGTATCTAAATTATACCTACCGGTCGGTATGTCAAGATAATTAACGGGAGAATGGACCAAAAAGTTTAGATTAAAACCACTTTTTTTTGCGGAAATAGATAAGCTGGCCGATCATTGAACCGAAGATCACGATCAGCGCCAGAGGGTAGCCAAAGCTCCAGTCCAGCTCCGGCATACCGCTGAAGTTCATGCCCCACAACGAGGCAAAGAGAGTCGGCGGGACAAAAATAGCGGTCAGAACCGTCGGGAACCGGATCACGTCATTTGTCTTGGCCTGCACGGACGAGTAATGGATTTCCAAAGAAGAGTTTAATAGTTCCCTATGTGTATCGGCGGTGTCATTGATGCGCACCAGATGGTCATGAATATCTGAGAAATATGGGACCAATTGCTGAGAGATCATGGCATAGTGCTGGCGCGACAGTTGGGCCACGATCTCCTTCTGAGGAAGCACTATGCGTTTCAACTGCACGATATCGCGCCGTAGCGCAAAGATCGACCGCAATGTATCCTCGTCGGCGGACCCCAGCACATCATCCTCGACCTGGTCAACTTCATACTCGAACACATCGAGGATACCA
>JAYRFH010000216.1:0-9313 GCA_041908405.1 Candidatus Zixiibacteriota bacterium
AGTTTGTCACGATCTATTATCTGGCGTTCTCGCTGTCGAATCCGAAGCGGGATCTGAACAGCATCAGGCAGTTGATACTGCCGTATGGGCCACTGCTTGGCGCGGGGTTGGGATTGATCTTATTAGAACCGAATCTTGGAATGACCATTCTCGTCTTCTTCACGGCGCTGGGGATATTCTTCCTCGCGGGACTGCGCATCAAACATATCCTCGCGGCGGCGCTGCCGCTGGTTTCTGTAGCGGCGTTCATGGTGTTTGTCGTCGGCTACAAGAAGGCGCGCATACTGGACCATATCGCGGCGGTAGTTGATCCGTTGCAGGGGAGTTATCAAGTCAAACAGTCAGCGTTGACATTGGGCGCGGGTGGGCTCCTGGGGACGGGATTGGGCGAGGGGAGACAGAAGCTGTTTTTCCTGCCGTATCCGCACACTGATTTCATTTTCAGCGCGACGGGAGAGGAGATCGGATTTGTCGGTCTGGTGATTCTTCTGATAGGACTGTTTTTCATGCTGTGGCGCGGATTCAAGATAGCGGCGGCACAGCCGGACAGATTTGGATATCTGATGGCGGCCGGGACGACCTGGGCGCTCTTCATCAATATGGCGGTGAATATCGGTGTGGTGACGGCGATCGTCCCGGTGACGGGACTTCCGTTGCCGTTCATTTCGTACGGCGGGTCATCATTACTGTTCTCGAGTTTGGGAATCGCGGTTTTGCTTAATCTCTCACGACGTGTGGTGCGCGCGTGACCATTGCACGGTTGATATTCGCCGGCGGCGGTACAGGCGGACACCTGTATCCGGCGATCGCGATCGCGGATAGAGTGAAAGAGATGCTCTCCGCGAAAATGCCGGTTGAGATAATCTTCGTGGGGACAAAGCGCGGGATAGAGTATCGCGTGCGGGAAACCCTGGGGTATCCGCTGCATCTGATAAATATTCGCGGGATCGCGCGGTCATTGACGTTGTCGAATCTGGCGGTGCCGTTCCTGATAGTGAGCGCCATGTTGAAGGCGCGGTCGCTGGTGAAGTCGTTCCGTCCGCATGTGGTGGTCGGGACCGGCGGATATGTTTCCTGGCCGGTGCTTCGAGCGGCGAGCGGACAGAAGATCACGACCGTTCTGCAGGAGCAGAACTCGTTCCCGGGAGTGACGACGCGTCAGTTAGCGCCACACGCGACGCGGATCTATCTCGGCTTCGGCAAAGCGGCAGAGCTGCTCAGGACGAACGCGGAGATGATGGTGACCGGGAATCCAGTGCGCGCGAGCATAGCCAAAGGGAATAGAGAAGAGGCGTTGAAAGCGTTCGGGCTGGATCCGAGCAAGAAGACGATCCTCGTCATTGGCGGAAGTCAGGGAGCGCGGAGTATCAATCAGGCGGTGCTGCACGGATTGCAGAATTCGAAAGTGCCTGAAGGATATCAATTGGTGTGGCAGACGGGCAAGAGGGATTACACGGAAGTATCCGACGCGGCGGGTGCAAAGGCAAAAAGTCACGCCCTCTTCCCGTTTGAGTCACGCATGGAGCTGGTGTACGCGGCGGCGGATGTCGCGATCGCGCGGGCGGGGGCGATAACACTGGCCGAGCTGGAAGCATGCGCGCTGCCATCGGTGCTGATCCCGTATCCGCACGCGGCGGGGGACCATCAGCGGAAAAACGCGGAAGAGTTCGCACGGCAGGGATACGCTACGGTGATCGATGAAAATGAATTGGCATCGCGCGAGCCGTTGAGTGAAGCGGTCGCGCTGGTCAGTTCGGGGAAAGCGGCGCAGATGCGTGAGACGATGCGCCAGATGAACGCGAAGAAAAGTCCGGCTGTAGATATCATCGCCAACGACATAGTTAACCTCGTAACTCGGGCAGTTCAGCCGGGAGCGATAGATGACCACAGAATTGACAGTAACCAAGGCCGTTAACCGGTTTCAGAGTGATAAAGTAATGTTCGGTCGTTTCAAAAAATTGCACTTCGTCGGGATCGGCGGCGCGGGGATGTCCGGGATCGCGGAGATACTGGTGAATCTGGGATACCAGGTGTCCGGTTCGGACAGCACGCCGAGCGAAATGACCGAGTACCTGGCGAAGATCGGGATAAAGATACAGCACGCGCATGTGGCGGAGAATGTCGAGGGGATCGACGTGGTGGTGATATCTTCGGCGATCAACCCGAGCAATCCGGAAGTACAGGAAGCGCGACATCGGGGGATCCCGGTGATCAAGCGCGCGGAGATGCTGGGCGAGTTGATGCGGCTGAAGTTTTCTATCGGCGTGGCGGGGACGCATGGGAAAACCACGACGACCTCGATGATAGGGCGCATTCTCCAACACGCGAATCTGATGCCGACGCTGATAGTCGGCGGCGTGGTGGCGGAGTTGGGAACGGGCGCGGCGCTGGGGACGGGAGATTATCTCGTCGCCGAGGCGGATGAATATGACAAGTCGTTCCTCGCGATGTTTCCCTCGATGGCGGTGGTGCTGAATGTCGAGCCGGATCATCTGGAATGCTATAGCGGGATGGAAGATCTGCTGGGGTCGTTCCTGACATATATCAATCGCGTGCCTTTTTATGGCTCGGCGATAATCTCGGCGGATGATCCGAATATCGCGTCGTTCCGCGAGAAAATCAGCCGTCCGTACGCGACCTTTGGGTTCAGCAATGACGCGGATTACCGCGCAGTCGATATCCGGCTGGAACCGCACCGGACGATGTTTTCGGTCTACCACAAGACGGATCTGCTCGGAGATATCATCCTGCGCGTGCCGGGAAAACATAATGTAGCGAACTCGCTGGCGGCGATCGCGGCATGCCGCGAGTTGGATGTGCCGTTCGCGCCTATAGCGGACGCGCTGAGAGAGTTCCGCGGGGTGGGACGTCGGTTCGAGCAGATAGCCGAGGTAAATCGTATTCTGGTGATAGACGACTACGCGCATCACCCGACTGAGATAAAGGCGACACTGTCCGCGGCCAAGGATGTTTATCCGGATCGTCGGATACTAGCGGTCTTCCAGCCGCACCTCTTCAGCCGGACGCAGCAGTTTGCGAAGGAGTTCGCGCAGGCTTTGTCGATCGCGGATCAGGTGATATTGACGGATATCTATCCGGCGCGCGAAGTGCCGGTGCCGGGGGTGACCTCGGAGATAATCAAGCGCGAGGCAGAGAAAATCGGCGCGAAACAGTTCCAGTATGTCGGCGTGAAAGAGAACGCGCTGGACGCGATCGGGAAGATGGCGCATCAGGGAGATGTGATCATCACGATCGGCGCGGGTTCGATCACTTATATCAAGCATATGATCGTGGAAAGGATCAAGGCTCTCTAAGAGAGTCGTGAGCAGGGACGCTCGTCATGTTCAGCAAAGAAGTTCGTGTACTGTTGGGAATGATCATTCTGTGCGGCGCAACCGCGGTGGCGCTGGTGCAGTACACGGATATTTGCCGTCTGCAGGCAGTGACGATCAATGGCGAGAAAGTCCGGAAGGTGGAGGATCTCGGGCTGATGGCGACGAAGCCAATCCTCTTCCAGCCGGTGGACAGTCTGGCGGACGCGCTGATGACGCGCCGTGGAATTACCAAGGTTGATATCGATTACAAGCTGCCGAATTCGATACGCATCACCACCAATGAACTTGAGCCGGTCTGCTATCTGCTGGATATCAAAACCGGGGTCATGTACGGGCTGGAAGAATCCGGTCGGGTGGTGCCGTGCGAACTGCAGGGGATAGACTGGAACGCGCCACTGTTCACAGGAGTGACGGTCAAACGACTGCATGAATTTCCGCCGGATGGTCGCGTGATGCAGATACTCAACCAGATGCGTCGACTGAAAGAGACCGAGTCGAGACTCTACGCGGATATCGAAGAGGTCGATCTGAGCCGGACCGAGTATGTCACACTGGTGCTGGCGAACAAAGCGTATCGGTTGAAAATGCGGTCGGAAGAGTTCCTGGACAGATATATCGCGTTCGACCAGTTCATGATGACCTTCCGGCCGGAGACGGACAGCGTGACGTCGTTCGACCTAACATATGCTGACTTGATAATCCGTCAGGGGTATGTGCCGCCGACAGAGAAGCCGGTGATAGATACATCGGAAGTGAACGACAAGGCGGCGATCTTCGATGACGCGGATATGCTGCAGGCATCGATCGCGCACGAAATGGCCGCAAAGAAGGCTACGCCAGCGCCAGCGACAGTAAAGAAGGCTCCGGTGAAAAGCGGCACGACGAGTTCAGCGACGAAGAAGACGACTTCGAAAAAGAGCAACTCAGTTTCGACCAAAAAGAAAACAAGCACCAGCAAGAAGTCGACTGGCGTTAAGAACGGCAAGTCGACCCCCGCGAAGAAAAGTACGAGCGGCAAAGCTCCAGCGAAAGGCGCCACCCGTGGCTGATGAAAAGATCATAGCGGCGCTGGATATCGGAACGACCAAGGTGGTCGCGCTCGTGGGTGAGCGGGATGAACATGGCGGGATCTATGTGATCGGGCATGGCATCTCGCCGGCGGAAGGATTGCGCCGCGGTGTCGTGGTCGACATGGACAAAACGGTGCGCTCGATCCAGAAGGCGGTCGAGGACGCGCAGATGGTCTCCGGCACGGTGATAGACAGAGTGACGGTCGGGATAGCCGGAGAACATGTTCGTTCGATCAACAGCCATGGCGTGGTCGGGGTGAGCCGATCGGATAAAGAAGTGACGCCAATGGATGTGCAGAAGGCGATTGAGGCCGCGCGCACAGTGGCGATACCGGTGGACCGTGAGATAATCCACGTGATCCCGCAGGATTTCTCGGTGGATGACCAGACCGGGGTGAAGGATCCGACCGGGATGTCGGGAGTGAGACTCGAGGTGGAAGCGCATATCGTGACGGCCTCGGTGACGACGGCACGGAATATCTATCGCGCGCTGGAGCGGTGCCGGTTGGGAATAGACCATATCGTGCTGGAGTCGCTTGGATTGGCGACGATCCATCTGACACAACGTGAGATGACGACCGGCGCGGTGGTGATCGATATCGGCGGTGATATCACCAACATGGCGCTGTTCTACGACGGTGCGATACGTTCGACCGCGGCGATACCGCTGGGGTCGCGGAATGTGACGAATGATATCGCGATAGGATTACGGACAACACTCGATCAGGCGGAAGAGCTGAAGCTTGGCTATGGCGCGGCGCTAGCCTCGATGGTCGATCCTGAAGAGATGGTGGTGGTGACGGGAATGGGGGGGAAGGGGAGTCGCGAGATATCGCGCAATGTGCTTGCCTCGATAATTGAGCCGCGGATGGAAGAGATTCTTTCGCTGGTAGCGCGCGAGTTGAAGAAGATAGGGCGGAGTGACAATATCGCGGCGGGAATGGTGTTGACCGGTGGCGGGGCGATGTTGCCGGGGACGGTGGAGCTGGCGGAGCAGTTGTTTGATGTGCCGGTGCGGCTTGGCCAGGTCAAAGGATTCACGCATATACCGGATGAACTGACCACGGTCCGATTCGCGACCGCGCATGGACTGTTGTTATACGGGTTCGCCAATGAAGCGAACGCAGCTATCTCGGGAAGCGCTGTCAAAGGGTGGTGGAAGCGGATCGAGAGCTGGATAACGAAACAATTTTAGGAAACAGGAATCAGGTTAGAGGTAGAGAGGAACCAAGCATGTTGGAGAACAAGCATCAATTCAACCTGGCGGCCGATTATGTCGGCTACGCCAACATCAAGGTAGTGGGTGTGGGCGGAGGTGGCGGCAACGCGATCAACCGGATGATCCAGAACAATCTGCGGGGCGTGGAATTCATCGCCATCAATACCGACGCGCAGGTGCTGGATCAGTCGTTGTCGGAAAAGAAAATTCAGATCGGTCGGGAGATCACGAATGGTCTGGGCGCCGGAGCGAATCCGGATGTCGGCCGCAAGGCGGTAGATGAATCGCGCGCCGAGGTGATGCGCGAGATAGGCACGCCGAACCTGGTCTTCATCACGGCCGGGATGGGTGGCGGCACCGGAACTGGCGCCGCGCCGGCAGTGGCTGAGTTGGCCAAGTTGTCGGGAGCGTTGACGGTGGCGATCGTGACGACGCCATTCAAGTTCGAAGGGAAGCCGCGCATGACCCGCGCCGAGTCCGGGCTGGCGGAATTGAAAAGCAAAGTTGATACGCTCATCACGATCCCGAATGAGCGGTTGTTGTCGATAGTCGACAAAAAGACGACGCTGGCGGACGCGTTCGCGACGGCGGACGAAGTGCTGCACCAGGCGACGAAGGGAATTTCCGACCTGATCACGATCCCCGGTTTGATCAACTGCGATTTCGCGGATGTGCGCACAGTGATGCGCGAGATGGGCGACGCGTTGATGGGGACCGGTTCGGGCAAGGGTGAAGATAAGGCGAGCGAAGCGGCTCGCGAGGCGATCTCATCGCCGCTGTTGGGTGATGTCTCGATCCGCGGCGCGCGCGGTGTGCTGATCAATGTCACCGGCGGCGAAGATATGACTCTGTTTGATGTCAATACCGCGACCTCGTTGATCTACGAAGAAGCGGGCGACGACGCGAATATCATTTTCGGCGCGGTGATCGACCCGACGATGAATGATGAGATGCGCGTGACGGTGATCGCGACCGGTCTCGGCGATGAAATGCCGAAAGCGAAGCAGCCGGTAGTCGAAGAGAAGAAAGCGGAGCCGGTTCGTCCGGTGGCCCAGCCGATGCCGGCACAGGAGATGACATTGTTCTCGCAGTCCGCGATGAACACCCCGACTGAGCCGATCGCTCCAGCCGCTCCCGCGGTGCCGCAGATGCCGCCCGCGCAGCCGGCGTATGACGCGCCGAATTACTACGCGCCGTTGGATGGCGAAGGCGTGACGGGGCCGGTTGAGGAAGTGGAAGAAGAGATGGCGGTGGCGCCATCGGTGCCGGAATACAAGCCGGAGACGACCTTTGGTCGCGGCAACGGCAATGGAAACGGCAACGGAAATGGAAATGGAAATGGACACGGCAGTGCGGGGAAACATCGCGTGCCGGATTTCTCAGAGATAGATCGCACTATCCCGGCGTATCTGCGCAGACTGCGAGGCGAGCGCTAGACGCGAGATAGTTCGACATAAAAGTGTTGATCCACCCTGATCAACTCGTAGCGCAACTGCTACTGTATTTTGGTTCCTCCACAAGCCGTCGGTTCAACTACCCTACCGGCGGCTTAATTTTTTGTGGGCGGTCGCGGCTACGTATTGGCGGCAGTCTATACAATTTTGTGGGATTTTCAACGGGATTTTTTGCCTAGCGGGTCAAGTGGTTGACAATAAGCGGGTTACGATTATGGTCTGGCGGGCACTGGGGTTGCGCGGATAAGGGTATCATTCGGATCACAAACCGGATGAACAGCTCCATGAGAGCTGGGTGACAACTCCTCCCCTTCTGCTATAGGATAGTGTATTAAGGCCGCCGGGTCGCTCCCCCCGGCGGTTTTTTGTGTATGTATTTTTGGTGAAGAGCCTTCCAATTTCATTTGTGGCAACCAACCCATACAGCTATAATCAAGCTGGGGAATGACTCTAATGATGCGATCATATAGATTCTCACTTCTTGTAAGAGACCTCTAAATCACCATGTTGATTAAACTAATCCTATGGATGCTTGGGATAATAGCTAGTGCTCTGCTTCTCTACGAAAAGTACTTGAGCGAACCGAAAACACATCGCGAAAGACGTGGCTGGAGATACGGACTCTTGGCTTTACTGATTTTCTGTGCGGTTGCTATTCTGAGTATGCCTTTCTTTGAAAAGGAACCACTGGATCACGCTGAAACTGTACTTGCCGTGCAAGAGGGGACGGATACACTCAACATCAAGGTAAACAAGGTTCTTGAACACCTTGAAGATAACCAACAGGACAACGAAGATTTCTGTTGCGAGTACGCCACCCTAGTAGAGGAAAGACTGAGATCAATTACAAATACCTCTTTGGATTCGGCATACAGCCATTGGAAAATCGAACAGTATGATGAGGCTCTCTTAATGACGAACATTGCGCGATTGGCTGCCGTAACCGAGTCACAAGTGATTGAAGTGCTCTATTTTAGGGCGAGCACCTTCATGATAATTGGTTTGGATTCAACGGGACGGCAGTTCAATCTACAGTCGGACAAAGCCCTTGAAGCTGCCATAGTGAATTATGATTCGATATTGAGCTACCAACCAAGCGATTCTGAGGCTGTGTATTTCAGGGGCTGCTCCGAACAGGGAATGGGTAGATATCGCGAAGCAATTACATCGTTCTTGATTTCTGTTCGCCACTCCTTTTCGACTGATGTGAGATACAGCCAGTTCAGGCGAATTGCCAAATGCTACGAATTGAGCGGAGTTCACGACAGTGCAGTTGTTTACTTAGACAGCGCTATTAACGTCGCTCCAGATTACCCCGGCGGCTATGGCGAAAAGGGCAGGCTCTTATTGGAGTTGCGTCGACCGAAGGAAGCAATTGTTTACATAGAGCATTGCCTCACACTGGATGCCACAGACTGCAACTCCTTAGTCAATCTGAGCTGGGCACTCTACCAGTGTCATATTGAAGTCGTAAAGACTACGCCATCGGATGTTCAATCAAACTACCTAGCGCGTGCGCTCGCTTGCACACGCACTGGTCTCAATCTGAGTTGTAGCAAAGAGCATTTGTGGACTGTTAGAGCACTCTTGCTAGGCACCAGTGGGTATTTCAAGGAATCAGCTGAAGCGTGTGATAGCGCGTACTTATATGGCTGGAAAGACAGTACACTACTGGATTTCAAAAGAATAGTTGCGCAACGGTCGACTGAATAGGGGTGACTCGCTATGTGCGTGAGAGAATACGAGCCGATCTCATTAGAAAATCTGGGAAGGATAGTTCACACCGAAAATTGGGGGGATTCGGCTTTTACCGTTCAGAAGGCTTACGCGTGTTCTCTTCTATCGCGGCTAGCGTATGAACACATTCCCGAAAGAGAACGCAGATCACTGCGACGCTTCAGAGTGGTACCTTGTGAGGCCCTTCGGTATCTGATACAAGAAGGTCGGACTGTTGACGTGCGCGCTTTGCTGCAAAACCGTGATATCGGCGAAGTTGCAGTCTTGGAACGGCATTTGCTTGTGGTCATTATTTTGAAGACACCACAGGTCACATTTGTGACATTTCGGGGTACCAAGTATTTGTACGACTGGTTGACAAATCTCGACCTTAGAAAGGTAGTATGGTTGAAAGGTAATATGGTCGTACGTGCGCATCGCGGGTTCTTAACAGCAATTGCAAGTGTTCACCATGATTTATTTGTTCAGCTGGGTCCATCCATTCGGAATAGGACCCCA
>JAYRFH010000217.1:0-4116 GCA_041908405.1 Candidatus Zixiibacteriota bacterium
CCAGGGTTTTTCAGCATCCTGGGCGACGATCATGGCACCACAGGCGACGATCGCAAAAAGAGTGAGGACGAGTAGCGTACGCATGGTTCGCTCCTTAGAGATATTGATGCATTTGTTTGGTTGACCAAGTCGGGGCGCTTGGCGCCATCGGACAGCCGAAAGCTATCGTGCGAAGCGTCGGGACGCAAGTGAGGAATATGGGCCTATGATGCAATGTGATGGGCGGCGCGAGAAGTAGTGGCCATCGGCCGGTAACCTGCTTGGAGCGTGTGAGTTGAGAAGCCACAGGGGGCGTGGGATGGTGGGAAAAAAGGATTTGCCCGGCTGGCGTAGAAATGCCATAATTCAGGCTATGGCAAAAATCGCACCCTCGATCCTGGGCGCCGATTTCTCCCGACTGGGGGAAGAGGTGGCCAGCGCAGAACAGGCCGGTATCTCAATCTATCATCTGGATATCATGGATGGGCACTTTGTCCCGAACATTTCGTTCGGGCCAGGCGTGGTTAAGACGGTCAACAAACTGACCGAACATCCGCTCGATGTGCATCTGATGTTGACTGAACCGGAGAAGTATTTCGAGCCGTTCGCCAAGGCGGGCGCGGATTACATCACGTTTCATTTGGAGGTTCATCCCGATCCGCGGAAACATGCCGCACGGCTCAAGGAGTTGGGGATAAAGGCGGGGATCTCGATCAATCCGGATATGCCGGTGGAGCGCGTGCTGCCGTACTTGGAGCACTTTGATCTGCTGTTGATCATGTCGGTCTTTCCGGGGTTTGGCGGGCAGAGTTATATCGAGACTGTGACGCCGAAGATCGTCGCGGCGCGGGAGTACGTGGACCATCATCACTTGCACACGCTAATCGAAGTGGATGGCGGGATTGACCGGAATAACGCGAGAAAAGTAGTAGAGGCGGGGGCGGATCTGCTGGTGATGGGGACGGGGTTTTTCGGGGTGAAGGACAGAGCGGAATTGGTTTCAGAGATTGAACGGATCCCAGCGCGGCCATCGCGCAAATAAGGAAGGACACCGTGAAGATAGCAGCCGGGAAGATTGAGACGCAGTACGAGCGGATGGTGAAGCGGGGAGTGGAGGCGGCGCTGTTGCCGCTGCTGATGCAAAGGGAAGCATCGGTTTTTGGCGGGGATGCCGCGCTCGAAAAATTGATCGCAAATCGTTTGGGGTGGGTAGATGTGACGCTTGCGATGCGCAAGCAGGTGAAGTCGATCGTGTCGTTCGGCGAAAGCGCGATTAAAAGCGGCATAGATCATGTGATACTGATGGGGATGGGGGGATCATCGTTGTGTCCTGAAGTATTCAATCTAATGTTCGGGACGCATCCAAAGTTGACCTCGTTCCATGTGCTTGATTCGACGGATCCGAACGCGGTGACGGCAGTAGCGAGAGCGGTGGATCTGAAGCGGACACTATTCATTGTGGCGTCGAAATCCGGCGGGACGATCGAGACGCGGTCGCAGGAGGCATATTTTCTGGCGCGGTTGAAAGAATTGCATGTCAAGACGCCGGGGCGCCAGTTTGTGGCGATCACTGATCCGGGGAGTGGGCTTGAGGCATTTGCGAAAGCGAACAAATATAGAAAGATTTTCCTGAATCCGGCGGACATAGGCGGGCGGTATTCTTCGCTCTCGCTGTTTGGACTTGTCCCCGGATTTTTCGCTGGGGTTGACTTGGCGAAATTGCTGGATGACGCGCGCGCGATGCAGGAGATGATAGCGGAGCGCGGGGATGAATCCAATCCGGCGCTGGCGCTGGGGGCATTTATGGCGGCGGGGTGGAAGTCGGGAATCGACAAGCTGACATTTGTCGCGACGAAAAAAACCGCGCCATTTGTGCCGTGGGTTGAACAGTTGGTGGCGGAGTCGACCGGAAAGAAAAAACGCGGTGTGGTGCCGATCGAGGCGGAACCGCTGGGGAGTGTGGACGCGTATGGTCCGGACCGGATGTTCGTATTTCTCAGGATGGCGAACGAGACGGCGAAAGAGCAGCAGACATTAAAGCGGAAGCTGGCGATGCTTCGCGCACCAATAGTTGAGATATCGCTGCCGGAGTTGAGTTCGCTGGGCGGGCAGTTCTTGCTCTGGGAAGCGGCGACCGCGGCGGCGGGCTGGTGTATGGAGATCAATCCATTCGATGAGCCGAATGTGACGGAGAGCAAAGAGAACACCAAGGCGATCCTGGACAAGTACAGCAAATCGCGGCGGTTCCCGTTGCAACGGGGGAGCATGTCGAAGGCGTTGACCCTGGTCTCTCTCGGCGGAAAAAGCAGCGATTCAGTCGAAGAGGCGCTCGCAAAGTTTTTCGCGAAAGCGAAGCCACCGAAATATATCGCGATCCTGAATTACTTCAAGTCGGACAGACGCACAGAGTCGATCCTGGCGGAGATGCGCTCGACGATCCGTGACGCGACGAAGTGCGCGACATTGCGCGGATATGGGCCGAGGTTTCTGCATTCGATCGGGCAGTTGTACAAAGGGGGAGATTCGACCGGGATGTTCATAGTGATGATGCGTAGGGATTATGGCAAGGCGCCGATCCCGAATCAGCAATTCGGGTTTGGAGAGTTGATCACGGCGCAGGCGATAGGGGATTCGCAGGCGCTAATACAGCGGAAGTTGCCGACGCTGGTATTCGAGGTAGATGGCTCGCCCGCCGATGGGCTGGAGCAGTTATATCAGCATATCAAGAAGATAGTGAGCAAGTGAAAGAATAGAGGAAGTTCGATGTTTGATCCCTGGCGTGGATTTGCCGAAAGCGAGTTATCGCAGGCATGGTTTGACAAGTTGACCGAAGAAGGGCGCAAGGCGCGCGGTCATATCATCAAAATGACAACGGTGGCGGCCTCGGGACATCCGGGCGGCTCGATGTCATCGCTCGAGTTCTATCTGCTCTGTTACCACATGGCGAAAGTCGACCCGAAAAAGCCGTATCGGGATGATCGCGACCGGATAATCGTGTCGCACGGGCATACATCGCCGGGGGCGTACGCGGGGCTGGCCTCAGCAGGATTTTTCGACATCTATCCAGTGCTGCACGGATTCCGACAAGCTGGTTCGCCATATGAAGGGCATGTCGAGCGGACAGTGCCGGGAATAGAGTGGGATACGGGGAATCTCGGGCAGGGATTATCGGTGGCGGTCGGCAAGGCGATCTACGCGAGACTGAAAGGGATGGAATTCCGGTCATTCTGTCTGATGGGGGATGGGGAGCAGCAGAAAGGACAGATCGCGGAGGCGCGTCGTACGGCGGTCAAGTTTGGATTGAACAGAGTGATCGCGATCGTTGACTACAATCGACTTCAGATCTCGGGCGATTTGAATAAAGTAATGCCGCAGAATATCAAGGCGGGGTGGGAGTCGGATGGATGGCGGGTGATCGAGGTGAACGGGCATGACCTTCGCGCACTGTACAAGGCGATGCGAACCGCCTACCACAATGATGGCGCGCCGATCATGATCCTTGCCCATACGGTGATGGGGAAAGGTGTGTCATTCATGGAGAATGACGCGGAGTATCATGGCGCGGCGCTCAAGCCGGATCAGGCGAAGAAGGCATTCGTGGAACTTGGCGGGATCACTGATGATCTTGATGAATTGATGAACCGTCGCAAACAGGGCCCGCCGCCAATGTTCGAAGCGCCGGAACATGAGTATATAAAGGTGGAGACCGGCACGCCGATCCGCTACAAAGCGGAAGATAAATCTGATAATCGAGGGGCATGGGGGAAGGCGCTGGTCTCTGTTGCCGAGGCGAACATGAATCGCCCGGGATTCGCAATGGCGGTGTTTGATTGCGATCTGTCGAAGTCGGTCAAGACGGATGGATTCGAAAAGAAGTGGCCATCGAATTTCTACCAGATGGGCATCTCGGAACATAGTACGGCGACGACGGGCGGCGCGCTGTCGGCCGAGCATGCGGTGGCGATCTGGTCGGATTTCGGCGTCTTCGGGATCGCGGAGACATACAACCAGGCGCGGCTGAATGATATCAATCATGCCAATTTCAAATTGTTCTGCACACACTCAGGGGTGAATGTCGGCGAAGACGGGAAGACCCATCAATGTATCGACTACTTCGGTCTGCTTAATTCGACATTC
>JAYRFH010000218.1:0-6389 GCA_041908405.1 Candidatus Zixiibacteriota bacterium
AACTGACAACCTACTTTCTATGCAGTCTGGATCGGCAGATAAACCGTAAACGTCGTCCCCTGACCCTCGACCGACTCGACCTTGAGTGTGCCACCGTGGGCCGAAATGATCCGCTCCACGACCGACAGCCCCAACCCCGTCCCGGTCTCTTTGGTCGTGAAATAGCGATCGAAAATACGCGCGAGACTCTCTTTCTTGATACCGTAGCCGGAATCGATCACCCGGATCGCCAGGTAATCATGCTTTTTGTGGCCGGGGCGTTCGACCAACCCCTGGACCGTCAGCGTACCGCCATTCGGCATAGCGTCGATAGCGTTGATGAACAGGTTGAGGAACATCTCGAGTATCTGGTTGCGATTGACGAAAACATCCCACTGTCCATCCGCGAACTTGGCGGAGAAGGTCACTTTGTTTTTCCGCATATCCGGGCCGACCAGTTCGGCGGCGCGCTGGATGGTCTGACGGAGATCAACCTGGTTCGTCTCGTACTTGTTCGGGTTGGAGAAATCGATCAACTCGTGCACCAACTCATCCATCCGCGATATCTCTGAACCCATCAGGTCGAACACATCGGCGTTTTTATCCGTATCCACGCGTTGCCGAAGTATCTGCACGCCGCCGGAGATATTGGTCAACGGCTTGCGCAGGTCATGCGAAATCTCGGATATCATATTCCCCATGGTCAGCAGGCGCGTCCCATTGAGGATCGCTTTCTCCCGTTCAAACAGCAGTGCCGACTGCGAAACCACCAGTTTGGCGAGCGAGATGTCATCTTCGGTGTAATCTTTATCTGCTTTCGCGCCCAGACAGAAGAGGTGCGCGAATTCGTCATTCCGCATGATCGGTATCGCCATGAACGCCCGCCCCGGGTCGGGGTAATGTGCGAACGCTGTCAGTCGCTCCGCGACCATATCCGATATCAACCGGACATCGTCCATGTCAAGCGCTGTCAAGTCCGCCCCTGTAATAATGATCGTGTCCCGGTCCATCGTCCGCAGGTCAATGCGGCCTGATTCGGTCAACGGGATATTGGCGTCGCCGATAGCGGCATCGGGGATAAGCGCCTTGTTGCTCGGCTCCCAGTTGAACCAGATGGCGTAATCGATAGGGAAGATGCGCGCCAGTTTCTTCACCAACAGCGCGCGGAACTGATAGAAAGACTGGATAGTCGAAAGCTCGTTGGTCACTTCATGCAATATCTCAAACTCGATCAGTCTCCGTCGACTCCGCTCAAACTGATAAGCGTCATCCACCGCCACCGCCGCCTGCGACGCGAAGGTCGTGAGCAAGCGAAGGTCATCCTGCGTGAAGGATTTCTCATCCTCTTTGTTCGCCATATTGATGACGCCCAGGATGGTGTTTTTTATCCGCAGCGGTACTGAGAGGAGAGAAGCGGAGCCGTAGCGCTCTTTGTTTATTCGCTTGAAGCGCGGATCATGCTCAACATCGGAGATCATGATCGGCTCGCCGGTTTCGGCGACATGTCCGGCGATTGATTCGCCTACGGGGAGCCGCGTCTTCTCGACGATCTCCTCCGCAAGTCCGATCGCGGCCTCTATCTTTAAGCATTCCCGACGTTCATCGAACAACATGATCGACCCGACCTGCGCCTCGGTCACGGTTGCCGCGAGAGCGACGATTTGCCGAAGCAATTCCTGCAGATTGGCGGTTGAGCCGATGGATTTCCCCGCCTCATACAGCGCGTTCAATTCGCCGATGCGACGCTCGAGTATCAGGTTTGACAACTTGAGTTCTTCAAGCAGTCTCAGCCGCGCTATCTCCGACCGCCGTTTATCCAACGCACGGCGAACCGCCAATTCCAGATAGGCAAACTCAACTGGCTTGAGGAGATAATCGTACGCCCCCTGAGCAATAGCGTCGAGCGCGGTCTGCAGCGAAGCGTACCCCGTCATTAATATGACCGGGATCCCTTCATCTATATTCTTGACCGCCTTCAAGATCTCAAGGCCGTCAAGATCCGGCATCTTGATGTCGGTGATTACCAGGTCAACCTTTTCACCGCGGATAGATTCCACCGCTTCCGGCGACCGCTGAAAACTGGAGACGCGATAGCCGTTCCCTTCCAGCAGGGCGGTCAATGACTCGCACATCCGTTTTTCATCGTCGATAATGACAATCTTTTCAGCCAGCGGTGTCACTGATTTAGTCCTCTTTCGCGGCAGGGAGCGTTATCTCAAAGCAGCTCCCGGGGTTGAGATTCCTAAATGTTATCGAC
This sequence comes from Candidatus Zixiibacteriota bacterium, assembly GCA_041908405.1. Lineage (GTDB taxonomy): Bacteria > Zixibacteria > MSB-5A5 > GN15 > FEB-12 > FEB-12. The sequence continues at coordinate 2,237 of JAYRFH010000218.1, forward strand.
CCATTATGGCTTTTGATTATGCCATAGCAGACAGAAAGTCCCAACCCCGTCCCTTTGCCAACTTCTTTGGTCGTGAAGAACGGCTCAAAGATATGCGCGGCCACCTCGGCGGGGATTCCCGCGCCGGTATCACATACTTCTATCACCACCTGGCTATCAGTACGATGACCTTGAATGATCACTTTCCCGCCATCCGGCATTGCGTCACGCGCGTTTATCAGCAGATTCAGAAAGACCTGTTTCAGATTGTCCGCCGAACCCATGACCACATATGGCCCATGCGGAAGGCGCTGCTCTATTTCCACTCCCGCGGATTCGAGCAGGCGTCCGGTGAAGGAGAGGACATCATCGATCACCCCATTCAAGACGACGCGATTCATCTCCATCGGCTGCGGACGGTTGAAATCGAGCAGTTGCCGCACTATCGACGCTATCCGGTCGATCTCACCTTCAACCACACTCAAGTGCCCTGTCGAAGCAGGATTCTCGGCGATTGACCGACGTATCAGCAGGAGGTAATTCTTTATAATACCAAGCGGGTTGTTCACTTCATGCGCTATCGAGGCCGACATCTGTCCCAACGCCGCCAGTCGCTCTGTCTGCAGCAACTGCTGTTGCGCCTCGCGCAACGCTGTGGTCGCCATCTTTTCCGCTTCATACAACCGAGCGTTTTCGATTGCCACCGCTATCTGGTTGCCGAGGATCGAAAGGAACTCCAGATCGTCGAGTTGGAACTCCCGTCCGCTTATCTTGTCGGACATCAGAAAGAGCCCGATAAGACGCGTCTGATAAATAAGCGGAACGGCTATCCCTGAATGGAAATGCTGGAGTATCTCAAGATCATGTTCCTCGGCGACCTCGTTCACCAGATCCTGCACCAGCACCGGGCGATTCAGGCGTGTGATATAATCAATCAGCTTGCTGTGTTCGCGAAACGCCTGACCGGCAGTGGGGAAGGAGCCTGACCCTTTGCTTTTCACGAGGCAAAACGCGTGGCGGCACTCTTCACCCTTGAGGAATATCCCTCCCTTGAGCGCGCCAACCTGCCCGAGGCAGGTGAAGATGAACGTATCCAGCAGGGATTGGTATTTGAGAACGGCGTTGAAATTCCGGCTTATCTCAAAGATGGTATAGAGGTCGAAGATCTTCCGCTTGAGCTGACGGTTGCTGTCTGTCAGCTCACCGACTTTCTCTTCGAGCTGTGAACGAAGTTGAATGATCGCGTCCGACTCAGCCGATGCGGCAGTCTTGCGTGGCACACGCGGTTTGGCCGGCGTGCGACGGCTCACTGACTTCTTCGGCTTTTCGGTTTTGTCGGTCATTACTTTCCGTACTTTTGCAGAAATTCTCCCACCAGATAGTGGGAACCGATCACGGCGACAATATCGTCATTATCAATTGCCGGCAGCAACTGCTTTATGGCTGTCTCCAGATCCTTGCATTTCCAGACCGGGAGCCCCTTGAAATCGATTGTCTCAACCATCTCTTTCGGGCTGACCGAGCGATGCGTCTTCATATTGACCAGCATGTACCGACGGCCTATCTGCCAGAAGGTATCGAACATCGTCTGGTGGTCTTTCCGTTTGACCAGACCTATAATGATAGGCGGTCGATGTTTCGGGAATCTTCTCTTGTACGATGCCACAAAAGCTTCCGCGCCGCCGGCGTTGTGACAGACATCCAGCACGAAGGTCGGCATCCCTTTCGGCTTGATCACCTGGAACCGTCCGGCCCAATCAACCTTTCGGATCCCGTCCACCACCGCGTTCTTCTGCAGTGCGAGTCCTTGCGCTTTTAGCATAGAAAGCGCCTTAAGCGCCAGCGCCGCGTTGGTCAACTGGTGGGTTCCAATGAGCGCGGGTTTGAGTCGCTTGAATGAGAACTGCGACGACTTAAAATCGAGCGAGAACTTTTCGGGGTGACTCGTGAAATCGTTCGTGGTCAGCTTCTGCATCGTCGTGCCGACCTTCTTGCAGCGTTCGCGCATCACCTTCTCGGCATCGAGGGGCAACATACCTATCAGATGCGGCACCCCCTTCTTGATGATCCCAGCTTTCTCTCCGGCGATCTTTTTGATACTCCGCCCGAGTATCTCGACATGGTCGAACGAGATATCCGTACAGACTGTCAGGTCCGGATGGAGCACATTGGTCGCGTCGAGACGCCCGCCGAGGCCGACCTCGATTACGGCGATATCAACTTTCTGATCGTGGAAATACTGAAAGGCGAGGGCCGTGACTACTTCAAAGAACGAGAGTTTTTTTTTACCAGTACCGAGCGGTACCGGTCGACAAACGATTGGATCGCCCGTTTACTTATCAACTCTCCGTTGACCCGCACTCGCTCGCGGAAATCCACGAGGTGCGGCGAAGTGTACAATCCCACTTTGTATCCCTGCGCCTGCAGGACCGACGCGATCATGGCGCAGGTCGAACCTTTGCCGTTCGTCCCGGCCACATGGATGGTGCGGTACCCGTTTTGCGGGTTACCCAACATCTCCATAAACTGGGATATATTCTCAAGCCCCAGCTTCATCCCGAAAAACTCCCGCGAGAGCAGGAATTTCTCGGCCTGGGGATAACTGTGCGTTCTCACGATGGATTACCTCCGAAATAACGTAACAGACGGATAGTGGTGTCGCGAAGTTCTTTCCTTTCGACGATCTTGTCGAGGAAACCTTTATCCATGAAAAACTCGGATGACTGGAATCCTTCCGGAAGATCCTGCCCGATCGTCTGCTGTATCACACGCGGCCCGGCGAACCCGAGCAAAGCCTTCGGTTCGGCGATGATAACATCACCGAGTGACGCGTACGACGCCATCACACCGGCCGTGGTCGGGTTGGTCAGGATAGAGATATACGGCTGATGTTTTTGCGCCAGCACCGCTAAGAGCGCCGATGTTTTCGCCATCTGCATCAGCGAGAGGATACCCTCCTGCATACGGGCGCCGCCCGAACAGGAGACGACTATCAGCGGCATATTCCCATCGATCGCCCGCTCCATCGCGCGCGCGATCTTCTCGCCCACCACGGAACCCATCGAACCGCCGATAAATGAAAAATCCATGATAGCGAACGATATCGGGATCCCGCCCATCTCCGCGGGACCGGAGATCACTCCCTCGACCGATTCCGCCTTGGCGGATGCGTCGCGGAGTCTGTCCGGGTACCGCTTGGAATCTTTGAAATGCAGCGGGTCACCGGAGACCAGATTGTTATCCATCTCCTCGAGCCGTCCGCCATCCAGCAATAACTGGATATATTTGCGTGACGGTATACGGAAATGGAAATTGCAGGCCGGGCAGACCCACAACAACTGCTCCATCTTTTTGCTGTAGACGATCTCACCGCACGAAGTGCACTTGGTCCAGAGACCCTCCGGAATATTGCGCTTCTCCTGCGGGACGATGCCTGAGCGGGCTTTACGGAACCATTCCATAGTTAATTCATGTCCTTGTCATCAGTCAAATGGCGGACCATCACCAGTGCATCCTCGCTCGGCCGACGGTAATAATTCGGTCGCCGATACAACAGCTCGAAGTTGTACTTTTCATAGAAGCGTATCGCTTCCATATTCGATGGTCTCACTTCGAGCAGGATAAGGGTGCAGTCGAACTCCGCAACGACCTGTAAGATACGATCCAGAAGCAGCTTAGCAATAGATTTTCTGCGCCAGGCCGGGTCGACCGCGATATTGGTCAAGTGAGATTCATCCGCTACAATAAGATAGCAGGCATAGCCGACAATGTTTCCCTCCACCTCGGCGACCAATCCCCCCCAGTATGGCCCCTTCAATTGCTCCACAAATGCCGTGCGCGGCCACGGATCAGAGAAGATGATCTTCTCCATCGACGTGATCAGGTCGATATCCCGCTCGACCATCGGTCGGATCGTTGCGCTACTGACCGGCTTGTCCGTGTCGCTGTTCAAAGCGAATCTCCGCCTGTGATTTTCCATAATAGAGCGGTTCGAGTTTCCCGATATCCGCAAACTCACCGATCTGCAATTTGTGACGCCCGATATAATGAAGATCCGTTGGCGAGAAGTTGATGCGCGGCACCACCACATTCGCGCCTTGAATGAGCCGGTTGAGATCAAGCCCGATCCCCGCCACCGGTCGATCATTCAGGTAGTCCTTCAGCAGATTCTCCG
>JAYRFH010000219.1:0-6258 GCA_041908405.1 Candidatus Zixiibacteriota bacterium
CACCGGCAATGACAATCGTACCGCTGTCGACCAGCGTCTTGATCGTTCCTGCTTCTATAGCGGTCCGTGGCATCGGCGAAGGTACCACCCGACGCCAACCGCGATTTCCATCCTGTTTCATCTGCCAATCGCGCGTCTCGGAGAAGATCTTGGCATCCTCTTCGGTATAGAATTGGCCGATATACTTGGTCGGGTTTTTGACTGCCGGGTCATGTTCATCCACCAACATCTGGGTAATGATAGTGACCACCGGACGGTCTATCCCCTCCTGCTTCAGTCGATTCTGCAGCGACTGCTCGATCATATAGCCCATGCCCCCTTCGGTATCGGCAACGAGTACGCCGAGAGGCAAAATGGGGGCTTTGCCACGAGCCAATTCAACTCGTAGCAGACAGTTGCCGACCTGTGGTCCGTTGCCGTGGGTGACGACCAGATGGTAGCCGTCACGCGCCAATTCGACGATCCCGTCAAGCGACGATCGCGTGTTGGCAAACTGATTGGCGATGGTATCTTCCTGGCCCGGTAAGGTGATCGCGTTGCCGCCGAGTGCGATGACGGCAGTCTTACTTTTCGAATGTTTCGGGTTCACTGGTGATACGCCTGAATGAGCGAGCAGCCGTTACCGACTGCCCGCTATTCTCATCCGTGTTAGCGCTTCTTCCCTTTCCCAGCTGATTTCTTGGTCTTGAACCCGAATTTCTGGGTCAGCACTGTCTCAATATTCGGCGTACCGATCTCCTGCAGACTGTAAAAGACGCGGGCGGTCGGTTTGTTGATCTTGATAATTCGGCTGAGATCGATCGGTGTGGCGATCAACACCAGGTCGCACTTGGTGCGATTGATGGTTGTCTCCAGATCCTTCACCTGCTTGTCGCCATAACCCATCGCCGGAAGCAATGTGCCGATATTGGGATACTTGGTGTAAGTGTCGGTGATTGACTGTACCGTGAACGGCCGCGGATCGACCAGTTCGGCCGCGCCATATTTCTCGGCGGCAACCACACCGGCGCCATAGGTCATTTCACCGTGGGTGAGAGTCGGGCCATCCTCGACCACCAACACACGCTTGCCGCGGATCAACTCCGGCTTGTCGACCTCGATAGGAGACGCGCCGTCGATTACGACCGCGGTCGGATTGTATTTGCGGATATTCTCGCGCAAATACGAGACGTTCTCCGGGTCGGCGGAATCGATCTTGTTGATGACGATGCAATCGGCCATCAACAAGTTGTTCTGGCCCGGATAATAGCTTATCTCATGACCGGGACGGTGCGGGTCGACAACCGTGATATGGAGATCCGGCTTGTAGAACGGCATATCGTTGTTACCACCGTCCCACAACACGACATCGGCCTCACGCTCCGCTTTGCGGATGATCGCTTCGTAATCGACGCCGGCGTACACGGTGACGCCATTGACAATATGGGGTTCGTACTCCTCACGCTCTTCGATCGTGCATTTATGCTTGACCAGATCCTTGAGCGAGGCGAAACGCTGAACCGCCTGAGCGGCCAGATCGCCGTATGGCATAGGGTGACGGATCGCGACGACCTTTTTCCCCATCGCCTGCAACACCTCGGCCACTTTGCGGGTAGTCTGGGACTTGCCGGAGCCGGTACGAATAGCGCAGACCGCTACGACCGGCTTGGCGCACTTGATCATGGTCGGACGGCCACCTTCGAAGGCGAACCGGGCGCCGGTCGCCATCACATAAGCGGCCTTTTCCATGACGTACTGATAGGAAACATCTGAGTACGAGAAGACGACCTCATCTACCCCATGCTTCTTCACTAGGCCGAGCAACTCTTTCTCGTCGTGGATCGGGATCCCCTTCGGATAGAGTTTGCCGGCCAGTGCGGCGGGATAGCGGCGCCCATCGATATCCGGGATCTGCGTGGCGGTGAAGGCGACTATCTCCACCGAATCATTGTCGCGATAGAGCGTGTTGAAGTTATGGAAATCGCGACCCGCGGCTCCCATGATGATGATCTTTCTCTTCTTCGTCAGCATTCTAAACCTCCTGCTACTAGCTATTCGTTACTCGATTGTCAGTTCGCTCTCAATCTCACCGGGACGGCTTATATCGAGGACGACTGCCAGATGTAACGGATGAGGTAGCATGGAACCTGATAGTGCAAAGCCATGATCATATCGCTTCCTCACAACTCCGGTCCGACACCACGTTCCCTGTTTCCTATCTCAATCTCAACTTCTCAAGATCAATCCGCGTTATCGATCTGCGCGCGCTGGATGGTACCGGAGAAATCGACGTAGATCGACTTCCACTCGGAGAAAACATCCAATGCCGCGGTCGCCGCTTCACGATGGCCGTTGCCGGTCTCTTTGGTTCCGCCAAACGGCAGATGCGTCTCCGCGCCGATAGTCGGAGCGTTGACATAGAAGATACCGGTGTAAACATCGCGCATCGCGACATACGCTTTATTGATATCGCGGGTATAGATCGAGGCCGACAAACCGTAGGCCGTATCATTGGCCAGTTCGATCGCTTCCTGGAAAGTGCTGAAAGTCCCCATTCCCAGCACCGGGCCAAAGATCTCTTCCTTCCAGATCCGCATATTGCGGGTCACGCCGGAAAAGACGGTCGGTTGGACAAAGTACCCTTTATCGTACACTCCGCCGGTGAGGCGACTGCCGCCGCATTCTAACTTAGCGCCGTCGGTTTTGCCGATCTCGACATACTTCAGGACGGTCTCAAGTTGCGATTGATTGACCACTGGTCCCATCTGGACTGAATCCTCAAGACCATTGCCAACCTTGATCGCTTTCGCCTTCTCAACCAACATCGCGGTGAATTTGGCGGCGATATCTTTGTGCATAATAACTCGGCTGGTCGCGGTGCAGCGCTGACCGGACGTACCAAACGCGCCCCAGAGGACACCTTCGGCCGCGAGACTCAGGTCGGCGTCATCCATGATGATGATCACGTTTTTGCCGCCCATTTCGAGGCAAAGATGTTTGAATTTCGGGGCGCACGCGGTCGAGACCTTCCGGCCTATCTCGGTCGAACCGGTGAAAGAGACGATGCGGACGCGGTCGTCATTCATCAGAGCATCACCGACCGAACCGCCAGGTCCGGTCACCATATTGACCACACCCGCTGGGACGCCTTCTTCTTCGCACGCCTTCATCAGATTGACGACCGACATCGGTGTGTCAGTCGCTGGCTTGATGACAATAGTGTTTCCGCAGATCAGCGCCGGCATCATCTTCCATGACGGGATCGCCATCGGAAAATTCCACGGCGTGATGAACCCGCAAACGCCCACAGGCTGGCGGATAGTCATATTGAATTTGTTGGGAAGCTCGGATGGTGTGGTCATGCCGAACAAACGGCGCCCCTCACCCGCCATGTAGTAGGTCATGTCGATAGCTTCCTGAACATCACCGCGCGTCTCGATGAGTATTTTCCCCATTTCGCGCGTCATGTCACGGGAATACTGCTCTTTGTTCGCGGCCAAACGTGCGGCGACACGATAAAGGATCTCGCCACGCTTCGGAGCCGGTACAAGTCGCCAAGACTTGTAGGCTTCGGAAGCGGCGTCAACCGCGGCCTTGACATCGGCAGGGGTCGATTTCTGGAAATGACCGATCACATCGTCATGGTTGGCAGGATTACGATTTTCGAAAGTTTGCCCGGAAGAGGAATCAACCCAGGCACCGTTGATGTAATTCTTGTAAACAGGTACGCTACTCATGGCGCACACTCCCTTGCATCAAAGTGTCGTAACCGACGCTGTGTGTTGTGAATTATTTCACAGCAAATCGGCGAAAGCGCTAATATACCGCTTAATCGGTCGTTGTCAACCGCTTTCGGGTCGGCAATCACTCCGCTTTCTTCTTGGTGTACAGCATGTTACGCTGGCACAAAGAAGGACACCGGTACGCCGCGTACGAGATTCTGACAATCCCTGGCTATCTCATCAATGACCGTCGTTCATTCGGCGGACAACGCGCTTCACCATCTTTTTTGCGGAAATCATTTTGGTGATCCGGTCGCGAGACAATATGATCGTGGCGACTCGAAAGATCGAGTTTCCCGTCAACATCAACGCATTTAGTAATTGATGGAATACGGACCCGGAACGTGTATATTATAGCAACACTGAAGGAGACGATGTGACCATCTTGCTGATGCTTGGCTGGTTGAGCCTTCCGTTGGCCCCGCTCAACCCGATCGAACAGGACACGATTGCGGCGATGAACCTTCATCTATCCGCGGGTGTCACTAGTCCGAACGGTATCGTCTCGGCCTCTCCCGAAATGTCCATCAAGTATGAGTTCCGCCCGGCACACCCGTTCATCGTGCGAACCGAAGCCGACTTTCGACTGGGATCTGTTGGCACACGTTTCTGGCCGGCAGGCAATGAACGACAAGCAATGTACCTCGAGGGATCATATCGCTCCGCCCTGCTCGGACTGGACATACTCTATTACCGGGGGACCGACCGCCTCACCGCGTACCTCGGCGCGGGCATCGTGCAATCATTCAACGAATTCGATGCTGATCAGGAATCACGCGATCTGCTCAGGTCGCGTTATGGAATTGACCAGATAGATATGTCGCAACGTGTCGGATACCGCTTCACCCTGGGACTTCGCTTTCACCGGACTTACGCATTCGAAGTTGCCATCACTCAGATGGAGCCGAACTTTGTGTTTGGGCGCGATTTTGGCGATGGAACCTTCTCGAAAGAGACTGTCCCTACCCAGTTCAGTTCATTCCGCTTCACCTTTGGTTATCTCTGGGAGCTTAAGGCGTTTTAGTCACCGGAGTATTGCTGAGAGAGCGCCAGAGGTACCAGCAGGCGACTGTCCGATACGGCTTCCACTTCACGCAGAAGTTACCTATTCTTTTCAACTGTCGTTTCCCGTACAGTCGATGTACAGCAGTTTGAATCCCCAGATCTCCCTCGGCGAAAATGTCCGGTCGACCAAGCACAAACATGAGATACATTTGCGCTGACCACGGACCGATCCCCTTTACTTGTGTGAGATGTTCGGTTACCTCGGCATCGGTCATTCTCTCGATCTTGCGGAATGAAACCTCTCGCGAACTAACTTTGGCCGCCAGATCCCTCACTGAGTTCACTTTGGCACGAGAGAGGCCGGCGGACCGAAGTCTGGTGTCTGATAGCCTGCCGAGCACAGCCGGCGTGATCTTCCCCTCCGTCTCTTCCTTCAGCCGTTCATAAATACTTGCCGCCGCTTTGGTGGAGAGTTGCTGACCGACAATAATGCGGACCATCGAGGCAAAGCCATGGGGCAATGTTCGAACCAGCCCTGGGCCATGCTCGGATATTAGCTGCTCCATAACCGGATCCACTTTGCACAGGTGCAGTTCGGCTTCGGAATAGTTTTCCACATTCGCTACGGGCATGCGACAAGGTAATCACTGTCAGGTGCGGAAACATCACTTTTCACAGTCCATTTTGATGAATTGAACCGAACCAATTCGCGGGACGAATGTTACAATCGCAAGACCACATACGCGAAAGGGAAAACATGCAAATTCATTATTGGGTAATGGCATTGGGTGGATATATGATCCTCATGGGGATCACCGGGTTCATCAGAACGGGGTCACCGACCGCGCTCTACATCAACGGCGGTATTGCCCTGGCTACGTTACTTCTCGGGTACTTCTGGGGTCGCAATCTGGCTGGGGGAATGGCGAATGTCGTGATCGGCTGGGTCGCCTTGAACAGCGTTTTACTCGGCTATATGACCTTCAAACGGATCGCGGCGCATGCCGAGGCCCGGGCCGGTTCAGAACTCATTTTCGGGTCGATGGCGGTTTTTTCGATAATTGTGCTGGTTCTGCTTATTCGCCATCGATTCAGCAGCTGAGATCGCCCGCTCAGAGATCACATAGCGATCGAAGAACTCGCGCCGAAAGGCTTCAAAGCGATCTTCCTCGATCGCTTTGCGTATCCCCCGCATCAGATTCTGGAAAAAGTAACTGTTGTGGTACGTCGCCAGCACGAACCCAGTGATCTCTCGCTGATTGTACAGGTGCCGGATATACGCTCGGCTGTACCGCCGGCAAACCTTGCAGTCGCAATGCGGATCGAGAGGAGATTCATCTTTCGCGTATTCAGCGTTGCGGTAAACGATCTGTCCCTCGGAAGTGAACACATTGCCGGTTCGAGCGTTGCGGGTCGGTAGTACGCAGTCGAACATGTCGACACCATAAGATACCGCCATCAAAAGTTCTTCTGGATATCCTACTCCCATCAG
>JAYRFH010000220.1:0-4572 GCA_041908405.1 Candidatus Zixiibacteriota bacterium
CGTGCTCCTGTGCGGGGCCGAATCTGCATGAATCTGATGATGGTCGACATCACGGATATCCCGGGAGTGAAACTTGAGGATCCCGCGCTTCTGATCGGGCAGGAGAGAGGGGAGAAGTTGACGGCGGAACTGCTTGGGAGTTGGGCGGGGACGATCAACTATGAGATACTGGCGCGGCTGTCGCCAGCTATCCCACGAATTATTATAACATAGACCTCTTATATCTATCGGTCGGTCTGCCGATAATCCAAGTACAAGCTACGGCGGCAAGGGGTAACCCCCCTTTTAGGGTTGTCATTATTGTTAAAAGTTTCACTTGACAGGGTGTTGAGTCGGCCCTATACTCATTTTTGTGAAGCTTTTCACATAAGCGACGATTGTGTATAATCTTATGGAGATCAGCCAATGACAAATGCTCCGATGCCGATGGCAAAGAAGCGCATCTCCGAGTCAACTATCCACCGACTGTCGATGTATTACCGGGCGCTCTCTCTCCTGCAAAAAGAGAATTACGAGACGGTATCTTCGAAAGAGCTCGCCAAACGGGAGAAACTGACCCCGGCGCAGGTCCGCAAAGATCTGTCGTTTTTCGGTTCGTTTGGTACCCGCGGGTTGGGTTATCCGGTGGCTGAGTTGAAAGCGCAGATAGCCGGAATCCTGGGACTCGATCGTACCTGGCGCGTCGCTCTGGTCGGAGTCGGTAATATCGGCTCGGCCCTGGTCAGCTACAAAGAGTTCTCCAAGCAGGGCTTCCAGATCGTGAAGCTGTTTGACAACGACCAGCGGAAGATCGGCTCCAACCACAAAGGGATAATCGTTTCGGATATCCGCAACCTGGAGACCGAACTTCGCGACGCCAAGATCGAAATGGTGGTGCTGGCAGTTCCCGCGACGGTCGCACAGTACATTGTCGATGATGTCATCAAGGGAGGCATCAAGGCGATCCTCAATTTCGCGCCGCTCAATCTGAGAGTGCCGGAGGATATCTACCTGCGGAACGAGAATATGTCGATGGAGCTGGAGTTCCTGTCGTTCGCGCTGGTGAACAACCATCCGCAGAAGAAAATGAAGTAGCCATTTCCCCGTCGAATTGCCGATTCAGGGTCCGCCTTCGCGGGCCCTTTTTGTTACCCTGGCGCCTGTTCAGAAGGGGAGCAAAATCGATGACAATTCGGGCGAATCGGAGTATCTTGGGGTAGAAGGAAAAGCATGACCATGTTCCTGACCATAATCGCCATATCAATTCTGTCCCTGTTCCAGGTGACACCTACTCCCGGGCGGCCGGATTCGCTCCAGACTTTGCTGGTTAAGGCGGGGCTCGCCATGAACCAAAAAGAGTATATCAAGGCGCGCGATTACTACGACGCGGCCTATCACCTTGATTCCAATAATGTCGAGACCCTGCGCAATCTCGCGATGTTGCTTTCTATGGCGGGCGACCGGAAGGGCGCGGTGGCGCTCCTCAAACGCGCGGAGAAACTGGCGCCGAACGATCCCTCTATTCTCAATAATCTGGGGACGATCTACTCGAATCGGGAACACCCCGACACGGCGGCCGGCTATTTCGAACGGGCTTTGCAGATCAAACCCGGCAATCCGACCTACCTGACCAACCTGGCGCTTGAGTATTCTCGGCTCGGGCGGAACGCCGACGCGATGAAACTCGCCAAACAGGCGATCGCGCTGGATACCACTACCGTCGATATTCCCATGATCCTCGGTGACTGTTTTGCTCAGGATCGCCGGTATGACTCCGCCGATGTTTACTACACGCGCGCTATCCTGCTGGGCGGTAAAACGAGCAAGCTGTACTACCAGCGCGGCTACGCGCGGCAGAATCTTCGCCGCCTCGGCGAAGCGGAGTCTGATTACCGTGAATCCATAAATCGTGACAGCACCTGTCGCGACTGCCGGCAGACACTGGGTGTGCTCTATGTCACCCGCGGACAGTACCAGGATGCGCTCGAGCAGTTTGAGCAGGTGGTCAAGCTCGACTCGACCTACCGCAACGGCATGATATCATTGGGCGTGATGTATGCCATGACCGGACGGGGGGCGCAGGCAGATTCGATGCTCTATCGACTGATGTCGATCGACAGCGCACTTGGCTACCGGATGGTTGATCTGATAACTCTAGAGAATTCCAAACAGCAGAAGAAGAAGTAACTGGTTGGGGGCGGATCAGAGCAGCAACTGTTTGGCCGCCAGTTCGCGATAGAGCGGACAACGTTCGGTCAATTCCTCATGCTTCCCCTGATCGATAATGTGGCCATTCTCCATGGCGATTATTCTGTCGGCATGCTGGACAGTGGAGAGTCGATGCGCGATCATGATAGCTGTCTTGTCCGCCAACACCTTCTTCAACGAATCCTGAATGAGGTGTTCGGATTGCGAATCGAGCGCCGAGGTTGCTTCGTCAAGGATCAGGATCGCCGGATCCTTGATGATCGCGCGGGCAAGACAGAGGCGCTGACGTTCTCCGCCTGAAACCGTCACGCCACGTTCTCCGACCTCCGTCTTGTAGCCGTTCGGTAGCGACATGATGAAGTCATGGATATTGGCGACTTTGGCGGCGGCGATGACTTTCTCCTCGGTGGCCGAGGTATCACCGTACGCAATATTCTTCAGGATGGACATCTTGAACAGGACCGGGTCCTGATCTACCAGCGCAATGCTGTTCCGCAGGGTCTGAAGCGAGAGCGCGCGAAGATCGACTCCATCGAGGAGTACCTTTCCATCCTGAGGGTCAAAAAAGCGCATGATCAGATTGATGAGGGTCGTTTTGCCGGAACCAGACGGCCCAACCAGCGCCACTTTCTCCTTAGCTCGAATATGCAGGGAAAGCTCACGGAACGAGAAACCGCCGTTGCCATAATCGAAGGAGATCCGTTCGATCTGGATCTCACCGCGGGTCACGTTCAGGGTGACGGGTGTCGCAGTCTCAACCACGCCCTCGGGAAGATCAAGATACTCAAACACACGATCCACTGACGCCATCGCCGTTTGCACCTGCAGATTGGTTTCAGCGAGACTATGGATGGGAGAATAGAGATAGTTCAACAAAATATAGAACGCAATCAGCTCGCCGAGCTTCATCGAACCGGCGGCGACCAGATAGACACCCCAGCCCAGAACAATTATCGGACCGACCATATTCACGAAGTGGGTGACATTGACCGCCAGCGAGTTAGTGACACTGCTTTTCACAAACAGGCCGGTCATCGTATCAAGGACTTTATTGACGCGTCCTTGCTCGCGTTCTTCCTGACCGAAGGCCTTAACGGTTTTGACTGACACCAGGCTTTCCTGCAGGCGCGCGGTGAGCGATGCAATAGTCTGCTGAATGCCGGTGGCGATCAGGTTCAGCTTGCGGCCGTACCGATTGGCCAGCACTATGGTCAGCGGGACCGGCACCAGTGCCACGATCGTCAGCATCCAATTGGTATGAAGAAGATAGGCAACCACCGCGATCAGCATCAGGATATTGGTGAAGAACATCAGCAGGGTTGAGGTCAGCAGATCCTGGATCCGGCTCACATCGGATAGTGTGCGAGACATGACCTCACCAACCTGATGATCCTGGTAAAAGCGCAACGAAAGTCGCTGCAAGTGCCCAAAAAGCTGAGATCGAATATCCCGGATGATGTTTGAACCGACGAAGGCGACCAGGTAATCCCGCAACCACCCCAAAAACACTATCGAGAGATACAGCCCCAAAAGCAGGAGCACAAACATGACCACCGGCTGTATGTCGACCGGCCCGCCGGAGGTGTTGATGAGGCCGGGGATCAGGGTGTCGATCATGTATTGGATGGCGATCGGCAGGGCCAGCGAAAGCAGGGCAATGATCCCCATAGTGACCAGAGTAAATGACTCTGCCACCCAGTACGGACGGAGATAACTCCAAAGTCGTTTTAGTTTCGCTGCGTTCATTGTCTGACCGAATCGCCCCTCAAGCATACGCGGCCCGTCCACGTGAGGCGGGCCGCGTTTTTATTCACTCGGAAGTGCGTTCACACCGCCTTGCTCTTGTTTATCGCGGCAGCTTCCATTTCACGAACCTGCTGCAACACGTTGGCGACATACTCGGTGTCGACCGGTTCGATCCCCTTCTGCTTCTCGATATGGTACATGCAATAGGGGTTCTCGGCGCGCTTGCCGCTTGCCGACACAGAAGTGGTCGTGCAGCCGCCACGACAGAGCGGCAGATATTTGCAGTCGTGGCAATGGCCGGTCGCCGTGTCCTTAGTGAATTGACGGTTGTAGGCGAATCCGTTCGGGTTGTTCCATATCTCGGTGAATGAGCTGTCGCGGATATTCCCTTCGACAAACTCTTCCGGCATGGAGAGGCAGCCCTTGACGTTGCCATTTGACTCTATCCCGGCGATACGGGTTCCGGCATAGCAACCGAAATACGGGAAACCATCCCACAGTTCGGTCCCCTTGCATCCGTAGTAGCCGATATTCTCGCCGACATCAACTTTGATGCGCGGATCCTTCTTGATATCGAGGATCTTGTCCACCAGCAGCGGGTAGTTCTCTATCGACATCACCGATTTGGCGTTCTCTTTC
>JAYRFH010000221.1:0-10718 GCA_041908405.1 Candidatus Zixiibacteriota bacterium
CAGTTCTTTGATCGCGGCGAGGGCGATGCCGGACGGGTCAATGGTCGAAATGGTTTTGTCATTCTCACCGACGCCGAAGAGATTCTGGAAATCCTGCGCGGTCGGGCCGATATGCTTCACCTCATCCGATTCAGTCTTGTAGTTCCACTCGGAGATCGGGAGTTGTTCGATCTTGTCAAGAAGTTCGGCGCAATCAACCGGCTGAAAGTTTTCCTTAAGATTCTCATCAGATGCGTTGGTCCAGACGCCGCCGGAGGTGAGGTGAGCGCCTGAGGAGTGCTCGATCGGGTTGGCCGTGCCGGAAGAGCCAGCCTGCAGTTTCAGCGTTCCGCTAACCGAGCCAAAGTAGCCAAGGTCGAAAACCGTACTGTCATTGGTTACCGCCATGCGGATCCTGCCATCGGAGAGATCCTGGTTTTTCGTCACCACTATTTCGGAAATGGCTGCAGAGGCATGTTGACGCACTTTGGCCTCGGGGACGCCGTCGCCATCATCGTCAAAGGTGACACCAAAAAGGGCGGAATCAACCTCCGTGCTTGACGAAACAGAAACGATTCGTCCGATTTGAGCACCGGTCCCTTTGGTGTTGACGGCATGCATTGCGACAGTCGGTGTGACCTTCATCATGACAGCGGTATTAGAGATGCCGTCGTCGTCAATGTCGCCCGAGGCTATGAAAACCGCGGACTTTTCGGATGGTGCGGTCTCGTTGGCGAGATTCTGTAGTATCCTGCCTACGGCAACCTTGCAGACTGAGTGAGAATCAGATACGCTCGCGTCGAAATCAGTATCCGAATGACCATCGCCGTCGACATCCAGGGTCAAGGAAGAACTTGCGCCACTGCTGTCACACATGCTGCCGAATCCCGAGCTTCGACCTGCGATCTCAACTTTGAAGCCCCGTACCTGAGCGAATTTGTCACTGACCGTAGCTTCGGCACGGCATTCAGGTGTGCCGTCGCCGTCATGGTCCGAGTCTACATTCATGGTTGCGGCAGCCGAGTCGGCGCTACTGGAGCATCTCAGAGACTGCGAGTTTTGGGTGGCGGTGATCTTCACGATCCCCCCCTTTTTGCGTGCTCCCAATTGAATGTCAACGCCATCCTGACCGCTTGATCCAATGTTATGGACAACCAATCTCTGGCGTGCGCCACTCGCATCGACACTGTCAGTGCTTGTAACGTCCATGATCCCGTCGTCATCGGAGTCCATGTCCAACGCATCAACGGCTAAGGGACCGCCCGGTGGACTGGAAATGGTGCGAGCAAGCTTGACGTTGACAGCGTTCAATCCCTTTTTTTCCTGAACCTGGCTTGCGCCAGAGGCATCACATTGTTGCGAGAAGGATGACGTACTGGAGGAAGTTTCGAAGCTGCCTTCCGACAAGAGGAAGTTACGAGTCGCTAGATCCCGATGGATGACCTTGGCTGTGCCAAAATCACCACCTTCGTCGAAGACCGTGCTGTCTGGATAGACTGTATGTGCTATGCGGTTTTCTCCCATGTGTATTTTGTGGATCATGACTCTGGTGGAAACGGGGTCTCCCGTCTGCTCGTAGACACTGCTATCTTCGGCAACTGTCATTCCCAGAAGAGCAGCACCCTGAGCGAGCGCGCTGCCGGTTGCGTGCAAGCCAGCGTGAACTCTAGCAAAATCACCGGTTGTGGAATCGCCGATAACCATCATCCCTGGAGCGGTCGCAACATCACCGCGAACACGGGACGAGACCAGGGCGCGGGGAGTATTGCGCATGCGGATGCGCGGAGCCATAGGCGATTGACCGGCCAGTTGCGTCTGGAGAAACAAAGGCTGGTCAGTGAAGATATCAAAGAAGGTGCTGCTGCCGCAGCCGATGCAGGTCGAGTAGAGTCCTTTGCTGATGGTGACAACCACAATTTCGCTGTGGAGCATCGTCCCTCCGACCGAATCAGTCCAGAGCGAAAGGATCATGTCGCGGGGACCATCCGGGACCGGGTTATCGGAAAGGTCAGTCAGACGTCCCTGGAAAGCGAGTGAATCGGCGATCGGAGCGGCCAGCGCCGCCGACACGCATGTCAGGACGCAAAGCAAGCATGTGAGAATGAGGAAGTAGCGCATGGGCACGCCTTTCACAAGTTAAATTGATATAGAAGTAAGTTCGTTTTCAGCAATTTCCGGACAGAGGGTACGCAGCTCATGTGTTGTACAGGGCTGCCAATCTCATACAATATATCGTCGCGCATAGCTGAACCAAGGGAAAACAGGGGTCCACAAAGTATATTTTGAGAAAATATGGCGTGGAGAGAATGAGCTTGCGAATATCTTCACAAGAGGCGCGCCTTGCAGCGCGCCCCTCTGGCTGTCGCTGCAAAGAAAAACCCGGTCGAGGGTTTCCCCGACCGGGTATAGATGGCATCGCGTTGAGCTGAAGATCACTTAGCTTTGGCCAGTTCCTGGACCATCTTCTTCAGTTCTTCCATCTCCTTGCGGAGTTGCTTGTTCTCCTGGCTCAGGGTCTGGTTTTGCGTGTTGAGCTTATTGTTCAGTTCTTTGATCGCGGCGAGGGCGATGCCGGACGGGTCGATGGTGGAGATAGTTTTGTCATTCTCGCCGATGCCAAAGACCTTCTGGAAATCTTGAGCGGTCGGGCCGATATGCTTCACCTCATCCGATTCAGTCTTGTAGTTCCACTCGGAGATCGGGAGTTGTTCGATCTTGTCAAGAAGTTCGGCGCCATCAACCGGCTGAAAGTTTTCCTTAAGATTCTCATCAGATGCGTTGGTCCAGACGCCGCCGGCGGTGAGGTGTGCGCCGGAGGAGTGTTCGAGCGGATTGGTCGGTGAGAGAACGCCGATGCCAAAGCGCTGGGAGACGAAACCGACGCCGTCGCCCGCGAAATCGACTTCGATGGTACCACCGTTCTCAATAGCCATACGGCCCTTGATCGTGCCGTCCCAACCTTTGTGGCGGATCTTGATCTCACTAGTGCCACGAGCAACGGTAATGCTGGCGTCGTCGTCGTCGCACTCTTCACGAATGACTCGGTCGGCCAGACCATCGCCATCGGTATCGGCGGAGTGAACGGTGACGGCCTTACTAGTGTCGGTAGTACTAGAGATGGTGCGATTCTTATCGGCGCCTGTGCCCCTAGTTTTGATTGCCACACCGCACGTGCCAGGTGTTGCAATGGCCTCAATGTCACCTTCTGGGAGGCCGTCATCGTCGGAGTCAGTGTACCAGCGTCCAGTAGCGGCGTAGGAAGCTGCGGCTGCACCACCACCGGCGCCCGCAACTGAAGAAACTGAACTGACTGCATGTGCTTCAGAGATGCCGTCGGCGTCATCATCGATGTCCAGATAGTTCACGGCTGAGCTGTCGTTGGCTGAACTGCCGGCGACGCGGTCTTTGTCTGCGCCAGTTCCTTTGGTCTTTATGGCCACACTGGATGTGGTCGGAGTCACCGTCTGAGAGATCTCACTCTCAGGTACGGTATCACCATCGTCATCAATACCGGTACTGTGGACAGCGCTGGCGGATCCAACAGATCCCGAAACGAAGATCAGTCGGTTGGCGTCGGCGCCGGTTCCTTTGGTTTTGATGGCATGATAAGCGGCGCCTGGCGTCACTTGCATGATCGCCTCATCTTCCGGCACACCATCACCATCCGAATCACTGTCGGTAGTCAGTACTCCACGAGTGCTATCTACGCCAGCCATGCTACGCACGACCTCATTCCCCTCGCGATCGCTGAAGATGATCGAGCCGGATTTACGCTCCACCGTGGAGGCCATACTCGTCTCGTCAATGCCGTCCAGGTCTGAATCGGATCCCTGAGAGATGACGCAACGCTGGGTCTGTTTGGGCACAGTAACGTTCATGCTGATGCGATTGGGCATATTGTTATTGGTGGATTGCATGGAGAAGGACGCACCATCCAAACCGCTGCTTGCGGAAACGCGTGACTCGGCAACGCCGTCGTTATCGTCGTCACAGTCGGCAAAAATCTCGGAATCGGTATCGTCGCAGTCGCCACCGGCGCTTAAGCGCTGGGCGCTGGTCCCTTTAGTCTTGATGGCGAGACTCGCACTGGAGGGACGGACTGAGGATGCCACGACCACATCAGGAATGCCATCACCATCCAGATCGGTAGAGAGCATCTGATTGGCGGAATCGGTGCTGGCTCCCTGCGTCACACTGTTGCGCTGGAGGGCATCGGAGTCATCATAGAGTTTCATTTCAATGCGGTCGACGCGAACCTCCAGAGCGGACGCCAACTCGGGTGAGCCGTCGCCGTCCAAATCGCCGCCCGTGACATGGTGGACGCCATCAGTTCTGGCGCTGTCGGTGATGAAGAAATCATCATGTCCATCCCCATCAGAGTCCGCGCCCAAGCGGGCGTAGGAAGCCGCGGCCGCGCCGCCGCCGGCCCCGGCGAGGTTTCCGACCGAGCTGACGGCAGCACTTACAATTCCACCACCTGGAAAGACGCTTTGGCCGTGCAGGCTGGAAGAAGTGACGGAGGATGGCACACTCCGCAGTCTGGTGCGCGGGGTCATGGCCGGTTGGCCAGCCAACTGGGTCTCCAGCCAGAGCGTGCGGCCATCGAACAGCTCAGAGATCGTGCTGCTTCCGCAACCGATACAGGTTGAGTACAATCCGCTGCTGGTGGTGATTACCACTATTTCGCTGTGCAGCATAGTGCCGCCAGTCGAGTCGGACCAGAGCGAGATGATCAGGTCGCGATTGCCGTTCGGTACAGGGGCGTTCGAGGCGTCGGTCAGGCGACCCTGGAACGAGATCGAGTCGGCGATAACGCCGGCGGACAGAGTGGATGCTGAGGCGGCCACGCAGGCGAAGGTCAGCAAACAGAGAAAGCGGCGCATGGAGCACTCCTTCTGATGTGTAAATTACGATGTGTGAGTATGCATATTTGTGAGATATCGCAGGGGCGTGCGGCCCCTAACGCAACGCTAATAATATACATTTTGGCTCCATGTTGTCAATGTAAATACGCCACGCCATCACTCTCTCACGGGAGAGCGGCACGGCCCAGGGAGATAGCGCACACCGCGCATACCGGCGATATCGCCACCGGTATCCGATATGGATTTGATAACCTTCATTTGAGGAGCTAAGTTGATGGAGAGAAAAGAGGAGAAAGGCGGAGCGCCCTATGCGTTCACAAGTTGTCTCAGTTTTGAGCGGATTGCTCTGTCTCTTAGCTATCGGAGGATGTACCGCGATGCGACAGGAAATCGATCCCGCGACCGAAAAGGCCAGCATTGAGACGGTGATCAAAAACTCGATTCTATGGGCGGCAACCAAGGATACCGGAATGCTCTACCAGTGTTTTCTGCAGGACAGTTCGCTGTTCTGGTTCAGCCCGGATAATGCCGGGACGGTAGACGGGTTTGCCTCGTTTCAGAAACAGGTTGAGGGAGTATTCCTGAACCCCGCCTTTAAGGCAGTCAGAACTGATTTCAGGGACCTCAGGATATCGCTGTCGCGAGGCGGTGAGTGCGCCTGGTGGTCATGCTACCTCGACGATTTCAACGAGTGGAATGGCCGCCCGGCTAACTGGGAGAATGTGCTGTGGACCGGAGTGCTGGAGAAGATCGACGGGTCCTGGAAGATCGTGCAGATGCACTTCTCACATGCCAGTGAGGATTTCGCACAACGCTAACTTGTTTGGTCGACGTGGACTCAGAATGAGCGGGTGACCGTCAGTCGGGCGGCCGTTTCGTCGTAGTGCGTCTCGGCGGCTCCGCCGCGGAAGTTGGTCATTCCGATTTCGCCGTTCAATTGCAGCGCCTGAGTCAGCCTGTATGATGTGTGGACGGCCGAACGGATTGAGGTATTTGGATCCTGTACGGCAATGACGACTGACGGTGACAGTTGGAGGTTCTTCGCAAGTTCCGGCAAGCGAAGTCCCAGGCTGTAGGTTTGAGTAAGCCGGGCAGTGCTTCCGGCCGCCTCGGTGTTCACGATCCCTGCTGCAGTAATGATATCAAATCCACCGGTCGGAGCCACTGTCGTGGCCAGTGAAACAGTGTGCGACGTGAGCCGACTGGTCTGGCGACCGGGGGTCGGGTCATCCGAGTGCTGGTAGGTGTAGTCCAGAGATATTACTTTAACACCGCGTTGACGCGAGAAGGCTATAGTTTGGCCAGTCCGCATCATAAGGGAGCGATAATCCACTTTTGAGGTGATAACCGCCGCTTCGTTCTCCATGCCGACAAGCGTGACGGCGGCATTTGCGTTCCAGGATCTGGCCAATCGGTAGGTCATGACGCTACTGAGCCGCGTGCGAGTGGTCGTGGCGACCTTCTGGTCGATCAGGTTGTCCGTCTGATGGGAACCGTCGATTTTTACCATACCTCGGGAGTGGCGGAACTGCACGCCGCCGGTAATCGTGCTTCGGTCGGGGAGCAACGAAGCGACACCCAGCGACACATATCCAGGGCCGATATACTGGTATCCGGCAGAGATCGCGACTCTCTTGAAGTCGAGCCGCATGTCGGTAGTATACGCGTAGTCCGCGCTGCTGCTGACTCGCGGGGTGAATATATCAGCGAGAAAGGTCGGGATATCATCGGAATCCACACGGTCGGCCCGTCGGTCGCGAGTGATGGCGCTGCCGCTGAATTCGTTGTTCCAAGTAAGACGTCGCTTGAATGCCCGCACCGTCGAATGCGCGGAAACGACCAGGTTTTCCTGCGGTGTGACAGTCACCGGGTCCTGCGTAGAGTCGATCCCCACCAGAGAGGTGTCTATAGTCGAGTCCTCGACCAGGGGTGCGATGGAGCTAAGCCGGTCGCGCGCGGTGATGAAGGAGAGGTCGAACGATGACCCCTGCGAACTGCCGATGCCGACTTTGCCACCGGTGATCGAACGCTCGAAACTTCGGCGGTCAGAGTCAGTGTTGACTGACCGGTTCGTCACGCCTGACATAAGGCCGAGGCGAAATCCTTTGGGCTGAATCTGAAAAGAACCGCCACGGACGCGGATACCAGAAAGAGTGAGAGGCGTATATTCTTCGGAAAAATCTCCGAGGTGAGCTTCGCCCCAGCGCCATTTCGGGTTGAAATCGAGCTGGTTGATATTCTGGCGGGCGGAGTTTCCCTCGGTCGAGAGGATCAGGTTGAGATTTGCGCTAATCGACTCCCACGCGGTGAGAGTAGAGCGCAGGAAGAGCCGTCCGGTACTGGAAGGACGATTGTCAGCGCGTCCCGACATGTTATAGAGTTCGCCGAACGCGCCAAGCTCGCCCGTGAACTTTAGAGCAGAATTTCCGGAGGATGGCTGGGCTTGCGTGGCGTACTCATCGGCCTGGCAATATGAACGATCGGCCCAGAGCGCAACACAGAGCGCAATAGCGGCACAGAGTGTCCAGCGAGTCTGTTTCATATAGGTATATCCGCGCCAGAGGTGAACCCCTAGCGAACGAGATATTCGACCTCCGTGCTTCGTTCGCTCTCGCGACCCCAGGTATCCACGGAAGCAATGGAGTAGTAGTACTTCACCCCGCGCTTTGCGGAAGTGTCAGTAAACTGCGCGGATGCCGTCGCCACCGGTTGAGCGGTCAGCAGAGTAGTCTCGGTATTGTCCTGACGACGGTAGACGCGGTAGCCAGATATCTCTGCCAATTGAGGCTGATCCCAGAGAAGCTGTGGCTGATTGTTGGCCGATGTGACGCGCAGTCCGCCAGGAGCCGGGGCGACAGTCTCGAATGTGCCGAACTCAACGGTGTGCGACCGGCCGCTTTCGGTTCCATCGTGATTTATTGAGGTGATCCGGTAGCTATAGCGAGAATTGGGAGAGATGGTTGTGTCCTTAAACTCGCTCACCATCCGGGCAAGTGGGTTGGCGGTCAGATTGATCCAGTTCAAACTATCAGACTGACCGGTGCGATAGATGTTGTACCCGGCGACCATGTTGTCATCGGAGGTGCGCCAGAAGAGCCGTGCGGCGCCATTGTCGTAATATCCCCAAAAGGCGAGAACCGGTTCAGGTTGCTCAGAACCAGAAGGAGAGATCGCGATTGGAACCGAGAAATGACTGGTGAGGCCAGTGTGATTGACCGCCTGTAAGAGATACCAGTACTCTCCACGAGGGGAGAGATAGCGCGAGGTGTCCACATAAGTCACCGTATCAGGTGGAATAAGCGGTGATATCTGCGTCAGTTCGCCGCCATAGGAATCGGCGCGGAATACGTAGTAACCCTGCAGATCGGGCTCCTCATTGCGTCGCCAAATGATCTTGACGCCGTTGTCGGCATGGGTAACGCGAACTTCCTGCGGTGGAAGCGGCACCACATAGTTCTCATAGAGCGAAAGCGCACGGGCCGACTGCGGTGATTCATTGCCGGATCGATCCACCGCCGACACGCGATAGAAAACGCGATCCGATGCCGTCGCCGACTTGTCTACATACCAGCCAGTATCGTACGGGAGCAATGCCTCGGTGATCTTCTGATAATTGCTATCCGGGTCGAGACTGCGGTAGATAAAATATCCGCCGATCTCCGGGTCATCGACTTTATCCCACGTGATCGTAATGCCCATTTCATGCGGGTCGGCGAATACGTTTTGCGGAATCGGAGGGGCCTGCAGGTCAGCGATATGAATGGAGACGATGTTGGTTCGATCGCTTTCGTTGCCGGCGTAATCGCTTGAGACGACCGCGTAGTGGTACGTCCGACCCTGGCTGGCGGTGGAATCGAGATATCGTCCGCGCTGTTCACCGGTGGCGGAGTCTGGTGTCAGGACCAGTGAATAGCGATTGATGCGAAGGAAAGAACCTTCGAGGTCGGGTGTGCGATAGACGTTGTAGGCCATGCCGCCGGAGTCTTCCGGATTGCCCGCCCAGGTAAGTTCGATGCCGGAGTTGATGTTAGTCGCTTTCAGATCGAGCGGTCCGGCGAGTTTGAACGGCGGTGTACCGAAAACAGCCTCTACCGCTTCCGACGGCGTTGATTCACGACCGGCATTATTGACCCGCGTTGCGCGATATGTGTACTTCTTGCCCTTCTCAACCGCGCGATCCCAGCGCAGCAGACCGAGCGCTTCATAGAAAGTGCGGCTGAAGACGCCAAGGATCATGACCGAGGAATCATTGGCTATCAATCTTTGCCAGAGTTCTTCTTTGCTCGCTAGACCAACAAAGCGCTCGAGACCATCGATCGGCCCACCCGCGAATTTCTCGAACTCCACCAGCGAACCAACTCGAGAGACAGGTGTCGTTGTGATTCGAACAAAACCGGTGTCGCCATCTGCCTTTCGATACAAGTGATAACCGATCCATCCGCTATTTGCAGATGCGGCATCGGGGTGAAGGGACGGACCATGAATTACCAGCAGGACTCCGTCAGGGCCAGACATGGGGAATACGCCAAACTCGACTTCATCCTGAGCGACAAGTGAAGTAGTCAGGATAAGCAGACAGAGTAGGATGCCTGCTGTGAAATATCTCCGATTAATCAAACGCATACTGCTACCTCTTCTTGTCTCCATTAGAAGCTGACACTGACACTGGTTCCACCGCTCGTACTGTAGCGAATGTCCGCACTCATCGACGCACACGCTTTTGCGCCGGTCGGGAAGGCAATGATGCACTTGCCGAAGATGCGCAGAATGCATTTCCAGCAGATCGACCAGCAACGGGCGTTATTGCAGTAGCCCAGGGTGGCTTCAAGCGTGAATGCGCCATGCGCATTGGCTGCCCATTCGGAGCCGGTCTTGGAGATCGCGGCGGCGAGCGCAAGACTCCCGCGCGCCTGGATCAGACTGATCTCGAAGATACCCAGGTCAAGCCCGACCCAGGCGTGCGCACCTCCGGCCATGCTGATGGAGCCGGCGAAATCGCCGTTCCAACCGATGTAGACCATTCCATTGCGGTTGAAATAGACTCCCCAGCGGATGACCTTCCAGTTGGCATCGATCTGGAAATCCGAACTGAGCTCGACAAAGATACCACTGATACTTCGCAGTTGACCCTTGTGTTGCCACTGCCAATTATTAGCGATAACAAATTCGCCATCGGCACGGAAGAACTCCAGGAAGCGGATCTTGGCGATACCGTGGATATACCAGTACTGACCGAATTGAACACCGAGGTCGACCTGCGCGCCAATGACGAGCGCTTCTTTGTTGTATTCGAGAACTATCGATCCCATCACCCGTTCTTCGGGGATATTGATCTCGAGTGTCGCGCGACCGACCTGCAAGTTGCCGGCAACCTCGACCGACGCATTGCCGAGGATGATCACTCCTTTGGGAGTGGAGTGAACTTCGACATCAATGTCGAGGGAAATCCCTTTATCGGCCTTGGCTGGTGAGATGCGACCACCCAACAAGAAGCGCCAGGTGTCATCTTTGCGACCGATGCCACCGCGAACCTCAACCAGTTCGAACGGACCCATCGGCACCCGCGCGCCGACGGTTAGTTTGATCCACCAGTCCTGGCTTCCGGCGTAACGGAACTCCGCCCCCATGGTGAAGATCGGTTTGACACGGACAAGACCGGAACCTTCGAAAAGGCTGTCGGTCCAATGGACCTTGATCGCGACTTCGCACGGCCCGGCAATAAAGTCAGCCTTTATCTCATCGACCGTGACCGAGCCGCTCATCCAGAAACGGAGATTGCTTGCCTGGAGGGAGAGTCCTTTGATGGCGCCGAACTTTACGCCGCCGGAGAAACCGACAAAGCGGTCATCCTTACCTTTGTCGTAGCCGAGTTCA
>JAYRFH010000222.1:0-3055 GCA_041908405.1 Candidatus Zixiibacteriota bacterium
ATATCGTGGTGAAACCGAACCTGGTGAAACGGTACCGTAAGATCGTCGTCTATGCCAGTGTGATATTAGTACGAGGTACAGTGGAGCGGAAGGAAAGCGTTATCAACGTCATCGGTCATCATTTTGCCATTGTGCCGTACGAACAACAGGTGATGGCGCTCAAATCGCGGGATTTCCGGTAAGCGCGTCAGTTCTCCGACTGCTCACGACCATGCGCGCGACGAACCGAAAGTACACCCTTCACCTTTTTCACCTTGTCGATGATCCGGTTCAGGTGCGCCAGGTTGGTAACTTCCACCACGAACTTGCCGATCGCCGTCGTGTCATGAGCGTACATCTCAGCGCCCCGGACGTTGGTGTTTGAATCGGCTATCGCCTGAGTAATATCGCGAAGCATGTTACGGCGGTCTTCCACCACAATCTCAAGCTGGACGACAAACGATTGGTCTTTGCCGGTATCCCAACTGACCGCGATCTTGCGCTCCGGATATTTGTTCGATATCTCCACCGCCAGCGAACACTCCGCCTGGTGAATAGTCACTCCGCGTCCGCGCGTAATAAACCCGACAATATTATCCCCCGGAACCGGCTGGCAGCATCCGGCAAAGCGAAACATCAAGTTGTCCAAGCCCTGTACACGTACACCGCGCGAGCCGCGGATCCGGTCGATAACTTTGCCGACAAAGCCGACCTCTTCCTTCTTTTCTTCCGGCTGGATGAAAAGGACCAGCGACTGGAGCGACAACGAACCATTTCCCAGCGCGGCATATAGATCGTCGACCGTTTTCCTTTCCTGCGATTGCGCGTACTCGAGAAGCTGTTCGTCGGCGGGCATCTTGATATGCTGTTCACGCAGTCGTCGCTCAAGCATCTCCTTGCCGAGCGAAACGGCCTGTTCATATCCCGCTTGCTTGATCCACCGCTTAATACGGGTTCGGGCGTTGGCCGTTTTGACCATCTTAAGCCAGTCCGACGACGGTGTACGCGCCGGATTGGTGATGATCTCAACCGAATCACCCGACTTGAGTTGGGTCGACAGCGGCTGCAGGCGGCCATTTATCTTTGCTCCGGCACAGTGAATACCTACCTCGGTATGGATCTGAAAAGCGAAGTCCAGCGGCGTGGAGCCGCGCGGCAAATGAACCAGTTTTCCGTTCGGCGTATAGACGAAAATGTCCTCCGAGAAGAGATCCATCTTGAGGTACTCGATAAACTCACTCGGGTTGGTCATATCCTTCTGCCACTCGAGCACGTCGCGAAGCCAGACGATCTGCCGATCGTCTTTGGACATCTGCTGACGTCCTTCTTTGTAGAGCCAGTGCGCCGCGATGCCGTTTTCGGCGACATAATGCATCGCGTGTGTCCTGATCTGGATCTCCACCATCTTGCTGCGTGGGCCGATCACTGTCGTATGCAGGGAGCGATAACCATTGGCTTTGGGGTTGGCTATATAGTCATGGAACCGCCCCGCCACCGGTTTCCACATGGCGTGGAGGATACCGAGCGTGTGGTAGCACTCGCGTTCGGTGTTGACTATGACGCGGATGGCAAAGAGGTCATAGATCTCCTCAAACGGCACTTTGCGCACGCGTATCTTGCGGTAGACCGAATCCAGATGTTTGGCGCGACCGCTGACCGTGCCGAGAATACCGTCCCGCGCCAAGGCTTCCTTGATCGGGAGAGTCACTTCGAGGATATACGCGTCACGCTCTTCCTTACGCTCTTTGATCTGGACCGCCAACTCCTGGTAGACTTCAGGCTCCAGATACTTGAAGCAGAGATCTTCGAGTTCTATCTTGGTCTTGTTGATTCCAAGGCGATGAGCCAGCGGACAATAAACATCTCTTGTCTCCTGCGCTATCCGCTTCTGCTTTTCCGGAGGCATGGCGCCTAAAGTCCGCATATTGTGCAAACGGTCCGCCAATTTGATCAGTATGACCCGGATATCCTTGGCCATACTGAGCAGCATCTTTCGGAAATACTCCACCTGCTGCTCTTCGAGAGAATTGAAATAGACGGCGCCGATCTTCGTGACTCCGTCGACCAGTTCCGCAACCTCATCGCCGAACTCGCGCCGGACATCCTCAAGTGTGAACGAGGTATCCTCCACCACATCATGCACTAACCCGGCAGCTATGGTCGTGGAATCCATATGCAGCTCGGCGAGTACAAAGGCGACCTCCAGGCAATGCTCGACATACGGCTCGCCCGACTGACGTTTCTGGCCGGCGTGAGCTTTATCGGAGAATTCGTACGCACGACGGATCAGTGGAATATCGATATTCGCGTTGTACGATTCGACCCGGATGATAAATTCGGCGAGATTCATATGCTAATTCGTCAGACCACCTGGTGTTGGCGCGCCTTATACACGGTCCGCACTTTTTCAACCGCCAATGGCACAGAGATCGACTCCATACACCTGCACATCTTCGGAGGACAACTGCAACTCCCCGGCGGCACGATCACCTGATGCCCCTTGCCGAGCGGTCCCCATCGGAGCGGCGACATAACTTCGCGAGCTGGATACAGCCCTACGACTTTAGTCCCGACTGCTACGGCCAGATGCAATGGGCCGGTCGAATTCGCTACTACTGCCGAGGCAAGCGACAGGACCGCCGCTAAAGTTCTGAGATCCGTCTCTCCCGTTATCTTGCGAACCTCGACCGATTTCCGGAATGCCAGCTCATCAATCATCTCTCCTTCCTTATCGGAACCCGAGATGATCACCTGAATATTCGCTTTCTTGAGAGCGACATATAGCTCCAGGAATTTTTCCATCGGCCAGTTTTCCGCCGACCCGCCCGAACCCGGATGAAGGACCACAAACGGCTTGTCAATTCCCGCGTTTTTCAGAATACGCCGCGCGTTCCTGAACTCTTTCTCCTTGGGGTAGACCATCGGTGTCGAGATTGTCGGGCCGGTCCTGAAGAACCGCAGGAAATCCAAATTGTATTCGTATTCGTGCTTCTTGTTGGCCTTGCGACTATGCAGCAGTAAGTGATTGAAATAGACCGAATGAAACCGCCCGGCTGTCCCGATCCGGTGCGGAATC
>JAYRFH010000223.1:0-2537 GCA_041908405.1 Candidatus Zixiibacteriota bacterium
AATTTCAACGGCCTGGTGCGACATTACTGCATGCGGCGCGGTTCATTCTCGGCGGATATCCAGGTCAATCTGCTCGGCAAATCCGAGCGCTCCGACCAGTCGCATGACATTGCCAAACGGATTCGTCCGCGTGTGGATGATATCGCCAAGAAATACAACGCCGCGGTGGCAATCGCCGAAGTCCCGCCCGGTCCGCCGGTACTGCAGACTCTGGTCGCCGAGATATACGGCCCGACTGACTCCACTCGCACCGCCCTCTCACGCAAGGTCGAGGAGATCTTCAAGTCGACTCCCGGTGTAGTCGATGTCGACGCGTACGAAGAAGCCGACCAGCGAAAACTGACCTTCACGATCGACCACGAAAAGGCCGCGCTACACGGCATTACCGCCGAAATGATCGCGCAGACCGTTAAGCTGTCAGTGAACGGACTTCAGGTCGACATAGCGCATCGCGACAATGAGCGCGAGGATGTCGCGCTGATGCTGGAACTTCCGCGTTCGCAGAAAACCTCCGCGTCGGATATTCTCGGCCTGCAGATACGAATGCCGAACACCGTTCAGTCTGCGATAGCGGCCGATGCCCCGCTCGTGCCGCTACGAGAATTGGTGACAGTTGTTGACACTATTGCCGAAAAAACGATCTATCGTAAGAACCTCATGCCGGTGACGTATATCATCGGCGATGTTGCCGGAGAGATCGAGTCGCCGGTCTACGCCATCATGGATATGAACAAAAAGCTGGAGAAGCTTGAGATGATCCAGTATGGCGGCTCGGAGAACAAATTGCAGATCCTCAACGCGAGTATGCCGTTCTCCACGCTCGAGCCCGCGCTTAAGTGGGATGGCGAGTGGCATATCACGATCGAGGTATTCCGAGATCTGGGGATCGCGTTCGCCGCGGTGCTGATCCTCATTTATATCCTGATGGTCGGGTGGTTCCAGTCGCTGTTGACGCCGATCATCGTGATGGCCGCTATTCCGTTCTCGCTGATCGGCATCATGCCGGCGCATGGCGCAATGGGGGCGTTTTTCACCGCGACCTCGATGATCGGATTCATGGCCGGCGCTGGAATTGTCATACGTAACTCGATCATTCTGGTCGATTTCATTGAACTTCGTTTGAAAGAAGGAATGCCGCTGGCGGAGGCGGTGATCGATGCAGGCGCGGTGCGGTTCCGTCCGATGTTGCTTACGGCCGGCGCGGTGATTGTCGGCGCGGGCGTGATCCTGTTCGACCCGATATTCCAGGGATTGGCGATCGCGTTGATGGCGGGCGAAGTTGCCTCGCTGCTGATATCTCGCGTCGCGGTCCCGATACTGTATTACCTCGGGCACAAGAAGCACTACCCGGTGGCGTAGGATAGCGCGCCACCATCAGGTTTAGGCGTCGCCCCGAGCGAAGCTTGCCCTGAGTTTATGCTCAGGGACGAGGGGTGACGCCTTTTCTTTGCGTCTCATCCGTGCCCACCGCCTCATCCGCCCCCCACCGCCTCATCCTGAACTTGATTCAGGATCCATCGGGTGATGCCATTCCGTCACCATCATGTCGTTGTGGGAGAGGGGGATGATGTTCGGCACGTGGTGTTCTAATGAAGACGCCAATATGACTGGCCGTTCGGAGCGCCGAGAGACCCCTCTATTAATGGAGACTGGCTTAGAGGAACTGACAAATGTAAGACGGACATTTATCGCACCTTGCGGTTCGAACACCAGTTGCACTTCCAGGTCCTTTGGGCAATGAAATATGTGACTAGCGGCCGGTAATCGATCGCTTTAGCCCCAACGCCCAGAGTTCTTGATCCGTCAAGTTTTCTTGATTTTCAAAGACCAGTTGGACGAAATCTGTAACATCGATGAAGTTGATAGGTTTTTCAGAGTCTCTGTCCGCTACTTCTCGGGCTTCTTGCCCAATCCGGTTTGTTGTAACAATGATGCCATTTTCACCTGGCTCCATAGAGTCGCGAAGTTGCGTTACTACCCAAGGTTTCAGAGGCCCATCCTTATCTTGGAAGCACTTAACTTGTATTCTGATTACAACTGAACCAGGTAGCTGTGTAATTAAGTCAGTATCGGCACCCACTGGAGCATTTGTGGTCGGTAGTTGATGCAAAAAAGGGAAGTAAAAGCTCAGCACTTTGAGCACTGCCTTTTCGAAAGCAGGACTATTGATGCCTGGGACAAGACCCTGAGACAATCGTTCAATATAAATGTTCTTATATTCGAACTCCACGGCGGCATCGAATGCAATAAAACGATCAGGGCTTTCAATCAATGGTTCTACAAATTCAATTGGAATGCCATAGACCGTCTGACGCCCTTTGAGTGAATCAAACAGAATCGCGGGCACCTCAGCACGTGCAACTGGTCTTTTATCAAATAGCCAGTCGACTCCAATCCAGTGCGGGTAACCCTCGCAATCAGATTCGAGCTCTTGCCTGAATTCATAGCTACGTGTTGCAGTGCCTAAATAGATGAAGTTGCCATCCGGAACAAGAATCTTGTCGCCCACTTTAATCTTATTCACGAAGCGATCAATA
>JAYRFH010000224.1:0-8500 GCA_041908405.1 Candidatus Zixiibacteriota bacterium
ATCCATGCATCATTCCCCTTTTTGACCACATTATGTGGAAGGATCGACTATGCGCGCCCGTATTTGTGCAATTCTCATTGCTCTCTTGGCTTCATCCCTGTTCGCCCAGTACCCCGAAACAAAAAAAGAACCGGTCACCGAAATCTACCACGGTGTCTCAGTCACTGAGAACTACCGCTGGCTTGAAAACTTCGATGATCCCGCGGTCAAAGATTGGCTGGTCAAACAGAATGAGTATACCCAGGAGTGGCTCGAACAGATACCTGAGCGCAAAGCTGTCGCCGATGAGCTGTCGCGCATTTACTCGCAGGAGACCGTCAGCTACTACTCGCTGACCTACCTCAAAGGGATGCTGTATGCGCTCAAGAGTCAGCCCCCCAAACAGCAACCGTTCATCGTCGCGATCACCAATCCACAGAACCTTAAATCCGAACGAGTGGTTATCGACCCGAATTTGATCGACACTACCGGCCAAACCGCCATCGATTTCTATTGTCCCTCGCAGGATGGCCGCCTCATCGCCGTCTCGCTCTCCTATCGCGGGAGTGAGGATGGCACGCTGTTCATCTTCGATATCGCTACCGGCGCAAAACTCGAGGACTCGATTCCGCGCGTCACGTTCCCCACCGCCGGCGGTTCGGTCGCCTGGAGTGCCGATGGCTCCGGCTTCTACTACACTCGCTATCCGCAGCCCGGTGAACGCCCCGAATCGGACATGCACTTCTACCAGCAGGTCTATTACCACAAGTTGGGCACACCATTCTCCGCGGATGTATATCAGGTGGGCAAAGAGTTCCCCCGTATCGCCGAGATCGTGCTTGAAACATCGCACGACGGCAAACATCTGCTCGCTACGGTGGAAAATGGCGATGGCGGCGAATACGAACATTTCCTCTGTGACACCGATGGCCAGTGGTCGCGTATCACGAAACTCTCCGACCGCATCACCAAAGCATCGTTCGGACTCGACAACGCGCTTTATCTTCTCTCTCTGAAAGACACCCCCAAAGGTCAACTGCTTCGCATGTCTCTTACGCAGACTGAGCTTTCGACCACCCGCCCGATCATTACCGAGGGCGAGCATGTCATCAACGACTTTCTCCCCACCGCCTCGCGAGTGTATGTCGTCGAGCAGATGGGCGGCCCGACAGGCATCAAAGTATATGATCTCGAGGGGAAAGAACTTCCCGATGTCCCCACCGCTCCCGTTGCGTCGGTTGGAAGTCCGGTCTGGCTCGATGCTGACCGCATCTTGTTCAACGAGCAAACCTATCTCACGCCTTCAATCTGGAAACAGTACGACCCTACCTCCAGTGAATTGAATCCCACGCCGATGCAGAAAACTTCGCTGGTTAATTTCGATGATGCCGAGGTTCTCCGCGAGTTTGCCATCTCCAAGGATGGCACCAAGGTCCCCCTCAACATCATCCGCAAAAAAGGGACCAAACTCGATGGCTCCAATCCGACCATCCTGTACGGATACGGCGGCTATGGCGTCAACCTCACTCCCGGCTTCTCTGAGCGTAACCGCGTCTGGCTCGACATGGGCGGCATCTACGTTGTCGCCAATCTTCGCGGCGGCGGCGAATATGGCGAAGACTGGCATCTGCAGGGGAATCTGACGAAAAAGCAGAATGTTTTTGATGACTTCGCCGCGGCCGCGCAATGGCTCATCGCCAATGGCTACACCAATCCTACCAAACTCGCTATCGAGGGTGGCTCCAATGGCGGCCTCCTCATGGGCGCGGCGCTTACTCAACACCCCGAACTCTATCGCGCGGTCATTGCCCGTGTAGGTATTTACGATATGCTTCGTGTGGAACTTCATTCCAACGGCGCTTTTAACGTCACCGAATTCGGCTCTGTCAAAGATCCGGATCAATTCAAAGCGCTCTACAGTTATTCTCCGCTTCACAACGTGCGCGATGGCATCGCCTATCCGGCCGTCCTCCTCACCGCGGGTGATCACGATGGCCGCGTCGACCCATACCAGTCTCGCAAGATGGCGGCGCGTTTGCAGGAGGCTACCTCATCCGACCATCCGGTCTTGCTGCGCACGAGTTCAACTTCCGGCCACGGTATCGGTTCATCCTTGGACGACCGCATCTCTCTGGAAACTGATGTCCTCTCATTCCTCATAAAGGAGCTAGGCATCACCTACCCCGCGCATCACTAACACTGATCTGCGACTGATGCTTTTTTGGGCGCCGTGGCGGGACCATCTTCCGCTGTGCGGTTGAACGGCGCCCCCGCCACTCTAGTTTGGCGAACTTCCGAATGGGGTAGATACTCCCGCAGGGCCTACCGCCTCATTCCGAGTCTGCGGCTAGTCTCTGAAATACCAGCCAGTCAAACTTCTTCAACCGATATCTTGTTCGAATCGGCTAATCCTCATTCCGCGCAGGCGGGAATCCATCTTCCTTCTTCCTTGCGCGGCAGACGTCCCCGTCTGCCCGTTCCCAATCCCTCCAACACCGTTCCGGCGGGTCTTGCTTCGAAGCCCACTGCCTGCTCCCTCCCCTTTATCCTCCGCTAGCCGCGCCTCGCTTCGAAGTGTGACCCGCCGGAATCTTTGGAATCTCAGTGGCCCCCCTCATCCCCCACCATCTTCCTCCCCTTTCCCCAAATACCCCTTTCAAGAATCCCCCCTCGCCTTATATTGAGGGGTCATCAAACCCTCCAACTTCTGGGGAGAAGTTATGCGTACACTCGTCCTGATCTCTGTTCTTCTGCTCGGAGCATTGCCGATATCGGCCGAAGATACCTCGCATGGCCCCGTCCCGGCCTTTGCGTCCTGCCCCGACACCCTGACCGCCGACTGCGGCGACACGATCACATACCAGTTCCAGATCATCAACGCCAAGTCCGGCCAACCGCACCCCGATGCCCGCTACTTCATGGCGAAAGGGTACGGCCACATCGACTCTATAACTGGCATGTACACGTACTGGTCCCATCGAAACGAGGCAAATGATGCCGTATTGGCAAGGGTCGGAGCGTACTTCACGACCTCAAAAAAGCCCGATACTGTCTTCTGTCGTTTCACGGCCATCATTTGTCCGCAGCAACCGCCACACATCTATGGCGACTGCCCTATAACCGCCCCTTCATTTCGACGCGCCACCTATACGCAAATTCAATTAGAGGGAGACACCTATTGTGGAAGTCCCGCCTGGTCGGTCATTCCACCGCCCGACTCCGGCATCCACGCCCAGATAAGTCCGACCGGCCTGCTTTATCTTTCCGGGATCACTCTCGGTGAATATACCGCTACAGTTATTCTCACCGACCCCTGCGGCGCTGACACCTGCGAAGTCAACTTCACCATCAATGACGAATACCCGTACGATGTCCGCATATCGAAAGAACGCATGGTCCTGCAGGGTGCCTATGTCGACGTTGATGTCACTATCGACTCCGTCCTCCCCTCGACTGGACTCGGCGGCTTCGATCTGCTGATCACCTTTGACCACACCGCTATATCGCTGCAGAACGTCACCGAGGGCGACATCTACGAGAAATGCGGCTGGGAATATTTTACGTACCGATATGGCGCCGATGGCAACTGCCCGACCTGCCCACCTGGCCTTGTCCGCGTCATCGGGATCGCCGAAACCAACAATGGCGATGACCACCCGTTCTGCAAATACCCGGAAGCACTCCCTGCGACTCTGTTTACCATGAAATTCCTGGTCAGCAATGACCGAACCTTTGAATGCACGTACAGCCCCATCCGATTCTTCTGGCGCGATTGCGAAGACAACCGCCTGATGTGCGACTCCGGCTACTGCGACTATTTCATGGCTGGACGAGTTTTCGACTCACTGGGAGCACACTCGCCGATAGATCCAACAACTGCCTTTTTTCCCGGCACAAACGGCCTGCCCGAGGATTCATGTTGGTTCATTCAAAACCTCTTCCCGTCGCCCCAACGCTACGTCGACTTCTACCATGGAGGAATCGAGATCGCGGGCTATTGTTTTATAGACATTCGGGGCGACCTCAATCTTAATGACATGGCATATGAGATCGCTGATGCTGTTCTTTTCCAGCGCTATTTCATCTACGGACTGCCGGTTTTCACGATAAACTTGGCCGGACAGATCGCCATGTCCGATGTCAATGCCGACGATATCCCCCTCACGATTGAAGACTTCTGCTACATGTATCAGGTGATTATCGGGAACGAACTCCCGTACGACGCCCTCCCACCGCTCGACACCGCCACCTTTGAACTATCCCAGGGCGCACTGGCGCTCACCTCCCCGGACACCCTCGGCGCATTGCTCCTGACCGTCTCGGGACAAGTCGACCCGACCTTGACCATTCGAAACATGGGGATGCAGTACAATTTCGATGGCGCTATAACCCACATCTTCATCTCTCCAATTCTATACCACGGATACCCTCTCCCCGACAGCGCCTTCATCCTCCCCGGCACGTTCCTGACAGGACTCGAAGGTCACGAGATCCTCTCCATCCAAACCGCCAACTACCGCGGCGGCAAACTGTATGCGCAACTCGAACCACCAATCGCGAATAGATTCAAAGTGTCAATTGGGAGAGTATTCTCCGGTGTGTTGCGTGAACCAATTCAAGTCGATGTTACTCTAGAACAGATAGACTATTTCCACGGAATTGACGGCTTCAATTTCCTGATCGCCTATGATGCACAGGAGCTATCATTCCAGAATCTTGTTAAGGGAGAACTCCTCACCTACTGTGATTGGGAGTATTTCACCGCCAGCTATGAAACCCGACCCGGCGATTCCGCTCATCCCTCCGGATTGATTCGGGTGATCGGTCTTGCGGAGACCAATAATGGCGACATCCACCCAGAACCGAACTGCCCATCCGCCACGCCGGCACGACTTTTTTCTTTGTTCTTCAAGTCGGCGGACGACTGCTATACCAACTGTTACCTTCACCCGATCCGTTTCTACTGGCAGGATTGCGACGACAACACTATCGCCAGCATGAGCGGGAGATTCGTCAGTATCGCCGATCGAGTTTTCGATCTCCGCGACCCCGACAACCCGCTTCCACCCGAAGACGCTGTCTTGCCCGGATACGGTGGAATCCCTGAAGGTCAGTGCGATATCGTCCCACGCGATGAACCAATGGTTCTGCGCAACATTGACTTCCATCATGGCTATATTGACTTCATCTGCAGCGACTCCGTCGATGGACGCGGCGACATTGACCTCAACCGCAGCTCCTTTGAGATCGCCGATGAAACGCTTTTTACCGGCTATCTTTTCTTTGGCGGATTAGGGTTCCTGATCAATCCCGCAAGCCAATTGGCCGCAACGGATATCAATCTCGATCGTCAGCCAGGGACCATCGAAGATTACGTTCTCCTGCACCGCATTACCCACGGTCTGGACACTTTCGACTGCCACTACACTCCTCCGCCCGACTCGCCTGACACGGCCTTCTTCACACTCGCTCACGACACTTTAGTCGTGAGCACCAGTGACTCCCTCGGCGCCGTTCTCCTATCCGTCGTTGGCAACATCTGGCCGCGAGACCCCGCGCCGGGAATGACGATCAAATACAACTTCGATGGCGCGGTCACCCGCATCCTCATTGCTCCCGATATCGAGAACCCTGCCCCGAATGCTTTCATCCTGTCCGGCCCGATCTTCCGCGGACTCAACCTCGGCCAGATCCTCTCTATCGAATCCGCCACCTGGCGCGGCGCAAAGATCACGTCGCATTTCAGCGATGATCCGCCGGATATCGCAATCACCATTGGCAAGGTCGAGGCGATGTACCAGTCGCCGACTGTCATGGTGCCTGTCAAACTTCAGCATCTTGCCGACCACATCTCACTCGGTGGCTTTGACCTCCTCTTTACTTTTGAGGACTCCGCGCTTGCGGTCGAGGACGTTACTCCCGGCTCACTCCATGAACTCGGTGGATGGGAATACTTCAACTGGCGCCTCGAAAATACTGAACTCTGTGGGGCCGATTGCCCCGGTGGACTGCTTCGCGTAGTTGGACTCGCTGAAACCAATACATCTCTGTCCGCGGCAACGTCTGCGCTAGCCACTGTGGGTCAGGCTCTCTTCAACATCACCTTCCGAACGGGTGACTGGCGGCTCTACGAGTGTCTCGACATCCCTGTGAACTTCTATTGGACCAGTTGTACGGATAACCAGTGTATCACCACTGCCGGTGCGCCTCTGCGTGAACGATACGTCTATAGCCATCGCTTCCCCTACCTGACCGATACGCATTACCCCGAGAACAGCGCCACCTTCCCGGGCATAAAGGGTGTTCCCGTCGGTGCGTGTGATTACTCGCCTTTCGAGGGCATAGACTTTTACAGCGGTTCTGTGCACTTCTATTGCGAGCCCGAACTCGACATTCACGGCGACCTCAACCTCAATGGCATGGCGTATGAGATTGCCGACGAACGGCTCTTCGCCGCCTATTTCCTCAACGGCCTGTCTGCCTTCACCATCAATCGGACGGATCAGGAACGTGCTTCTGATGTCAATCGCGACGGCACCACCCTCACCGTCGAAGACTACGTTCTGCTGCATCGCATCATCAACGGATGGGCACTCCCGTACGACAACCCGCCCGATGACCCCGACACCGTTCACTTCCTCCACGCCTTTGGCCCACTGTACGCCGCGACCGATGACACTCTCGGCGCGGTTGCCATTGTCGTGGCGGGGAACATTACGCCGCGGCCGATTCTTCCGAACATGACGATGGAGTACGCGTTCGATGGCACCAACACGCACATCTTTATTCACCCTCCGCATGGCTCCACCGATTCAACCGCGTACATTCTCGCTGGACCGATCGTCGATCTGCAGAACGCGCTGACTATCCTGTCGATCTCTGTCAGCACCCACCGCGGAGCCTATATCCCCAGTCGTCTGGATATCGTCAGCGACGCCGACGACAATAATGATCCCGATCTCCCCTCTACCTTCGCTCTCCACCAGAACTATCCCAACCCGTTCAACGCCGGCACGGTCATCAGTTTTGATCTGCCGCGCACGAGCGAAGTGAGACTTGAGATCATCAATGTTCTGGGGAATATCGTCTATCGCCAGATGGGGACATATTCCGCCGGCACACACAGCATAGATTGGCAAGGGACCACCAACAGCGGCCAATCGGTCGCCAGCGGCATCTACTACTACCGCCTCACCGCCGGCGGTAACATCGCCTCTCGCAAGCTGCTGCTGCTGAAATGATGGTGAGTTCCTGATTTCGGCTTGTAGGGCGGGTCCGTCTTCGAACCCGCCTTTTTCTAAAACCGTCTTCGAACCCGCCTTGTCGATTCCGACAAACGGCGAAATCATACTGGGCCCTTGGCAAGGCCTACCGCCTCATTCCGCGCAGGCGGGAATCCATCTTCGTTCAAATCGCGATTCATGTGCCCCCCCCCTTACCCCTTCCCCCCCTTACAGTTACTCCCCTCTCGCACGCCTCCCCTCTGTAATACCCCAATTTTCCGTTGCCTAAATACATCCCCCCCACTAAACTACACAGACTTTTCGCCGAATACATTCAGTATGACGGCTGTTGCAGAAAAAGGAATTTCCTCAGTGGGATTTTTTGACGTCCTCTCGAACGACATCGGAATCGATCTCGGGACAGCCAACACTCTTGTTTATGTCCGCAATCAGGGCATCGTCCTCAACGAACCCTCCGTCGTCGCTGTCGAAAAAAGCACCGGCAAAGTGCTCGCTATCGGCTCCGCGGCGAAAGAGATGATGGGACGTACCCCCGGCGGTATCGACGCCGTCCGCCCCCTCAAGGATGGCGTGATCGCCGACTTCGAGATCTCCGAAAAACTGATCGCCGATTTCCTTCGCCGCGTGGTGAAGCACAAATATCTGATGAAACCCCGCGTCGTTATCTCCGTCCCCTCTGGTATCACTGAGGTGGAGAAACGCGCCGTCCGCGACTCAGCCGAAAATGCCGGCGCTCGCGAGGTCTACCTCTTGCAGGAACCGATGGCGGCCGCTATCGGCGTCGGCCTCCCCGTCGACCAGCCGACCGGCCAGATGGTCATCGATATCGGCGGCGGTACCTCCGAGATCGCGGTCATCGCCCTCTCCGGTATCGTCAATGATACCTCCATCCGCGTCGCGGGTGACGAGTTCAACGAAGCGATCATCAACTACCTGAAGAAGAATTACAACCTGCTCATCGGCGAACTGACCGCCGAAGATATCAAGATCAAGATCGGCTCCGCTTTCCCGCTTGAGAAAGAACTCTCGCTCGAGGTACGCGGTCGCGATCTGGTCGCGGGTGTACCGAAAAATCTGAAGATCTCCTCCGTGCAGATCCGCGAGGCGTTGGCCGAGACCGTCGACATTATTGTCGAAGCTGTCCGCCAGACCCTCGAGCAGACTCCGCCGGAATTGGCCTCCGATATTCTGGAACGTGGTATCGTCCTGACCGGCGGCGGCGCGCTCTTGCGCGGCCTCGACAAGCGTCTCCGTCAGGAAACCAACCTCCCGGTCAA
>JAYRFH010000225.1:0-10505 GCA_041908405.1 Candidatus Zixiibacteriota bacterium
CGATACACCCGAGAGAATGTCAGCGAGGAGTTGGCTCCGCCGACGAAAAGCGAGATCGGCTCCGTGTTGTCACCGGACGCTCTCAATTACGGGAATGCCGCGACCCAGTTGGCCCAGATCACTGTGCCGCAGATGCATAATAAAGGCTATACCGGTCAAGGCGTGACGCTGGCGATTTTCGATACGGGCTACCGCAAAACGCACCAGGCGTTCGCCAATCATTACGCGGCGGGACGCGTGCTGGCCGAGTGGGATTTTGTATTCGAAGACGGCAACACCGCCAACGAGCCGGCCGACAATTCATCACAATGGAATCACGGGACCGGGTGCTGGGGAACAGCCGGTGGATTCCGCGATGGTTCCATCTACGGCCCCGCGTATATGTCAAACTTCATTCTCTGCAAGACAGAGGATGTGCGCTCAGAGACCTCGGCGGAAGAGGATAACTGGGTAGCGGCACTGGAGTGGGTTGACTCTATCGGCGCGGATGTCATTACGTCATCGCTGAGTTATCCTGATCTCTGGACCTATGCCGATCTTGATGGGAATACTACTACAATCACTCTGGCGGCTAATACGGCTGCTGGATTGGGCATTGTGGTCTGTAACGCGATGGGGAACTCGGGTCCGGGTGTAGGGACACTTGGCCCGCCGGCCGACGCGTATGATATACTGTCCTGCGGCGCGGTAACCTCGACGGGCGCTATCGCCAGCTTCTCTTCGCGAGGCCCGACGGCCGATGGCCGGATGAAACCTGAGGTTTGTGCCCAGGGTGTAAGCACCTACTGGGCTTCAGCGTCGGCGGATAACGCCTATGGTTTTGCCAACGGGACATCGCTTTCGACTCCGCTCATCGCCGGCGCGGTTTGCTTGCTAATTGAAGCTCACCCGACCTGGTCGCCGACACAGATCATCACGGCGCTGAAAGAGACCGCTTCAAAATCGACTACGCCGGACAATACGTATGGCTGGGGGATCATTAGCACCGATGCCGCTAATAGCTGGGGAGCGTCGTTCTCATCCGACGTTCAGCTCGGTGGCGCGCCGTTGCAGGTCAATTTCACTGATGAGTCGACTGTCCCGGCAAGTTCGGTCATGTGGCACTTCGGTGACGGCGACAGTTCTTCCGTCGTGAACCCGACCCACATATATACCGCACCGGGGCTGTATGATGTTTCGCTGAAACGCCAGACCACCTTCGGCGAATTATCGAACGAGCAGATCGGGTATGTGCTGGTGCATGCTGACACCGTCTGGTATGAAAAGGACTCGGTGTACGCCGGACAGAGCGGCGTGATGTCGATCTCGCTGGCAAACACACAGACTCTAAGTCAAGTGGTGCTCACGGTTGACCTGGATACCGGATCAGTCGCAGTGGTTGTTGACTCGTTCGGATTAGGCGCCCGTACATCGACCTTTGAATCGATCAACTTCCTGCAGTATGCGCCGGAGACAGGGCGGTACGCTATTCAGCTGATCGCGAATATTGGCGGGCCGGGGCTTCCCCTTGGGCCGGGCTCGGGTGAAGTATTCAAAATCTATTACCATATCGATCCGTATGAATTGGGAAGCCGCGCCGGTGTTGTTGACACCGCGTTATATAATGGTACTCGACTGGAGCTTTTTGCGGCAACCGCTTCATATGAGCCGACCAGAGTGACCGGAGAGATCCGAACACGGTTTGTACGGCGAAGCGATCTGAATCTTGACAATCTGGTCGATCTGACCGATTTGAGTCGTCTGATCAGTTATATGACGACGCTCAACCCGGCGCCTGTCACTATTCAGGCAGGTGACTTCAACGCTGATCTGGGGATCGATCTCTCAGACCTTTCCGGCCTGATAGGTTACTTGACCGCTAGCGGACCGCCTCCGGTCAATCCGTGATCCTGATCGAAATGAACGACAAAAGGCCGGCGAATTCGCCGGCCTTTTTCATGGTCGTTGTTCGCGACACTTATATAGTGAACTTGCCGTTGCGGTAGATCACCTTGCCATCGCCAGTGATCTCCGATCCTTTGCGCAGGTCGCAGACCATATCCCAGTGGAGGGAGCTCTTGTTTTTGCCTCCGCTCTCGGGGATAGAAGCGCCCACCGCCATATGGCAGGTTCCGCCGATCTTTTCGTCGAAGAGCGTATTGCGCGAAAAGCGCTGGATCTCGTAGTTGGTTCCAATAGCAAACTCGCCGACAAACCGCGCGCCCTTATCCATATTGAGCATGGCAGTCAGGTACTCGAGGTTTTTGGTCGCTTCTTCTTTCACGACCTTCCCCTTTCTCAGTGTCAGGCGGACATCGGTAACCTCACGACCCATATAGACCGCGGGATAGCTGTAATGGATATGCCCTTCGGCCGTATCCTCGATCGGTCCGGTGAATATCTCACCGTCGGGGAAATTCTCGGTCCCGTGGCAGGAGATCCACTTGCGCCCTTTGACCCGCATCTTGAGGTCGGTGTCATTGGAGCGGACGTGCAACTGGTCGATCTGATTGAGTATCTTGACCAGACGTTCCTGTTCTTTTTTCACGGTCAGCCAAGGTTTGGTCGGGTCGGGGGCATCCAAGTGTCCCGCGCCATAGACGAAGTTCTCGTAGTCGGCCAAAGACATCTCAGCATCCTGGGCATCGGCCATGGTCGGAAACTGCGAGCCGACCCAGCGAAGCGAGCCATTCCCCATCCGGGTGAACAGCTTGTGTATGACCGGGCGCATTGCCTT
Organism: Candidatus Zixiibacteriota bacterium; assembly: GCA_041908405.1. Taxonomy (GTDB): domain Bacteria; phylum Zixibacteria; class MSB-5A5; order GN15; family FEB-12; genus FEB-12. Next base: position 2,717 of record JAYRFH010000225.1, read on the forward strand.
GCGCTGGAAGGCCTGGCGCTCCGGTTTCACGCCCGAGAGATACTTGGTGTTGGTCGAGCCCCAGAGACTGATGAGGGCATCCATCTTCTCCGTTTCCAGCTTGGCCAGCGGATTGATGAATGACAACTGCTCATCGTTTCCGTGCTTGAGCATTACCTCTTCGCACTCCGGTACCCGGATCTGCACATAGGGATAGGCACCGACCTTGACGGCCTCTTCGTAGATCGCTTTGATCAGCGGCATGGTGACCGCTTCACCCTGGATCTTGAGCAGATCCCCTTTTTTGATCTCGTTGGAGTAGTGAACCAGCAAGTGAGCCAGTTTTTGTACGCGTTGATCCATCGTGTAGCTCCATATGGTCTGGTCCCGGCCATCGTACCAGCGTGGCCGAAACACTAAGGTTCAGGAATCAGCCCTTCCCGTTGGCATTGACCGCGGCGAGAATGGGAAGCAACTCCGGAAGGCGTCGAATGACGTAATCCGGGGCGAGTGCTTTAACTTTGTCCTCTCCCCCGTATGGCGAAAGGACAGCCGCGCAGCGCGTCGGCACTCCCTGGGCTGCGCGGATATCATTCTCTGTATCACCAATGACGAGTGAGGTTTCCGGTGTAGCATTGAGACGCTGGATGGATAGATGGATCGCTTCGGGGTGAGGTTTCACCACGGAGACCTCATTGCCGGCGACGTAGGCATCAAAAAATCTCTCCCATCCGAATTTCGCGACAATGGCATCGACATGAATACGGATCTTGGTAGTGGCAATAGCCATTTGATAGCCATGCCTGTGCAATTCGACAAGCGCTTCCTGTACTTCAGGCAAAACGTTTGACGAGTCGACCACACTGGTCGCCGCCCGTGTCTGGAAATGGGCGTACAGCTCGTCGACCGGCGCATCGGTCAGGTCGGCAAACATCCCTTTGAGAGGATACCCGATATACGGCTTGATAATGTCGGGTGAGATCTCGGGAAGCGACATCCGGCGAAAAGCGAAATTGACCGCGTCAACCACGCCATCGGATGAATCGATCAGGGTTCCGTCGAGGTCGAAGATGAGAGACCGTATCTGCATTAATGATAGCTGCCAACTCGACCTACGACCTTGTCCAAACGGACCTGGTGCAGGTCATTCAACGTACCAAGGTTAAACGTTCCGACCAAAATAGAGTAATCCTCGACGACTGTCAACGGCCACTCCCCCGTCAGAGCGAAGCCGGTCGGAAGGGTGACTGCGATCGGTGTCTCATCTACCGACAGCGCGCCGTCAAGAATAGTGATCCCTTCGGTCGGTAAGCCGAGCACAAAGCCGACAGCAAGTTGGTCATTGGTATCGTAGAAACGTACCAGGTCGAATCGTTCCGGTAAGGCATGCAGAACCGGTCGTTTCAGGAATGGAATTTCGGCCGTGTACGCGAGACGGTTAGCAACAGCGATCTCCCCCGCTCGATAGAGCGGGCTGAGATGACTTCCTTCAACCTTGAATATCGCGGGGAAATTGCGCAGGGCGAAGTTGGTTGCGGCGGAAGGTGACGCAAACTGATAAATAACACCTATAATGAGAATGACGAGCGCGGAGTATTGAGTAAGTTCGATTTTCCCCCGCTTGGTCCTGACAGTTCGCGCCAGATCGACAAACGTGAAAATATAGAAGAGGGCCGGGAGTCCCAGCAGGAACCAGATAGCCAGTTTAGGGAGGGGGATCAGGTATTGGACAACAAACAGCGCGGCGGCCAGGAGCATGGTGAGGAAGACAAAGATGCCGAAGAGGGTTTCGCGCCAGAGAAAATGTCCGGCACCCGGCAGCAAGAGATTAAGCAGCAGAGCAAAGGGGAGCGTCGTTCTATAAGCAGCTTTCAACGGTGAAGTCCCCTGTTGAGCGTTTGGACAATTTTGGCTGTGCGACTCTTGCGCAACGGCCCCTAAGCCGATACAGAAACAATTGTTACCGACTGTTCGGCTAATATACGGACGACGGCAACCCGAGGAAAGTTACAACGTATCTTGAGGGTACGAACTAACCGACAGGGAATCATACGGTTATCGAATTGATGCGGAATCGCGGCGCACCCACGAAACCGAATGACCCCGATAAGTGTTAAATCTACAACGAGATAGACACCAGTTACTCCTCGTTCGTAAACTTGACAACATCGCCGATGCCTATACATTGGTGCCATAACCAGTCTGTGGAGGTTTCATGTTACGCTATACCAGCCAACTTTTGGGCGTGACGGTCTTTGCGTTAGTCTTGATCTGGCTTGCCGGACCTGGCGATGCCGGGCAGTTGACGCAGGCATCCGAACCGGTCCTCTGGGCGGACACGGTGCAGATCAATTTGAATGAATTGAATCTCGCGCCGGACTCTGCCACTCAAAATCGCGACAGCTTCATGAAGAATGTCAGAAAGCTGACGCAGACCGCTTTTAATATCCGCAACCAGTATATGGAAGAGGTCGATGTCGACAAGATCATACGGGCTGGTATCGTCGGCATGCTGACCGATCTCGACCGTTTCTCTGTGTTGATGGAGAAATCCTCCTATGACGCGTTAATGGAATCGACCCATGGCAAATACGAGGGGCTGGGGATGATGATCGACCAACGCGATGACCGCGTGGTCATCATTTCGCCGATCGAAGGAACCCCCGCGTATCGTCGCGGTCTCCGCGCCGGTGATATCATCTGGTCAATCGACGGACATGATACCCATGAGATGAAGACCTCGGACGCCTCAAAGCTGATGCGCGGCAAAGCTGGTACCAGCGTGAAGCTGACGATCAAGCGTCCGGGAATCGCAGACGTGATGGATTTTGATGTCGAGCGCGCAACGATCGAATTGAAATCGGTGAACTACGCCGGCGTGGTGCCGGAATCAAATATCGGGTATGTCCGTCTCTCCCGCTTCGCGGAAGAGACCAGTCATGAATTGCGCGAAGCAATCACTAATCTGAATAATCAGAATGTGTCCGGCCTCATTCTTGACCTTCGCTCCAACGGCGGCGGTCTGCTCGACCAGGCGAAAGAAACGGCCGAGCTGTTCATCAAAGAAGGCGCCGAGATAGTGTACACGCGCGGCCGTTATGCCGACAGTGAACGGCATTACAAATCAGAACGCCCTCCGTTGTTCCCTGACAAGCCGTTCATCATTCTGGTTGATGAAGGGACCGCTTCCGCTTCGGAGATTGTCGCCGGCGCAGTGCAGGATTGGGACCGCGGGCTGATCGTGGGGAACACAACGTACGGCAAAGGACTTGTTCAGCAGATATTCCCCATCTCCAACGATGGCTCCATGGCGCTGAAGTTGACGACGGCGAAGTACTATGTGCCGTCCGGCCGTTGCATTCAGCGTCCGGAACGCCAGGGGAAAGATAATCCGCATGCGGATCTTGACCTGAGCGAACCGGAATCCGCCGACAGCGCCCTCGCCGACACGATGAGTGTCGCCGAGCGCGAGATATATTACACCAATGGCGGACGTATCGTATACGGTGGCGGCGGTATCGTCCCGGATATCTCAGTCGACCGTGAGACCTGGGAGCCGATCGAGATCAATCTTGAGCGGAAATCGATGTTCTTTGATTTCGCGGTCGAGTATGTGACGAAAAATCCAGATATCAAGGCCGATTTCACGGTGACGGACCAGTTGGTTGAGGATTTCCGGAAATTCATCGCCGATAAAAAGTTCTCTTACAAGTCATCGATGCAGGTGGCGCTGGAGGATCTGAAGAAGACCGCCGAGGCCGGCAAGAATGACTCGATGTACAGCGCGGCTATCGCCAATCTCGAAGGATTGGTTGAGAAGGAAAAACAGCACGATTTCGACAAGTCGAAAGACTACATCCGTCGCGCTATCAAGCGCGAAGTGGTCTCGTCCATTTCGGGCGAGCGCGGAGTGTACGAGAATATCGTTCTGCGGACCGACAAGACCGTCCAGAAGGCGATCGAGATCCTGACCGCGCCGAAAGAATATTCCCGCCTGATCACCGAAGGCCAGACGAAACGGGCCAGCAAAAGCTGATCAGGCTCCCACAACACTGGTAGCAGAAGGCGTCCGAGTGATCGGGCGCCTTTCTGTTTCCGGTCTCTCCGTCGGCACGGGATCGGGCGACCGTTTTTTTTGTTTGGTGGACTCGACCGGCGTGCCCTATATTGTGGACTAGTTCAGTCTATTGAATCCGTCGCGAACTCGAACCCGAAACATGAGGCACCAATGAATTCAGGAGCGCTTGGCGCCGGCGCCAAACTGGGACCCTACGAGATCATCTCACCCCTTGGAGCGGGAGGAATGGGCGAGGTTTACCTCGCGAAAGACACGCGTCTTGAGCGGACCGTGGCTATCAAGGTCCTCCCCCCTCATGTCGCGGGAAATCCCGACTTGAAGACCCGCTTTGAGCGTGAAGCCAAGGCGATCTCCAGTCTCAATCATCCCAACATCTGCTCGTTGTATGATATCGGGAATCAGGGAGGAATCGACTATCTGGTGATGGAACATCTCCAGGGTGAAACTCTGGCGGCCCGGCTTGAGCGGGGACCGCTGCCTGTTTCAGAAGCGATGACCTACGCGATCCAGATAGCTGACGCTTTGGATAAGGCGCACCGTCAGGGGCTGGTGCATCGGGATCTGAAGACCTTGAATATCATGTTGACCAAAAATGGCGCGAAGCTGTTGGATTTTGGGTTGGCGAAACTCCAGTTAGGCGGTGTGGTCAATGGCATGACCGGCGCGACACATAGTACTCCACTGACCGGCCAGGGGACGATCGTTGGTACTTTGCAGTACATGGCGCCTGAGCAGCTTGAAGGGAAAGAGGCTGACTCCCGGTCGGATATATTCTCATTTGGTGTGGTGCTGTACGAAATGGTGACCGGCAAGAAACCGTTCGCCGGACCGAGCCAGGCCAGCCTAATCGCTTCCATAATGAAGGAAGAACCGCGCTCGGTCACTGACTATCAGCCCGATATCTCCCCCGCGCTGGTGCGGGTCGTCAAACAGTGTTTGTCCAAAGATCCGGATGAGCGGTGGCAGAACGCGCGCGATCTGCTGCATCAATTGAAATGGATAAATGAAGGTGGTTCGCTCGCAGGTATTCCTGCGCCAATTGCGGCGCGGCGGAAGGCGAATATGCAGATCGCCTGGGTGCTGGCCGCGCTGTTTGGTGTTGCCGCGGTGGTGCTGTCGGTTCTTCACTTCGGCCAGACTAAAGAGCCTCCTCGTCTGGCGCGATTCAATATCGAGGCTGACCCGGGGATCCGGAGTATGAACTGGCCGGTGCTCTCTCCGGATGGGAGCATGCTGGCATTTCATGCGGTGGACACGATCGGGCGAACCAAGATCTGGGTACGCCAAATGGATGCGCTTAAAGCCGAACCATTGGCCGGAACCGAGGGGGCCCGTCGTCCTTTCTGGTCACCCGACAGTAAGCAACTAGCGTTCATACTGGATGGCCAGTTAATGAAGATAGCCGCACGAGGTGGCCCGGTCCAGCTAATCGCCAAGATGCCGGGCAACGCGGCCGACGGCAGTTGGGGGAGCAAAGATGTCATACTCATGGACGGCTCGCAGGCCGATCCGATTTTCAGAGTGAACTCGTCAGGGGGTGTAGTCTCAAACGCCGTACCCGCGGAGAAGGATACCAATTGGGCTGGTGTGGCCTGGCCGGAGTTTTTGCCGGACGGCGAACACTTCCTCTACCTGAAGCTTTCGGTTGGTGCGGCGGACGGAGCCCAAGAGGGTCACACCGTGATGCTCGGCTCGTTGTCCGGTGATGCTCCGGAATCTTTGTTCATCGCTAGCGGCAAGGCGATGTATGATCCGTCTGGATATATCCTCGCGGTCGATGGGCAGATCCTGTCCGCGAGGAGGTTTGATCCCGATGATCCGAAGAACATTGGTGAACCAATGCCTATTGCGGAAGTGATGCCGACAGGCGCGACCGGCAAGGCAGATTATTGCGTGAGTGCAAATGGATCGCTGGTCTACTCTCCTTCCGCGCGCACGAGCGGTACCGAACTGGTCTGGCTGGATCGGAGTGGACGCCTGATCGATACGATCGCCACGGGAAAGCAATTTCGCGATATCTGCCTTTCTCCGGATGGGACAAAACTTGTCTATGCGGCGAACGATCCCGTGACAGGGACCGACGATATCTGGACGATAGATTTGAACAGACGAGTCAGCATGCGCGCGACCTTCTCCAAGGAGATGGATGTTTGGCCGATCTGGTCGCCGGACGGAAACTCAATCATCTACACCAGTCAGGCGGGCAAATGGAGCCTGTACAGGAAGAAGATGAGTGTAGACGGCGACGGAGAACCGTTCATCACGTTCGACGAAACCGGTGTTGGCGGACTTTCTGCCGGTAATTGGTCGTCGCGCGATGGCGCTCTTGCGCTCATCCGCCAGCAAAAAGCGGGCGAGCACACTGATATCGGGTTCTGCTACCCGGGCACACCACCACGATTCGAATGGATCGCCACCACCCCCTATTGGGAATTGAATCCGATGTTCTCACCGGACGGGAGATTTCTGGCGTACACCAGTGACGAGTCGGGGACCCGGCAGTTATACGTTCGGCAATTGGATGGAAATGGTGATAAGTGGCAACTAACGACCGAGACGGCAACCATGCCGGTCTGGCGCAAGGATGGTAAGGAACTTTTTTACCGTAACCGAAACAACGAGATCAAAGCGATCTCGGTGACACTCGGGTCAACCCTTCAGGTCGGTGCGACAACTACTTTGTTTGAGACCCTGATTGAAATGAGCGCTAATCCAGACAAGAGAATGGATGTGTCGGCGGATGGCCAGCGGTTTGTGGTGAACCGGATCGCGACCGCCGGTGAACGTCCGAGTTTTGTCCTGGTGCAGAACTGGACCGCCGCTCTAACTGCGAAATGACCTGGTCCATTGAAAAGAATAAAGGCGTCCTCTCGGAGGACGCCTTTTGTTTTAGTTGCCGACACTTCTGCCGAGGGCTACAGCCCTTTTATCACGCTGTCTTTCCGTAGGCTATCCTGAATCATCGAGTCGATCGCGGCATCCTGGCTGTCAACACCGGTCGGCTTGCCGGGGCCGATCTGCTTGAGGAGCCACTTTTCACCAACATGCTCATAGGTGAGGACGACATCGGTCAACACGGAGCCATCCTGGCCAACAATCTGGCCATCGACCCGCGCCCGCGAATCAGTGTAGAAGATCTCGACGCGGCCGAATCGCTCGAACTGGAAATCCGGCTTGTCGCCATAGGCGAACTGGACGACAGAATCCGCTCCGGAGTTGACCGCATATTCTGTGGTCAACAGAGAGTCAAGGGCGACACGGCTGCGGGTCTTGATCGCCTCCTGCAAGAGAAAGACGCGCTTCTTGAGAACCGGGATGTAATCCCGGTTGGGAGTCTTGTCTTTGCAGCCGGCGACGATCGAGAGAGCCAGCGCGGCAATCAGTATCCATGCGAATTTGGTCATAGTTTGATCACCTCCAGGCGATAATGACCATTGCCGTACCGTGTGATAACCTTTTTGTCCAGCAATATCTCATTCGTGCGCGTGCAGACAAGGTTCCAGAACCACCACCGCACCCCGGCGACAAACGCCCCCGGTTCATACTTTTCGACAACCGTGCGCAGGTCGGCATAAGAGGCCTGGAGCAATTTGTCGGTGTCTCGTCCCAATGCTTTTAGTGCCGGATGGATCAGGGTGGTGTCAAACGCGAAGAACTCCGGCTGAGAAGATTGCTCATATCCCCACTCTGACGGCTGCAGGCGGTCGAGGTAAGGATACTGTTGGGGGCATC
>JAYRFH010000226.1:0-10198 GCA_041908405.1 Candidatus Zixiibacteriota bacterium
GATGAATTGCGAGAACTCGGTCGCGGCGGTGGCGAGATCACCGCTGTGATAGGTTGCTTTCGCGTGATCGAAGATGAACTGGTCGCGCCGCGGGGAATCCGCGAAGCGGGTGGCCAGTTCTTCGGTGATACGTTTAGCTTCCGGCCAATTGCCGGCCTTGAGCGCGGCTTCCGCCTGCGCGGAGAGCGCGGTCAATTCGGGCGAATCATTCTGGTCAGCCGCAACCGCAAGCCACGGCAGACAGACTATCAGCCAGACGCACAACAGATGTCGCATACTACAGCGAGAACTTGCCGAATTCCTCGGGGGGAATTCGTTTGAGTCGTTCGCGAAGTGATTCCCGGTCGGTCGGCATTGGCGGGACCTGCGGCTCATCAGAGCCGGCGGCCGCCTCATCGCCCGGTTCCGGGCGTTTGATATTAAACAGGTCTTCGTTGACGAAGATAGAAGCTCCGGTTTTGAGGGCCAGCGCGATCGAGTCCGACGGGCGGGCATCGATACGCGTCTGCTCACCATTAGTGTTCAGGTGGATAACGGCGAAAAAAGTCTGCTCGCGCAGTTCGGTGATCTCGACCCGGGCAACGGTCGCATGGAGCGACTCGATCACCCGTTTGAGCAGGTCATGAGTGAGCGGACGTTTGGACCCGACACCAGAGAGCTCCATCGCGATCGCCCACGCCTCGGCGTGACCGATCCAGATAGGGAGCACTTTGTCGATACCGGTCGGCGTGAGAATGACCACCGGCGTGTTGGTGGTCATGTCGAGCGCCAGACCCTCGAGCTTCACTTCGAGCATTTTCATATCAGACGATCTTCTTCTCCACGAGCAATTTGGCGTGCGCGGTGACGTCTTTTTCCAATTTGACGGGCACGGAATACATACCGAGCGCCTTGATCGGCTCTTCGAGTTCGATCGCGCGCTTGTCGACGGTGACGCCTTCGGCCTCGAGCAGTTTGGAAACGTCGTTGTTGGTGACGGAACCGAAGAGGCGGTCTTCCTCACCGACCATCACGGCGACGCGAAGCTGGAGACGCTCGATGCGATCCTTGATGACTTCGGCGGCTTTGCGGCGCTTTTTGACGCGGATATCGCGCTGTTTGCGCACTTCGTCGATGGCTTTCAAGTTCCCCTGCGTCGCCGGAATGGCGAGATTGCGAGGAATCAGGAAATTGCGGCCATAGCCGTCCTTCACCTCAACCGTATCGCCAGCCTGTCCGACCGACTCAACATCCTCACGAAGAATGACTTTCATAGTAGTCCTCTCATTTCAATATACACTTCAAACTCATTGTTCAACAGTAACATTTGTGGTCAGCTTGCGCCAGTCGAGGAAGCTGTCGACAAAGCCGACGAGTACCATCATCAGCAGCCCCGCGACGTGCGTCAGGAACAGAAGCACGTAGAAGAGGATACGGATGAAGAAGGAGACCTTCACCCGGTGCAGCGTGTGCTCCATGAAGGAGAGTCCGCAGACCGCGTAAAAGACCGCCATCACCAACAGCGCATTGTCCGCGATCACCTGGATCGCTTCATTTCCGACCAGTCGGGCGACGATCACCACGCCGAAGGCGGGAGTCAGGCCGAACGGGACTTTCCATTCGGTGAACCGCCGCACTTTACCGAGCACGGGATCGGTCTGCCCCAATCGCCAGGTCAGCCAGAGAAAGCCGAGACTGAACTGGACGATCGCGCTGACGATGGTAGAGGCCGGAGTCAACCGGACCGACACCCTCACCAGCATTTTATACATCTCTGTTATCTGCTCGACCTGTTCCGGGCTGTACGCCGTGGGATTCAGGCCGCCGACAAACATTTTCACCATCTCATCACCGGCTTGCGTGCCGAGCCGGTAGACATCGAGCCAAGTCGGAAACCAGGCCGCGATAGAGAGCAGGATCAGGGCGATAAGGCCGCCGAGATAGACCCGGAAGCTGCTGTCTGTTCTCTTCAGCAGGTAGCCGACCAGGATTCCCGGCACCAGGACGGCGAGCCAGCCGGTTTGCGTGAACCAGAGATGTTCGACGCCGCCGACTATCGCGCCAAGTATCGCGCCACCTACAATTCCGATCCCCAGCCAATTCCAGTGGCCGAGGTAGCTCAGTCGCGCGATGCCGTAGAAGAGATAGATCGCTACTACGTATGCCGCAACGCCGACGAGCAGGGACAGTCCGACTTTGCCGGAATCGACGCCCAGTACGCGTAATGCCGGGAATGCCAGCATGACGGTGATGAGCGGAACGATCCAGCGTTCGGTCGACTGTACGGGTCTGTTCACCACTTCGTCAGTGGTCACAGACCTACCTGTACGATTCAGCCACGAACGGCAGGATCGCCATGTGGCGTCCGCGCTTGATCGCCACGGTCAGTTTGCGCTGATGGATCGCGCAATTGCCGGAGATGCGACGCGGGACGATCTTGCCACGCTCCGTCATAAAGCGGCGAAGCATCCGTTCGTCCTTGTAATCGATGAACATGATCTTGTTCTCACAGAACCGGCAGACTTTGCGTCGACGCTGCCGATCCCCGTATTCGCCTCGTTCAGCCATGTGTATCTCTCTTTACAGTTCGTCGTTTTCCAATTGATGACACGGTTCGAAGCCGTCGTTGGACGACTCCACTATCTGAAACGGTGACTCCTCGGTATCGCCGGTGAACCCGGCCACCCGATTGGTGATGGAGCGCGCGGAAGACGCGGTCAGCGCCGGTGCGGCGCCTTCGAGCAGATCTTCCTGACTTCCATCTTCATGCATCACCTTGATCTGGTAGGCCCGGATCTCGACGAAGGAACGGCGGACACCTTCGCCGGTATCGCGCACGCGACTTTTCAGTTCTCCTTCGACCTGCACCGGACTTCCCTTGCGCAGTCGCTCGCGGCAGCTGTCAGCCAGCACATGCCAGGCGGCGACGCCGATATAGCAGACTTCTTCCTTCAGGTTTCCGTCGACATCTCGATACCGTTTGGTGGTGGCGATGCGGAAATTGGAAACCGGCGTCCCGGTGGTGGTGTGCCGGTATTCCGGATCACGCACCAACAGGCCAGTGATGATCACCTTGTTGATGTACGCCAAATGGGCTGCCATAGATCTATCCCGGGAGATTCGTTTTTATGCCTCATCCTTGCCGGCGGCCGGAGCCGGACGGTCGGCAGGGGCGGAATCGGAACGGGGAGCGGGGCGCGGGCCACGGTCGCCGCGATCACCACGGTCGTAGCGGTCACCGCGATCGAAACGATCGCGACGTCCGCCGCGGAATCGTCCGCCACGGTCATCATCACGGTCGCCGCCACGACGCTCGTCGCGTTCTTCGAACGCGGAGGCAAACGCGTCACGGGCCGCTTTGTTGGCTTCCGGGTCGCCTTCGTACAGGATCGTCAGGTAGCGCAGATAGGCTTCCTCGATCTTGTAGAGACGATCCAACTCGGGTAGCAACGCAGTGGTCCCTTCAAAAATAATGCTCGCATAGTAGCCCTGGACAAGTCCCTCGATGGGGAACATCATCCGACGGGTGCCCATGCGGTCTTCGCGCACGATCTTGCCGCCATGGTTCGTGATCAGCTCTGTGACTGTCTGAACCTGACGGTCTATCGACGCGTCATCGGTCTGGGGATTGACAATAAAGGTGGTCTCGTAAAGTCGCACGAGTAATCCTCCCTTTGGACGTTTAAGGTTACGGCCTTGCTCTGGATTACAGATTTTCCGGCAAAGCAGGGTTCATGTTATATTTTGACATCGTCTCGTCGAGGCGATGCGCGATGGCAAAGAGCAGTGCGTCGGCGGCGTGGCGAATCATCTTCTCCACAGCAGGACGCTCCTCCGTTTGGAACGGAGAAAGGACAAAGTCGACAATCTCCGCGTCATTGTCAACAGGTTTTGGGGAGGTTTGTTCTGGTGGTTGGCCGATCCCGAGGCGGATGCGCGGAAATGATTGTGTGCCAAGCTCTTCGATGATCGAGGTTAGGCCGTTGTGACCGCCGGCGGAGCCTTTCCCCCTGATGCGGACAGCCCCCAAAGGGAGGGCGAAATCATCCACAGCGACCATCATCTGGCTGGGAGTCAACTCATTCTCCTCGAGCAATCGGGCGGCGGCCAGGCCGGAGAGATTCATGAACGTGCGGGGTTTGGCCAGAATGATGCGCCTCTCCCCTGCCTCGAAAGTCGCCCAATCAAACTCTTTGACGCGGGGTTGCGGGGTGGCGTGAGACAGATCGATAAGGTGATCGACCACATCGAACCCGACATTGTGGCGGGTGCGGTGGTATTTCCTGCCGATATTTCCGAGTCCGAGAATGAGCGAAATCATGGGAGAGAGAAGGTAGGAAGTGGGGAGGGAAATGGCAAGAGGGGGGGGCAGCGTCACCGATGAGACTCAATTGATCCCAACTTATTTAGGAGTGAAGATGCCCTTTCGTGACCAGGCTTGTGCTTTATTACTTTGTTCAAGAACTGGATAGTAGCAGTTGTATCGCCCAACTCGAGCTTGCACATAGCTGTTCCAAAAAGTGCATCAGAGTAGGTAGAGTCCAATGAGATTGCTTTGATAAATGCACTGTCTGCTTCGAATACGCGGTTAAGTCTTAAGAGTGTTACACCGCGATTGTATATTATCTGCTTGTTCCGCGGATATTTCTTTTCCGATATTTTCGAGAGCGCCAACGCACTATCATTCTGTCCAGAAACATCTAGCACAAACCAACAGTGGGCAATGTTATCTGGAGAGTCACATTTCAGGTACGGTAGGGCTATCTTACTGATATATACTGCTGAATCGCGTTTCCCTTGAATCTGCAACCTGGATGCCAATTCTAATAATGCTCTGCCGATTGGATTTTGCTCTCCTTCTGCGTGCTCACTATCAAACAGTCTTGTCAATTCTTCTCGGGTATTCTGGTCTGTTGAAAGTACACCTTCACAAAACGTGTGCCTTCGCATGGTGAGAATGACTTGCCGTGTTGTCCAGTCAAATACCGTCTGAGGCAAACCTGATTCCAGATATTCCCACATTACTGAATTGGCGTATGGACTGTGAAATGCTCCAAACAAATGGGCAAACTCGTGCATAAATAACAACGGAATCCTGGAGGTATCGAATACCTCGCTTGGTGACAATAGAACGACGAGGCGATTACCCAGAATGCTCGTACATCCCCTTTTGTCCAGCGTTGACCAATCGACTTTCTCGTCGTCAGCAACTACGACGCCAAGCGATACATCGTATCCATCGTGGCACTTCATCGAGTCCAAGCATTCAACAAGCTCGTCAGGGCCCTGAATGTGAGCAGGAACGTTCCAAGTGGAATACTTTCTGACTTCAAACTGAATGTCAAAAAGGGAATCATAGACATGAGAAGCTTTAGAAATCCCAGACTCAATAGCCTTCATCCACTTTGAATCTGACCCGATTTCAGGCTCTGTACAAAGATTGAGCCTCACGGTTCGAGATGCTCGAACCTGTGCGCCAATCAGAGCAGGAAATAGCAATAATGACAAAGTGAGCAAAGCAATAACCCGCTGACTAACTCTACTCATACAGTATCCTAAAGAAAGTTGCTTTCGTGCCACCCAACCCACCCTACAGCCGCAGCATCATCTCTTCGTGGTCGATGTAGCGGCCATCGGGGAGCTTATAACCCTGCAATATCAGGCCGGTGGTGAAAAAGCCGAGCGATGTGTAGAGCGTGCGGGCCGAGGTCTGCGTCACGGCAACCGTGAGAGTCAACATCTCAAGGCCGGCCATCGTGCGTGATTCGACAATAACCCGCTCCATCAACTGCTTGCTTATCCCCTTCCCTCTCCCCTCCGGGCGGACATAGACCGACCAGATCCATCCGCGGTGACGTTCTTTGAATGAGTCTTCGCGGCGGAAAGCGACAGTGCCGAGCAACCTCTCCCCTTCGAACGCGGCGAGGACGAATTTCTCGGGGTAGGAGTCGGAGGACGACATCCAGTCGATGAATTTGTCCTCCGGCATTTCGGCGACCTCATCGGGGGTCTGGCCGAATGCCTCGGGATGGTGCGCGCACATTTCGACGCGGAGCTTGCGGAAAGCGGGGGCATCATCGATTGTCAATTTGCGGATGAGCATGAGAAGAATCTACGTGATGAAGAATGCAGCGGCAAGGGGCGACATCAAGTATCCCTCTCCCGCCCTTCGGGCACCCTCTCCCAAAGGGAGAGGGGAAATAGCTGGTATCCGACTATTGAAGAAGGGGTGGGCGCCAACAACGCCCACCCCTCGTATTATCACAGACCGTGATCGCTATGAGGCGGTTTGGACGCCCAACTCGCGCATCAAGTTGTCGTAATGATAGACCTTGTCTATCAGATACAAAATGTACCGGACATCGACTACGATCGTACGCGTGACCGAAGGCGCAAAGAGATAATCAGAAGCGACACCCTCCCAGTTGCCATCAAACGCCACACCGATCAACTTCCCCTCGCCATTGATAACCGGGCTGCCAGAGTTGCCGCCGGTGATATCGTTAGTGGTGAGGAAATCAACAGGGACATCGTTGATAACCGGGTCGAGCCAACGACCGGGATTCTTTTCGGCATAGGTCGCGCTCAGTTCTTTCGGAACAGTGAACGGATCGAGATTGGATTCTTTCTCCATCACGCCGCCAAGGCCGGTGGCATAGCGGTAGGTGACGGCATCGCGCGGCGTGTACCCTTTCACCTGGCCATACGAGAGGCGCATGGTGCCGTTGGCGTCGGGATACATTTTCGCCTGTTTCCATTCGGCGAAGGCATGGATCAGTTTCGGGGCGAGACGGGTCTCGGCGCCGGAGAACTCTTTGCCGCGGTCGCGGACCTCATCCTGCTCAGGCTTCAACGCCTTGGCAAGATTGATGAATGGATCATTCAGCGCTTCAAGCTCCTTGCTGGACATCTCGAACATTTTCAAGCGGTCATCGAGTGAGCCGACTCTGGATTTCGCGTAGAGATCTTCGACGAGGGTGTTGACATACTCGTTGCGCTGGGGGATATCGACCTCGGCGATGAGCTTCTCGAACGCGGAGATCTTCTGGTCGGGCGGAAGTTGCAGCGCGCGAGTCATGAAATATTTCAGGATCTCTTTGTCGACCGACGGGATCAAGTTGGTCTGCGCGTTTTTGAGACGTTCCTTCGCGCTCGCCATATCGCGTTGTTGGTAACCGCGCTCGCGCTCCATGTCCGGCTTTTCACGCTCGAGCGACCAGCGGTAAATAGTGCTGGCGAGGCGAAGATAATCACACCCCCAGCCGAGATAGCCGAGGACGTTGTCGTGCTGCTGGCGGACTTTCTTAGCCTGGTAGAGTGAATCCAGTTCCGAAAGGACTTTGCCGTATTTCTTCAAAAGCGCGGGGTTGGCTTTGAGCCAATCCATCAGTTGCTGTTCTTCGGCGCGTTTGCGTTCGAGGATCTGCCCCTTCTTGAAGCCTTCCATCGTGCCGTAGCTGTTTTTCAGCGTATTATTGAGTCCCTGCAAGTCTGAGGCGAGACGAAGAGCGACCGCGGAATCACGGCGACCGGCCTGCATCATGATATTGATCTCGTCCTCGAAGGTCGTGATCGTGTTCGGATAGCCGAACTCGATCTGATTCGCGAGATCATAGGAGCTGATATAGCGCTCGGTGGAGCCGGGGAACCCGAGGGTCATGGCGAAGTCTCCTTCGCGGATGCCGTTCGGCTCGACCTTGAGGTAGACTTTCGGTTTGTAGGGGACGTTCCCCGCGGCGAATTCGGCGGACTTGCCATCGGGGCCGACATAGGCGCGCAGGAATGAGAAATCGCCCGTGTGGCGCGGCCACATCCAGTTGTCGATGTCTCCGCCAAAATTGCCGATCGCTTCCGGCGGGACATAGACGATGCGGATATCTTTCAATTCGAGCTGAGTGTAGAGCATGTACTGTTTACCGCCGAACATCTTGGCGACTCTGGCTTTGACATCGCGGCCGGTCTCGGTATCGCGCACGAGCTTCTTGATATTCATGTCGATCGCTTTGTAGCGGTCGATATCGGCCATCTTGTCACTCACGCCTTTGAGGACCTTGGTGGTGACATCCTCGATCCGCAACGTGGCGTATGCGCGGTAACCTTTCGCGGGGATCTCTTTGTCGAGAGTCGGCGCGTAGAAACCATCGCGCAGGTAATTGGTCTCGACAGTCGACTGCTCCTGCACCGCGCCAAAGGCGACATGGTGGTTGGTCAGCATCAGACCATCGGGTGACACGAATGAGCCGGTCGCGCCAAGCTGCACGACGGCATCGGCCAAACCGCCGCCGGACGGATTATAGATGTCCGAAGGCTGAAGTTTCAGGCCGTACATTTTGAGAGTATCGAGTGGCAGTTGGTCCAGGCTGTAGAGCGGCCACATACCTTCATCAGCGAAAGCGGCAACCGGGATCAGACAGACCAGGAAGAGAGAGACAAGAACTGTGCGTCGCATAGAAAGGTCTCCTTTGATAGCAGAGCTAAAGAAGGAGCAAATTGTCTTGTTTCGCAAGAGGAATCTGGAGCAAACTGTGGATATTGGCGTGTCGAGCGGGCTTGCGGACTCTCGTGTGAATCTGTATACTAAAGTATGGTATCAGGAAGAACAGTTTTGGTAGTGGTCGGCGCGATCGTGCTGGTCGGCGTGGTGACGGCGGTGTCGCTCTGGCGGGCGAAAACCGAGCAGAGTAACCGTCGGGCGGCGAAAGAGATGACGGCGCAGTGGGAGGCGCGGATAGATTCGCTGCAGGAGAACGTCGACAGCCTGACGACGGAAAACCAGCGTCTACGGTCGGTTATTGATAGTCTCTCCTCCCGCTGAGTCACCCTTTCTCCAGAGATAATAAAAAAGCCCGGTCATAAGACCGGGCTTTTGTGTTCGATATGATCTAACGATTAGAACATTTCGTACAGGACGGAGACCTGGAAATTCAGGTCATCCTGATCGGTGGAACCGCTGATGAAATTGAAGCCATCAAGCAGGATCTCCGGATCCATGTAAGTGTCGATGTGCAGGCGGTTGAAATTGAGGCCGGCACCAAGGTAGGTTTCGTTGACCATATACTTCTCTTTTGAGAGATCTTCAACACTGTAGGACTGCCAGTCAGAGGTTGCGCCAGCGCGGACATCCAACCAGTTGAAGACTTCGCCTTCGAGGCCGAGGCGCCAATATGGTAGACTGGTGTAGCTCTGAGAGCCTTCGCCACCACCTTCAATCTCAGCCTTTAGTTTGGAGTAGGAGAATCCAAAATCAAGGAGAGCCAACACGTTGGTGACCGGTGTGTAATTAATACCAGCACCGAACTCAA
Organism: Candidatus Zixiibacteriota bacterium; assembly: GCA_041908405.1. Taxonomy (GTDB): domain Bacteria; phylum Zixibacteria; class MSB-5A5; order GN15; family FEB-12; genus FEB-12. The sequence goes on from JAYRFH010000226.1 coordinate 9,282, forward strand.
ACATGGTCAACGTTTCCTTGTAGTCTTCGCCGTCGTCAGCGTGGACGCCGGTATACTTCTCACCACGACTTCCAAATCCAACCATAGCATGCGGAACCAGCGTGACGGTGTTGTTCATCTTGTGGAAATAGCGGCCAAGGAGGGCGATATCGGAATAGCCGTCGGATTCAGACTCATCTGCACCCTGAGCATCCTTATCGGTCCAGGAGCCCATCGCGATGTGAGCGGCGACATCCCAGTTGCCGGCATCCGGGGTGATACCCAGGCTGAAAGTGTATTGGGAGAATGATTCTTCAGTCTGGTCATTGGCGAATTCAGATTTGACAGAAGCGTTATTGTAGCCGAAGCCAAAGCCGAAGTTAAAGGTGCCGAGCTTGCGACCATACAGCAAGTCGAACGAACGGCCGGTACCGTACGTGATGTACTGCTGTTTTGCCGCCGTTTCTGGGTAGTAGTAGCCGCCGAGGTAATCAATATTCCCGAGAAGATCTCCAGAATAAGAGATGGGCAGATACTCACCATTGGTGGAGAAATACGTGCCGAGGACCCACGGGTTCTCTTCGCCGAATTTCCAGTTCACGCCGACATTGTACATGTCGTCGTAGTCCCAATTCGCTTCGGCGGTGGCGATATTCGGGTAGTTGTTGATACGGGACGGATAGAGCCACACGTTGGCATCATCCAGCATGATGTGGTTGTTCTGACCCATCACGACGGTGCGGGTTTCGGTCGCCATTGCGCTGACGCCGATCACCATCACGAACGCTAGAGCGAAGATTATCGCTTTCTTCATACACAAAATCCTTATGCAAAAAGGTGTTGAGTTGAGTTCAAAATTACAATACAGGGATTTCTCGGTCCCGCGCACTCCGCGCGGTAGGTTACATAAGAGAAACGTCCTGCAGAAAGTTATGCCA
>JAYRFH010000227.1:0-6437 GCA_041908405.1 Candidatus Zixiibacteriota bacterium
GGACATTTGCATATGCATATCGTCCCCCGCTGGATAGGGGATACGAATTTCATGCCGGTACTCGGCAAAACCAATGTCGTCTCGGTTCCGCTTGAGCCGGTGTATGAGCGGATGCGCAAAGCGTTCGAGGCAGTATGAGCCGCAAACGGACCGCCCCCACCAAGACGGAGCTCCTGCAACTTCAGAAGCTCTACAAGACCGATGAGAAGATCGGTGAGCGACTTGGGGGTGTCCCGGCATATCTGGTCGCCTATTGGCGGCGCAAAAAAAATGTCCCGAAACATTCACTCCCCAAATTCTCCGAAGCCGAGGTCCGCAACCTGTGGGAACGCTACGGGGATGATGAAAAGGCCGGACTCGAGTTGGGACTTTCCAAAGCCGCGTTTTATAATTGGCGTCGACGGTACGCCATTCGGGAGAAACCGGCGTTTCTCAAACTAGAACAGTTGGAACTCGATTTCCCCGGCGTCAAAACCAGCCCGCACTCGGTTTCGCTCTACGGTAAACAGACTGTCGCGCAGAAGATACTGGCGCGGCTGCTAAACAGAGAACGGATTGAGGTTGGCGAGACTGTCTCGGTTGAACCAGACGCTGTGGTCACCCATACCGATCTGGGGAAAGCGGTCCAAAAGTTCAAGGAGTCCGGCGCCGATTATTTCTGGAATCCGAACAAAGTGGTCGTTTCGCTTGATTACGGCGCGGGTGAAGGGAGCTCAAATGGAAACAGTCACCAGCCCGGGCTTCGCGAGTTCTTCCGTCGCCAGCGTGTCAAGCAACTGTATGACATTCGCGATGGGCTCTGTCATCAAGTGGTGATCGAACGCGGTCATGCGCTCCCCGGCCAGTTGCTGGTCGGGTCTGATCATCAAACTTCAATCTTCGGCGCGGTTGGATCTTTGGGAACGCGCTGCGCCGACGAACAGATCGCATCTCTCTGGGCGCATGGTCATCTGAATGTTACGGTCCCAGAGTCACTGCGCATCTCGATCTCTGGACGTCGCGGCAAATCTATCGGCGTACGGGACATCATGCTGGCCTTGTATCGTGATCTTCCCGCACAGGGAATTGCCGGTAAGTCGGTCGAATTCGGCGGGTCGATCATCACCCAAATGACGCAGAGTGAACGGATGGGGATCGCGGCGCTATCAGCTGAACTAGAGGTTTCCGGCGCACTCCTCCCCTATGACGCCACGACTCGTCGGTATCTGACAGGACGCCATTCTACCTCCTACAAACCGGTCATCCCGGACAAAAACGCTGAATATACAGACATGATCCAGGTGAGTGTGGACCACCTGGCGCCACAGATACTTTGTCCGACTCGCTCGGAACGGATCAAAGCAGTCGCCGAACTGGAAGGAACGCCGGTCAGTCTGATCATTGTCGGCTCGATATCTTCGGGACGATTTGATGATCTGCGGGTTGTCGCGGAGATCCTTAAAGGAAAGCCAGTACATGGCGATTGCCGCCTGATCATCATGCCGGCATCGAAATCGGTCTATCTTGAGGCGCTCAATAAAGGATTGGTGAGAATTCTTGTCGAAGCCGGCGCGGTGATAACCGCATCGGGGAACTCAGGGTTACTTGCGTTTGGCGGCTCTCTGTCGCAGGGAGAAAAATGCCTTTCGACCACCTGCTCGAACTTGCCAATGATCGCCAAAATGCAGAAAGCCGAGATCTATTACTGCTCGCCCGCGACCGCCGCGGCCTCGGCATTGCATGCCGCAATCACTGACCCGACGCGATTTGTTCGCTGAACTGAAAATCCGATCAAAATAGAAAAGGCCCTGCTATGCAGGGCCTTTTGCTTCTGGAATACACGAGAGCTACTTGCGAATGTGAATCGCCAGCGGCTGAGTGAGTCCGCACCCTTCGGTGTGCGTCCAGCGGGTGGTCTCGTTCTCGAAAACGGCGGTCTGCGTACCATTGTTGTACGTGATGCTTGCGGACCACTGACCGTTAAACTGCACTGAGTCGGTCTCACTGAGGCAGTCCGCGCTCAGTTGCCCGGACATGGCAATCGAACCGGATGACGGGCAGTCGCCCAGTTCGATGACGTTGTACATATTAAGCATGACATTATTCCAGGAGCCGGACAGGTCATACTCAAACGCGCACTCATACGCGGTCTGCAGGTTCTCGACATGTTCGCGCGATGCGCCATGCAGGCTGGCGGCGCTGTTGATGGCGACATCGCCAAAGCCCGCGATCTCTCCCGCGGCGCCTTCAATTGAGGCAGTCTGGAGAATACGCAGCGAGTCGGCATCGGAGATATTCCATCCCTCGGCGATACGGCCAAATCGCATCTCTGTCAGCAAAGCTGAATCGGGGAGAGCGACCGCTTCACTTCCGTGGCGGAATTGCAGGGAGTCCCGCACGTACCATTCTATGATCGCCTTGATCGCGTCGCTGCCATCTACATACTCAGTATCGACCTCGCTATGTACGCGGTACCAGTACTCGGAATCAAAGTGGAACTCAAGCGTATCGGCCGCGACGGCACTGGAGGCTCTTTCGGCAAGCCGTCCAACCGGGACTGAAACCGATGACCCGATCACTTCCGAGGCCATATCCAGCGCGGAGCCAAGACCATCGGCGCCGATGTCATTGGCATCTGAAAAGACCTGTTCGGCCGCTTTGTATTCGGTGGCGGTTGTATCGCCGACAACTTTCTGCACCGGATCGGTGCCACTTCCGCAACCGATTAAGCCGACCATGAGGCCGACAGAAGACAACAGAAGAAACATGCGCGACAATTTCATGATATTCCCTCCAGGGATTAGGCTCTGTACCTGATTGTACACTGTATCGGCAGTGGCGAAGCGGTGAGTTAACAAAAACAGCGACTCTAACCGAATACGTACATTTCTCCGCAAGGCGAAATCGCGGAACTACTTGCGCGCCTGGGGGCCGCCGTAGATGCCAAGGTCGGACACTGTACCGTCGAGATCATACGTGGTTGAATCACCGGCGTTGATAGCGGGTGAATCCGGTTTGAGACGGAAGTCACCATTCCCTATGAACAGCGGATCCTTGCTCAAATTGAAATTGTAATCGGTCTGATCCCAAATAGCGGAGTATTGACCGGCCTTATTATTGAAGACGAGATTATTGGTAAATATCCACTTTGACCAGTCGCCATAGAACCAAACACCAACACAGGGACAGACCCATTCGTCGCGCCAGCCGTTCTCGGTGATGATATTGTTGACGATCCGCCCACGGGCATCGGTCGACCATGGCGCGACACCGCAGTTGCCGTTGTGGTGGATGACATTATTGGTCATATCCATAAAAGACTCGCCGGTCGCGATCATCCCCCACCCAAGATTGTCATGCACGAGATTGTTGCGCGCTATCACCCAGGAAGTCCCAAACGCGCCGATCCCTTTCCAGAATCCGGAGACATCGTTGCGATACGCCACGCAGGTAGCATCCCAGGTGACCCCAATCCCCGCGCCGCGGCCATCTTTAATTATGCAATCAGTAACGGTGACGCTTGCGCCACGATAGAGGGCGACCCCGTCCCAGGCGTTGTTAACGATATTACAGTTGGTGATGGTCACCTCGGCCCCTTCGCGACTGAAAATACCGCCTATCCCGACGATGACGCTATCAAGGCGATGAGTGTTGTCGCGGACATCGACCTGATCGATATGCACGCGCGAAGACCGTATCACTATTCCCGCATCGGTCGCGTTGCCGCTGGTATCCCGGACTCCGCCGGTGACAGTCAGATTGCGCAGTATTGAGCCGGCTGAGTTCTCAAAGTAGATCCCATACCCGGCATTGGTAACCAGGCGAGTGCCGGTGCGGTTCGCGCCGACTATGGTAAGCGCCTTGTCTTTGATGATAAATCCGTAGGTCGCGGCGACCGGGGTTTTGGGGTCGAGGCAGTTGCCGCAGAGTGGTTCAATGAAGTGTGTTGGCTTGGCGGTGAAAGTCGTCGCCGCCAAAGTCAGAGTATCGCCCGACGTTGCCTTGTTGATCGCGGACTGGAGATCAGAATTGACGCGGATGGTGCGCGCCTGCAACGCTACTGCGCACAGCAGAAACGTCGCTACAGTGAAGATGATTGTATTGCGCATGCCGCCATGCTATCGATGGCGGCACGAGGAATCAACAAAAATGGCTATTTGGGCATCCGAAGGCGGAAGAACCCTTTGTAGGTGAACTCCGATGGCGGCAGTCCCTTGAGCTGGTCCAGCGCGATCCATGGGTTGGATGGATCCCCATTGAACAGGGGGAGATAGAAGTCACACGGTGGATTGCAGCCGGTGGCGATAATGTACCGCCTCTCCCCTGCCTTGTTCTGCGCAATGCAGTAGATAATATAGACTCGGCCCGAGGTTCCCAGTTCATTGCGCGCGATCAGGAAATCGCCGGGGCGAAGATCTGCTTCTGCCACGGTATCGCTGTTCATCTCCAGTGAGAGGTAATTGCTATTTTCCGCGACGAGATTGAAAAAGCGATTGTATTCAAGTGAATCCGGTATGCGGGGCTCGGAGGGTTTCATCATCAACCGCATACGCGAATCATACACCGGCGAAGTGACCAACCAACGGGCATAACTCATCGTGTCGCCGGCTTTGGGAGTGATCTGCCAGTTGTCTGCCTTCTTTTCTTTCAGCAGCCATTCCAACTGTATCTGCAACGGGATAGCGAAGTCATTCATTTTCGAGGAGCGCCAGGGGAACATAACACAGCGGGATATCTCGTTCGCCTCAAACGCCAGCCCTAATCCCATTGTCGCGACCCCCTTCTGGTTGTGCCAGAGCGGCAGACGCGAGACCCACGCCTGGAACTTGCTCATCTTGGAATCGGGGATCCGCTTGAACCCCTCGGGCATGACGAACTCGGACTCGACTGAAAAAACGCGCCCACGGTTGGGTGTGAAGGGATAGTCCTTGTAGAACTTCTCCACTTCCTCGCCGGTCATTTTGTTTTCCGATTGGGAGAAGCAGGGGATCGCCACCAATAGGACGATCAGCGATGTGAGCAAATGTCGAATACGCATTATCCTTTCAGATCCTCCCAGGTTCGGTAGGCGCGTCGAAGGTGCGGGATGGTTATTGACCCGCCGATCACCAGCCCGATCGACATCACCTCGTCAAACTCTTTATCGGTCAGGCCGAGCTCTTTCACCTGGATGACATGATAGGTGATACAGTCATCACATCGAAGGACCAGTGAGCCGACCAGGCCGAGCATCTCCTTGGTTTTGGCGTCGAGCGCTCCTTCGCGGTAGACGGCCGAGTCTATCCCGAAGAATCGCTTGATGTTAAGGTCATCACGGTTGAGCACTATCTCGTTGAGACGCGCGCGTTCCGCCTGCCATTCTTTTACCCGCTCGGACATGCTTTGCTCCCATCTTTTTTTGGGTCTGAATATAGGGGAGTTGAGGATGAGCGGCAAGAGGGGGGGCACCATCAATTACATTGCATCGAAGAGCGAAAAGTATACATTTCGACAGAGCTTTGCCCATATTAGTGGAAGGGGTACTGTGGTTGCCAACGTTTATGCCGGTTGGATAGCGATCCTGGTGGGAGTGGTCGCTGGTCTAGCGGCCGGTCTTTTCTTTCACGATGAAAAGTTCCTTGGGGGATACACCTCCTGGTCGCGTCGATTGACCCGTCTCGGTCACGTCTCATTTTTCGGACTGGGCTTCGTTAACCTAGGGATGGGTTTGACGTCGCAGGTCATGAGTCTGACTACTGGGATGGAGTATTCGTCCTGGTTGCTGATCCTCGGTCTGATCACTATGCCGACAGTTTGCTATGTTTCGGCATTCTGGAAACCGTTTCGCCATTTGTTCTTTATTCCCGTGCTTTCGTCTGGTTCGGGAGTCGCGATCTTTGTGTGGAGGTTACTGGGGATATGAATGTCGAATTGATCGCCATGAGCGGGATTCGGGTCTGTGATAGCGAACTCCTCGCGCTGGGACTGACTCTCCCTGGATTTGTCGACCGGAGCAGGGTGATCGCCTCGCTCCCTTCACTGGGCCTCCTGACCCTTGCGGGCATGATGCCAACTAGACATACAGTGACCTACACCGAGATCCCTGACCTCAAGACACACAGCCATGGTGTGCAAACTCCGGATCTGGTCGCCATTTCCAGCTACAGCGCACAGATTGACGAAGCGTACGCTCTGGGTGACAGGTTGCTTGCCAAAGGCATACCGGTTATTCTTGGTGGGCCACATGTGACCGCACTTCCGGACGAGGCCGCCGCTCATTGCACTAGTGTGGTGATCGGTGAAGGGGAGCCGGTCTGGCTGGAGATACTGGAGGACGCTGGGGCAAGATCGCTAAAACCAATATACGATGGCCGCAGAAAGAACTTCGATCTTGCGGACACCATCACTCCCGCGTTTTCTCTGCTCGACCTGTACAAATACAATCGACTCACTGTCCAGACCAGTCGCGGTTTCCCACA
>JAYRFH010000228.1:0-15424 GCA_041908405.1 Candidatus Zixiibacteriota bacterium
CAGACAGACTAAATGGATAACCCATCGTTATTCATCTCGGCAGGTGACCCGTCAGGAGACAATGCCGCCGCGCGTCTGGTTGCGTCACTCAAAACCACACACCCGAAATTGTCCTTGTTCGGATTAGGGGGACCACGTCTCAAAGCGTCGGGGCAGGAACTTCTGGCCGAGCCATCGGATCTGGCGGTGCTCGGGTTCTGGGAGGTCGTCAAGCGATTCGGCTACTTCCGCGAACTCATGATCCGTACGGAGTTTACCATTGAATCGCGCCGCCCTCAGTGCATTCTGCTGGTCGATTACCCCGGATTCAATCTGCGGCTCGCCAAACGGGTGAAACATCTGGGCATCCCCATCATTTACTACATTTCTCCTCAGGTCTGGGCTTGGGGGAAAAAGCGCATTCCGCAAATCCGTGAACTGGTCGACGAGATGATTGTCATCCTCCCCTTCGAAAAACCTTTCTATGATCAGCATGGCATCAAGTCGGAATTCGTGGGACACTATCTGCTTGAGGATATTCCAGCGGAGTACCTCGCCTCAGCGCCGCCTGACAAAAAGAAAATAGCTTTGCTTCCGGGCTCGCGACGTCAGGAAGTCGAGCGTATGTTCGGCCCGATGATTGAGGCCGCCTGCCGATTCAATGCCAAATATGGCACGACTGCCACTATTGCCGCTGTTGAAAACGGCTTTGACTACTCTGCTGCGGTGGCAAACTACAAAGAACGCGGCGTATCCATTTCATTTAATGACGCTCGCCGAGTTATATTTGAATCTGATCTCGCTATTACCGCATCGGGAACCGCTACACTTGAAACTGGTCTGATCGGGCGCCCGATGATCATTGTTTATAAGACCGGGTGGATCACCTACCAGATCGCCAAACGAGTGATCAAGATCCCTTCAATTGGCTTGGTCAATCTTGTGCTTGGGAGAAAGGTTGTCCCTGAACTGATTCAGGCCGACGTCACCCCCGAGCGCATGGTGTCCGAAATGGAACGGATCTGGCAGAACCGTGGTGAGTACGAGGCAGTACGCCAGAAACTTCTGGAACTATCCTCTATTTTGCATGGCCAAGGGGCCAGCGACCGCGCCGCGGCACTGGTGGCGAAATATCTATGATCCAGATATATCGATTTGTGGCCTATTTGGTCTATTGGACGGCCTACAAATTCGGTTGGATGCGTTCAACCGAGGACGAGTTGTGGGCGGGGCGGCTTGGGACCAAACATCCGGCCAAAGCCGATATCTGGATGCATGCCGCGTCGGTTGGCGAAGTTCGCATCATCAGTCACCTCCTCGATTACCTTCGTACTATAGATCCTTCGCTGACATATCATATCACGGTAATGACACGGACAGGTTACCAGACCGCAAAGTCATTATGCGGAAACTTTGCGCAAGTCTCCTATTTCCCTATCGATGTCCCCATGGTGTGGCGTGATTTCCTCGACCATATGCAACCTAGTATCGTGGTCATTGCCGAAACTGAGATCTGGCCAAACCTGATCGAGACTCTGGAGACTCGCAAAATACCGATCGTCCTTGTCAATGGGCGACTTTCTGACAAAGCTTACGGCCGCTACCTGTTTGTAAAGGCCTCAATCGGTAGATTACTGTGTACCTATGACCATCTATTCCTGAAAGGGAAGGACGACTATCAACGCTATAAAGCGCTCGGCGTTACTGAATCGATAATGTCCCTCACCGGCGATATGAAATTCGATGCTCCGCTCATTGAACGGACGGCCGGCGCAAAACAGGAAATGCGCCAGTTGCTGTCGGTATCGGACCGACAATTTCTGCTGGTTGCTGGTTCAACTCGGCCTGGTGAGGAAGCGCAACTTGTTGTGCTCTATCGAAGTCTGCTCTCTCGCTTTCCCCAGTTGCGGATCGCCCTCGTACCCCGACATATTGAACGAACCAATGAGATCGTTACAGCGATCCAGCAGCAGGGAATGGACGTGAAACTGGTGGGAGAGGCAGTTTCCTCCGAGTGTGACGCCGTTCGTTTGGTCAATCGAATGGGAATTCTGGTTGACCTCTATGCGGCCGCTGAACTCGCCTTTGTCGGAGGTACACTTGCCAATCTCGGCGGTCACAACCTTCTTGAGCCGGTCTGGGCGGGGACTCCCGTGCTGTTTGGGCCATCAGTTTACAACGTGCAGGATGCCGCGGAGTATATCCAGACCCATAAGTTCGGTACGATGATCCAGGATATCGACGAAATGGAAGCGCGAGTTTCGGACATCATCTCCGGCAGTCTCACCTTTGCCCGCAAGACCAAAGCTGACCTCTCACACTCGGCCACAGCCGCCGCCGGGAATCACATATTGAAGCGGGTACGTCATGCTTGAACGGGTCTGGAAAGCTGTTCTCCGCCGCGGTAGTTTTTCGCTACTCGCCATCCCGGCGTTGCTTCTATGGGTTGTCTCACTCTTTTACCGCGCCGGGTTCGCATTGAAACGGAGAATGGCTGGAGACGCTGCAAAGCTCTCTGTACCTGTTGTCTCAGTCGGCAATATCACAGTCGGTGGTTCGGGCAAGACACCTATGGTCGAATTCATCGCTCGCCACTTGGTCGAGTCTGGCATCCGCGTCGGTATAGTCTCTTCAGGTTATGGCCGCATGATCGAGACTGCGTTCACCGAGGCAGGTTACAAGTTACAGGAGCGCTCGACCGACGAGACCGGCGATGAGGTAATGCTCCTGGCCAAGGCTGTGCCTGAAGCGGTCTTTTCGGTCGACCGATCAAAATCCGATGCCGCCAAACGTTTGGCCGATTCCGGCGAAGTGGACGTCATCGTGGTCGATGACGGTTTCCAGCATTTCAAGTTGGTTCGGGATATAGATATTGTCACATTTGATGCCGCGGTTCGCCCGCAGATGCTACGCCCGTTCCCTTACGGCATGCTTCGGGAGCCAATCTCCGCGATCGGGCGCGCAGACGTTATCATCATCACCCGCTCAAATTTCGCCAAGGATCGGACCGCTATACGGAATATGATCGAGCGTCACAACCCGAAAGCACCATTATATCACGCTCGCTTCGCGATTTCGGAACTGATCGGCAGGGAACAACGTTTTCCGGTGAAATACCTCGAGGACAAGTCGGTCTTCCTATTCGCGGGAATCGGGAATTTCCGGTCCCTGCGCAAGATGGTTAACTCGCTGGCTGGAGACTTGGATCACGCCATGGAGTTGTCCGACCACCAGCAGTATGACGGGGCGCTTTTGCAGAAGATCAAACAAATGGCGGATGAACACGAATCAGACATTGTGCTCACTACCGGAAAAGACTGGGTCAAACTGGACGACTTTGATTTCGGCCGCGAGTCGTATTATCTTGGCCTAACGATTGACCTTGACCCTGGCGAGGAACGACTCGTCTCATATCTGACTGAAAAGCTAGGTCTTGAACCTCGGGAAACCTGATGAATCGTGATTTTGACATCCTGGTTATTGGCAGCGGCATAGCAGGTCTGTTCTACGCCCTCCGCGTTTCCGAACAGATGCCCAAAGCGCGAATCGCACTCGTGACCAAAAAGGGGGAGACGGCGACCAATACGAACCGCGCTCAGGGCGGGATCGCGGCTGTCCTCTCCGGGACTGATTCCTTTGACGCTCATATCGCGGATACCCTGAAAGTGGGATGCGGACTGTGCAAGAAGGATGTCGTCGAACGTGTCGTCGAGGCCGGGCCAGCCGTCATTCAGGAATTGATCGACTACGGTGTTCGCTTCACCAAAGTGGCCGGGCGATTTGATCTCGGTCGCGAGGGAGGACATTCGGCCAATCGCGTTGTCCATGCCTCAGATTTGACCGGCAAAGAGATCGAACGGGCTCTGCTCAGCGCCTGTCGGGCCAAGAGCGAAACTATCCAGATATTCCGCGACCATATTGCCCTGGATCTGATAAAGACGACTGTTGGCGGACAATCGTCCTGTGTGGGAGCATTCGTTTTCTCCGAGGCCGGTCGACTCTTTACCGCGATTTACGCACCGGTCACGATGCTCGCCACCGGCGGGCTGGGGCAGGTCTATTTCCATACCTCCAATCCTGAGATAGCGACCGGCGATGGCGTGGCGATGGCCTATCGTGCCGGGATTCCGGTCGCCAACCTGGAGTTCATCCAATTCCACCCGACTACACTATATGCACCGGGGCGCGAACCATTCCTCATCTCTGAGGCGGTTCGTGGCGAAGGCGCACGCCTGAAATCGACCGATGGCCGCTTCCTGATGGAAAACGCGCATGAGCTGAAAGACCTTGCGCCTCGTGACATTGTCGCGCAGACCATCGACAAGGAACTCAAAGCCAGCGGCGAAGAGTACGTTTACTTGGACATAAGTCATCGAGACGCAGAATTCATCAAGTCTCGATTCCCGAACATCTATGCCGAATGCCTGCGTTACGGATTCGATATCACCGAACGTCCAATTCCCGTTGTCCCGGCGGCGCATTATGCGTGCGGCGGTGTTCTCTCTACTATCGAAGGAGAGACCGAACTCCCGGGTCTGTATACAGCGGGAGAAGTTGCCATGACCGGCATGCATGGAGCAAACCGACTGGCGTCCAACTCCCTCCTCGAAGCGGTCGTTATGGCAAGGTTTGCCTCCGAAAAATCGATCGATTACTTGAAGGGAGTAGAGTTCAACCGCCCGGTTCAGGTTGAAAACGCGCTGCACTCGTCTCTCGCCTACCCGCGCGAGAAAATTCTGATTGCTCACGATCGCCGCGAACTGCGGCGCGTCATGTCGGATTTTGTCGGCATTGTCAGAACTGAAGATCGGCTAGCGCTGGCTCACGAGAAAGTTGAGCAGATACGAACCGCGATTGATCAATACTACTACGCGACTCCCGCGACCTACAACGTTGTGGAACTCCGCAATCTGGCAACCGTCGCGGAGTTGATCATTCAGAGCGCTATATCTCGTCGCGAATCCCGCGGCCTGCACTATCTGGATGACCGTCCCGGGACCAACGACGCATTCCTGCATGACACCGTTATCACCGCACCGAAAGGAACTTCATAGTGGCCACCCATGAAATGGTACTGATCCTGGATTTTGGCTCTCAGTACACGCAATTGATCGCCCGTCGCATTCGCGAAGCCCATGTTTATTGCGAGATCGTCCCGTTCAATACCGACCTCGCCAAGTATCGCGACCGCAATGTGCGGGGGTATATTCTGTCCGGTGGCCCGTCCTCGCTTGCGGATGTAGATGCTCCGCGGGTTGGACGCGAATTTTTCGAGATCGGCGTACCGATCCTCGCGATCTGTTACGGTATGCAGCTACTGGCCGATGTCTTTGGGGGGAAACTGGTGCGAAGTGAACATCGGGAATATGGCCGCGCGACTTTCCGCCCAGATGACACCGCCCCGCTCTTCCGCAGCTTGTCGCCGCAAAGTCAGGTCTGGATGTCTCATGCCGACTCCATTGTATCGCTTCCACAAGGATTTCAAGTCACCGGCGCCAGTGATGGCCTTGCAGTGGCCGCGATCGCCGATGATGCCCGCCACATCTACGGCGTACAATTTCATCCGGAAGTCCATCACACTGCAGAAGGGAAGCAGATACTGCACAATTTCCTCTTCGATATTTGCAGATTGCAGGGGGACTGGACGACTGAGTCTCTGGTAGATGAATCAATTTCGCGCATTCGCGCGCAAGTGGGACAGGGAAAGGTTCTGCTCGGTATTTCCGGCGGTGTTGATTCAACAGTCGCGGCTATGCTGTTGCACCGCGCGATAGCTGAGCGTCTCCATGCTGTCTTTGTAAATACCGGGATGCTCCGCAAGAATGAGTTTGAAGATGTTACCGCCATGCTCAAGACTCTCGGCATTAATCTTTATCCAGTGGATGCCTCTGATCTGTTCCTTCACCGGCTTGCTGGAGTCGAGGATCCTGAGAAAAAGCGGAAGATAATCGGCGCGACTTTCATAGATGTCTTCGAAGAGGAGGCCGAGAAGATCGGCGCGGTGGATTTCCTGGGACAGGGGACGCTCTATCCCGATGTCATCGAATCAACGTCGTTCAAGGGGCCTTCGGTTACGATCAAGTCTCACCACAATGTCGGTGGTCTGAAGGACAGGATGAAATTGAAACTGGTTGAGCCGCTCCGTGAGCTGTTCAAGGACGAAGTTCGCGCCCTTGGCCGCAAACTCGGACTCCCCGACCAGTTCATCCGCCGCCACCCGTTCCCGGGGCCGGGGCTGGCTGTCCGTATCCTGGGTGATATTACCCAAGAACGGTGCGACCTGCTTCGTGAAGTCGACCATATCTTTATCGAAGAGCTACATAAGAACAAGATCTACGACGATATCTGGCAGGCCTTTGCCGTATTGCTCCCGGTCAAAGCGGTCGGGGTCATGGGGGACGAACGCACCTATGAGAATGTCGTAGCGCTTCGCGCGGTTACCTCGGTCGATGGCATGACCGCCGACTGGGCGCGTATCGACAACGAGATCCTTGCCCACATCTCCAACCGGATCATCCGAAATGTCCGCGGAGTCAACCGGGTGACCTATGATATCTCTTCCAAGCCACCTGCGACTATCGAATGGGAGTAATGCGTTGACCGGACATCCGGCCGGCCAACATTCTTTTTGACTCCGGCCTTTGAACTCCGGTAGATTGCGGGGTCATGAGGGACCGCACTATTCTGGCAATTGACTATGGCACCAAACGGATCGGATTGGCGAAATCCGACCCGATGGCGATCATTGCGTCGGCGCTGAGCACCCTCGAGATCAAATCCATGGCCGAGGCGGTCAAGCTGGTCTCCGGGGTCATCACTCAGTACAATCCATCCACTGTTGTAGTAGGTTACCCGCTGCTCGCGTCCGGTGATAAAAGCAGGAAGTGTGAAGAGATAGATTCATTCATCGAAAAACTTTCCGCCCACTACTCAGGCCCCATCATTCGCGTCGATGAGGCCGATACATCCCGCGAGGCCTCCTCGATCATCCGCGCGCACGGTCAGAAAGTCAGGAAGGACAAGAAGCGAGTGGATCGGATCGCCGCTGTCATAATCCTGCAGCGATACATGGAGGAACATCGTGAAGGGTGATGCCGATATCCAGTTCTGGGAATACCTCTGGTATGCGCTCACGACTATCTTTCTGTTGATTGTAGGCGTGGGACTACTCCTCATCCGTCTGACCTCATGGATTGTCAACCGCTTCCGTCGGCCGACCATGTCCTGGGGAATGGCCATTGCTATAGCCGCGGGGATAGGGATTGCTGCAACCATCTTTCTCTTCTTCCTCTACACCCGGTCAATTGACCTGGGTGATCAAACGGTCTCAATTACAGTCGAAAACGGGAAATCGTTCAGCAGTGTAGCGGATGAACTGGTTACCAAAGGCGTTGTGTCGGACAGGTGGATGTTGACTTACCCGGCGCGATTGCTCAAAATCGACAGAAGACTCCTCTCGGGTACCTATGTCTTTACCGGCGAGAATTCGGCGCGCTCAGTTCTGGACAAGTTTGCGCGCGGTGATGTTGAACTGACCGAAGTAACGATTCCTGAGGGGATGCCGATTTGGAAAATCGCGTCGGTGCTCCAAACAAAGCTTCAGCTCGATTCCGCGTCGATCATGGCCCTGGCTCACGACCGAGATTTTCTGGATAGCTTAGAGGTTCCATATTTGGAGGGACATATTTTCCCTGAAACATATTCTTTCGCGCTTGGTGTCTCTTATCGCTCTGTGATCGCCGAGATGGTTCAGACATTTCATGACCGCACTGACTCGCTCTGGCGACAGCCGATAACTACGGGTTTAAACAAATATCAGACACTTGTTCTTGCCTCGATCATTGAGGCCGAGACCCCCCTGGCGTCTGAGCGAAGCCGTGTGGCATCTGTATATCTGAATCGTCTGCGTTTGGGAATGACATTGGACGCTGACCCCACAGTGATCTATGGTCTGGGGGGACTGGATAGGCCGCTTCTTCGCGCGGACCTCGACAGCACTACTATTTACAATACGTATCGGATTCAGGGGCTTCCGCCGACGCCGATCAATTCACCCGGGCTGGCGTCGATACAGGCGGCGATGCGGCCCGATGGTTCCGACTATCTCTTTTTTGTGGCCGATGGTTCCAGTGGGCACATCTTTTCGCGGACGAACGACGAGCACAACAATGCGCGCCGTCGCGCTCGACTCAATCAGCGCAACTAGTCAAAGAAAAAGGCGGCACCGGAAATCCCGATACCGCCTACGGTCTTCCTTGACTCGTGTTCTTGCTAAACCTCGACCTCGTCGATAGCTCCCAACTTGGTGAGATTGTATTTCTTGATCTTGCGCCAGAGCGTGGTTCGTCCGATGCCCAGCTCCTGCGCAGTTCTAGTGAAGTTCCAGTCATTTTCCGCCAGTGATTTGACTATCAGCGAGCGCTGTTCTGCGTCAAGGCGTCCACCCCGGAAAGTGATAGACATCCTGGTCGGAGCATCTGTTTCGACCACAGGACGTTCACCAGCGATAAAGATGACGTCGTTGACGTCTATCTGGTTGTCCTGGCAGAGCGCCGCGCCGCGCTTGAGCGCATTTTCCAGTTCGCGGACATTCCCCGGCCATTTGTGCCCAAGCATTTTGTCAACTGCCCGACGCGTGATGGTCACGGTGTGACCCTTCATGTCGTGCGATATCTTGCGCAGGAAGTAGTCGATCAGCATCTCGATATCTTCCGGCCGCTCTATCAGCGGCGGGAGATTTAGCGGGATGACATTGAGGCGGAAATAGAGATCCTCGCGGAAGGTCCCCTCCTGAACCATGGTCTTGAGATCGCGGTTGGTAGCCGCCACGATCCGCACATTGACCTTCTTCGATTCGGTCGCGCCGACCGGACGTATCTCGGATTCCTGCAGGAAACGAAGCAATTTCGCCTGCGTTGCCATGGGTATGTTGGAGACCTCATCCAAAAACAGCGTTCCTTCGTGTGCCTCTTCGAACAGACCCTTCTTGGCGTTATACGCGTTAGTGAAAGATCCCTTCACATGGCCGAACAGTTCGGATTCAAGAAGCGTCTCGGGTATCGCGCTGCAATCTACCGCCACGAAGCTACCTGTCCGGCGATTGGAGTGATGGTGGATCGCCCTGGCAAAGAGTTCCTTGCCGGTTCCGGAAGGCCCGGTAATGAGGACCGTAATATCTGTCGGAGCGACACGCTGGGCAGTTTCTTTGAGTTGCGCCATCACCTTAGAGATCCCGACGATATTGTCGAATCCATAGTTCATGGCCACGTGCTGACGCAGCACCGTGATCTCGCGTTTCATCAGCTTGCGCTCAACCGCCTTATTCACTTTGACCAGCAGATGCTGGTTGGAGAACGGCTTGGTGAGATAATCGAACGCACCGGCCTGTATGGCTTCGACGGCGCTTTCGATTGTCCCATATCCGGTGATAAGGATGATCTCGGTTTCCGGCACGGTCGACTGGACGGTGCGGATCACATCGATCCCTGAATCATCCCCAATTCTCAGGTCGGTGATCACAAGGTCGAATTGGTATTTGCGCGTGAGCGCCAGACCAACGGCGGCGTTCGAGGCCTGCATGACCTGGAATTGCTCGCTGGCCAGAACAGATACAATGCACTCGCGGCTCATCTGTTCATCATCGATCACGAGGATCCGTATCGTGCTGTTGTCTACGGAATTATTCATGGGTGCGTGAATCCTTATGGTGCGTCAGGATGGTTTCGATTCTCGTGCCGTCCGCGAAACGGTGGTGTACGGTGAAGCCCAGGAGTCTCCCCAACGACTCGATGTAGTCGCTCCAGTCGGTGGAGCAGTGTAGATGGGCGGTCGCATTTGGCGAAGTGGTCTCTACGCGGATCTCCAGCCGTCCGGACGGATCGGCGTCGAGGGCGACCGAGGTAGTGGTCATACATCCACTGGACGTGAGATGAACCTCCAGAATTGTCTCATACAGGACAGCCAGCGCCTCTGTCGGGAGGTTCAGTTCGACACGCGTGGACCATTGTTCGGTCATGGTCAGTTGGCGCGCAGGGTGATGTATGGCGGCGTGCGTGACCGTCTTGCGCAATTCGTCGGCCGGATTGATCTGCTCCGTTCTGAGTTGCCCAAAGACAGTCAGCAACTGGTAACGATGAACGATCTGCTCCAACTCGGTCGTTTCTTCATGGATAAGGCGGAGAAGTTCGGTCTCCGGATGACCCGGTTGCCAGGTGATTATTCCTTCAAGATGATGCGCCGTCGAATGTAGCGCCTGAGTCGCCCGACGGAGACTTTCGATGAATTTCGGGTACATCTCTCCGGCCATCTCTCCGGCCTTTGTACGACGTGGCATAAAACTGATGAGGGAGAGGTCTATCTCACCTACCCGCAAGTTCTCCGCGTGTAGAGAGTGTCTTTCGAGCAGATTGCTTAATCTGCTTTTGCAGGTACTAAACTCTGCGTCGATTGTTTCCCCATAGTCACCATCAATCTTTGAACACACGGCCGCATTGGCCGCGATTATTCGCCCGGAGCACCGGTTGACCAGCAACGCGGGAGTGTCAGAGGTCAGAACCGCCAGAATACGTTCGACCGCGGGCCGCACGCGTTGGACCGCTGTACGGAAATGCCCCACCAGGATTGAGAAGTTGTCGGCGGCGTTGTCATAAATTCCGCCACGATCCTGTCCGATCATCCCGAACGTAAGCTGTTTCCCGCTCAGCTCTCCCAACCTCGCCGCGTGTACACGGCTGCTGGTGAACGATCCGGTAGCCAGTCGTTGCCGATGCGAGTAGACCGCGTTTTCCAGCAGGTAGGAGGCTTCAAGCTGTTCGGGATTCAAGAGTGGCACAGCCTCCGGATGAAGATACTGGCCATCGTAGGTCAGGAAACTAATGCTGTGTGACGGCACGAGGGAATCGAGGAACTCTTTTTCGTGGTCGGTCAACCATCCTCGCGTGGCTACACCGATCAGAAGTGAAACGATACCGGCATCCGATGCCTGGTCAGAGAGCCGCGTGTCCGCCCGACGTGTGGCAACACGGTCGGTCAACTCCGCTTCAAGGTGAAACTGCCCGGGTGTCATAGTCCCATATTTCCTTGTTTCATTATGGTACATGTATTGGAGATGTCGGAACAGTTGCCGATAACTTTAGCGCCCCAAACAACTTATTTGCGCTGTCCGGGTCTGTTTCAATTGTCCGGTTTTTACCCTTGACGACTTATCGCTTGATCCGTAACTTCACCCATGCCACTCTCAAAAGCCCAAGTAGAGCATATAGCCCGCCTGGCGCGGTTGAACCTGACCCCCGAAGAGATTGAACGCTACACTACCGAGCTAACGGTCATTCTTGATCACATTGATCAGCTCAAATCGGTGAATACCGAAGGGGTGGAGCCGCAAAACCAGTTTATCACCGCGCAGAATGTGTTCCGCGAAGATGTCGCCGAGCCGTCACTTCCGCGCGACAAGGCGCTGGCCAACGCACCCCAACAGGACGGGGAGTTTTTCCTCGTGCCAAAGGTCATTGGGGGATGAAACCTCAAGTTCTCGCAGTCATCCCGGCGCGGTTAGGGTCCCGGCGGTTTTCCGGAAAGGTGTTGTATCCCTTCAAAGGAAAGCCGCTTCTTTTTTATGTCTGGAATGAAATGCGCCGTGCCAAACGAGTGGACCGACTGGTCATCGCCACGGATAGTAAAGAGATCAGGTTGGCGGCCGAAGACTTCGGCGCAGAGGTTGTGTTGTCTCGCAAATCACATCCGTCCGGGTCTGACCGAGTGGCCGAAATTGCCGCCAAACTCGGCGGTGAGATTATTATCAATATTCAAGCCGACAATCTGACTCTTCCGGCCAAAGTGATCGACAAAGGGATCGAACTGATGCGGCGATCTCCCAGAATGATGTTTGCCACAACCGCAACAGCGATCAGATCCGACGAAGAATTATATGATCCAAATACTGTGAAAGTGGTTTGTTCGCAGGAGAAGATGGCGCTCTGGTTTTCGCGATACCCGATTCCATTTGTCCAACATCCAGATTCGGATGACCGACTCTCGCAGTACCATTACCTCAAGCATATTGGTGTCTACTTCTTCCGGCGCAAAGGGTTGGAGTCGTTTGCGCATTGGAAACCCGCGCCGCTGGAAAAAGCGGAATCACTCGAGCAACTCCGCATCCTTGAACATGGCGGTAAGATCGGCTTGTTCGAGAGCAAAGTGACCTCGATCTCCATTGACACGCCGGATGATATTCGTAAGTTGGAATTAGTTTAATACAGGGAATAGATATGTCTGCCACAGATTCAACCAAGTATGTTTTTGTCACGGGTGGGGTGGTCTCGTCGCTGGGCAAGGGAATTGCCGCGTCCTCGCTCGGGTTCCTGCTCCAGAAGCGGGGACTCAAAGTTCGCTCTATAAAATTCGATCCATATCTCAATGTCGACCCGGGCACCATGAACCCGTTCCAACACGGCGAAGTGTATGTGCTCGACGACGGCTCGGAGACCGATCTCGACCTCGGTCACTACGAACGTTTCCTCGACCAATCGATGGACAAGGCGAACAATGTCACGACCGGCCAGGTCTATCATACGGTCATCTCCCGTGAACGGCGGGGTGACTACCTCGGTGCAACTGTACAAGTGATTCCGCACATCACCGAAGAGATAAAAAGCCGCGTCCGCAAACTACCGGCGCATAGTGAAAAACCTGATGTCGTCATTTGCGAGATCGGCGGGACAGTCGGTGATATCGAATCTCTTCCTTTCCTCGAGGCTATTCGTCAGATAGGGATGGAGGAAGGCGCGGAGAACGTGATGTACATCCATGTCACGCTTGTTCCGCATCTCTCCGCCGCTGGAGAATTCAAAACCAAACCGACCCAGCACTCGGTCAAAGAACTCCGCGAAATCGGAATCCAACCGAATATTCTATTGTGCCGGTCATCCAAACCGCTGAATGAAGGACTTCGCCAGAAGATCTCGCTTTTCTGTTCAGTCCCGACCCGTAATGTGATCGCCGCTGAGGATGTCCCCACTATCTATGAAGTTTTACTCCACTTCCACGACCAGCAGCTAGACCAGATTGTATGCGACCACTTCCGCTGGAATGTCCCGCAGCCCGACCTGACCGAGTGGAGCCAGATGGTTCACACCGTCAAGAACCCGCGCAAGCATATCAAGATCGGGATCTGCGGCAAGTATGTGAATTTGAAGGACGCGTATAAATCGATCATTGAGTCGTTCGTGCACGCGGGGGTGACCTCTGATGCCGAGGTGAGTCTCATTTGGATCAGCTCGGAAGATATTAAGCAGGGGGGAGCCGGGAAATTCCTGTATGATGTCGACGGTCTCTTGATCCCCGGTGGCTGTGGAGAGCGCGGCGTGGAAGGAAAGATCGAAGCGATCCGGTACGTACGCGAGCGCAATATCCCGTTCTTTGGCATCTGCCTGGGTATGCAGTGCGCGGTCATTGAATATGCCCGCAATGTCTGCGGCCTCGAAGACGCCCACAGTTACGAGTTTTATCGTGATCTGAAACATCCGGTGATCCACCTGATGGCTGACCAGGAGGGAGTAACCGAACTTGGCGGTACGATGCGCCTTGGTGCGTACCCGTGTATTCTGAGAAAAGACAGCCGGTCTTACGAAGCGTACGGGACCACCGAAATCTCCGAACGCCACCGCCACCGCTACGAGTTGAATAACGCCTATCGCGATATGCTGGTCGACCGCGGCCTGCTGATGGCCGGGACATCGCCAGACAATCGTCTGGTCGAGATTGTCGAAGTGCCAACCCATCCGTGGTTTGTTGGTGTGCAGTTCCATCCGGAACTGAAATCCCGACCGCTTCGTCCGCATCCACTATTCCGCGACTTCGTCAGTGCGGCAGTAAAGTACCACGAATTTCGCGGCGGGCATCTTCTGGCGGAATCTCCCAGCCACGAAGACCTGATTCAACGCTCCAATTCATGACTTGTATCAACTGGGGCCATTTGGATGGCCCCGGTTGACCCTTTTTCACCGGTAGTTGCCTTGTTTCCCAATCAGTTAGGGTATTTTTATCCCGTTGACAAGGCCGACTGGCTTGCGTATGCTTGCGGTCTATACCCATGAATAACAGGATATCTCTCAATCGTACCGTCCGGCTTGTGGGCCTGACACTGCTGCTTCTGACCCTGGCTCAGGCGGGGAATGCCCAGATAGGTTCGTCTGCGGCCGATTCGTTACTTATGCAGGTTCTGCCTGCCACTTATGACCGACCGATCGACCCCGACCTTTACTTGATCCGCCCCGGCGAGATCATTCGTGTCACGTTTCTTCAGAGTAGCCTCGGAGCGCTTAATCTCGAAGTTACCTCGGACGGACAGATCGTTCATCCCACTCTCGGTGTGATTGACCTGCGGGGTACTACGCTGACACAGGCGAGAGAGAAACTGGCCGGGCCACTTCGCTCCAAATATAACGCCAAAGAGATGGTCATGACTGTCGGGGATCCTCGGCCGATCGGAATTTCCATCTCCGGAGCAGTTCGTAACCCGGGGTTCTATCGAGTCTACAGTTCACAGCGCGTGTCCGATGTTATTGACCTTGCCGGCGGTATTCTTCCAGAAGGTTCTACTCGTCGCATCGTTCTGTCAGGCGGCCCTAAGTCGATTCCCATAGATCTTGACCGTGCTCTATTCCTCGGTGATGAGAGTGCCAATCCGTATCTTTATGCCGGGTATCATCTCAATATCCCAGTACGGTCAACCGACGCTGTGCAGGTGCTGGGCGAAGTAGTCAAACCCCGAGAGATAGAGCTTCGCCCGGAAGATGACCTGAACACCCTTCTGCGATTGGCCGGTGGTTTGACAGCTAACGCTGATTCGATAGGTATCCGACAGCTTGGTCAATCTGAGCAGAATGCCTGGCAGTCCGGCAGCATCAAAGCCAAAGACATCATTTTCGTCCCCAGCCGCGTTAAAGACGAAACACTTGGGATCTCAGTCCTTGGGGAAGTGAATCGACCGGGACATTTCGCCATGCAGGCTGACCTTACCCTTAGTCAAGCACTTGAAATGGCCGGCGGATACGGCCCGAACGCCAATGTTGGTCGCGTTACGATCTTCAGAATAGCCGAAACCGACGAGTATTCACACGCACCGCGCGAACGGTATCCCATTATTGCGGGGAATGAAGATTTCCTCACCACACTGCTCAAACCGATGGACTCGGTCTTTGTCCCGCGCAAGCTGGGATGGGTGCGCGTCGGTGGCCAGGTGCGTGCCCCCGGTATCTTTCCATATGTGGAAGGCAAGGACGTTGACTATTATATCTTCACCGCGGGTGGGTTCCTTCCCACCGCTGATATGGACAGAGTCAGTTTGGTCAATCGCGTCTCCAAAATCCGTCGATCGGTCTCCGTGAAAACTCGTGTACTCGATGGTGACGAGATCTCAGCGCAACCTCGGGTAGTGACGCCATGA
>JAYRFH010000229.1:0-7036 GCA_041908405.1 Candidatus Zixiibacteriota bacterium
ACCAGGTCGCGGTGGCAGTTGATACATTTTTTAGCTTCGTCCATGGTCGTTCCCGAGATGCAGGTTCTGTTTCAGAGGGAGTAGTGCAAGGCGCGGGCCGGACGGGGAGAAGATCACTATCCTGTTGATTGGCGCGGGATTATCGGTTCAACGATGTTCGACACAGGCGAATTTCAGAGAGAAAATCTTGGAGAAATCCAATAGTCTGATGGCTCAGCCTTTGAACAGCAGAACCAGCGAACATCCCGCGACCGTAAAGGGGAGAACCGCCGCAAACGTATAGGGGAGAAAGAGCGTCGCCAGAAACGCCAGCACGAGCGATGGTATCACGACATACTTCAGCGCGGCGAAGGCGAGCTGGACCAATTTCCAGATAAGCAGAAAGCCCAGGACGGCCGCGACAATGTAGGTCGCGAGCAGGCCGTTCGGGCCGAAATGAGTCTCAATGAGGGTCTTCAGTGGATACAACAGTGACGCGAGATTCTCGACTGTCGCTGTCACGGCCGCACCCACCGTGGCTATGTAGTCAGTCATGCCCGGCAATCACCTCAGGTTTCTTCGAGCGGTTCAATGGTGAGCGATGATTCCCCAACGCGGGTCAGGCCGACCATCCGCTGGGTCAGGAAATTCTGCGTGGTGATCCACTGGTGAGAGACCTCCAGGATCTTCTGCTGGTCTATCTCCGTCTCCCAGTCCATGATGATCTGGTCGATGCATTTGTCCTCGACCACTACATCATCCATCGTCAGCGTGAATTTCACTTTCATGGCACCTAGCCTCGCTTCCATTTCGTTCGCCGACAGAAATGCAAGCCGGGTGCCCCGAAAGACTGCTCACCGGAAGCCCTCCCTAATGCTATTGTCAGACAACAACTTAACGCAAATTCTGTGCAGGGATTGCACCGGGCGGAAAGGATTTCACGCCTGTGGAAGCTCCCGATTCACGACCGGATTATGGGGGGGAGACAACAGTCTGGGGAGTAAGTCGATGCTACCAAACAAAAACCTGACTCCGCCGCAGCGAAGTCAGGCCCGTTCATATTGCGAATCTGTCCTGAGCGAAACTCAGTGGTCTCGCCAAACCTTCCTCATCGACCACGTCATCCGTGAGCAGCCGACTGATAGGTGAGCGTGTGCGCCGGAATCGGCCGGGGAGGCCATCCGGATGCTTGCTCGGTCAATGGCGCGGTCGATCCATGCTTCTACCGGCCCGGACAGAGGACCGGACACCGCATGGTCACTTCCTCTGTTTGTTCTCCTTTGGAACTGCCTGGAGGGGATCCGGCACGATCCTCAGGAAAACTTCCTTTCCATAGGTCTCCTCCTTTACGTGCTTCATGCCACGCAGAACGGCCATGAGGAAGCCAGTGGGGCTATACGCATAGGTTGTACGAGAAAAAACGAATCGTGTGAGGCGCGATTCGATACGGTGAAGGGATGATTATCTACGGTTAAGATATGGATTGCATGGGTCTGTGTCAAGGGGAAAGAACCCTCACCCGTCGCTCCGCGCCACCCTCTCCCAAGGGGAGAGGGGAAGAACAAAAAGCCGGAAATCACTGACGCCTTCTCGATCGCGGTCAGAAGGTCCTCTGTGTCTTCCCTTCTCCCCTTGGGAGAAGGTGCCCGAAGGGCGGATGAGGGTCTTCCTGTTGTCACAAATCTAAATGCGCATAGATCTGCGTCAGCACGCTTTCAATACTCTCGTAGATATCCGTATTGCTGAACCGGAGTACCATGATGCCGTTTATTTCAAGAAATTGTGTACGTGACCCGTCTTTCTCTGCCTGACTCTCCGTGAAGTGATTTGGGCCATCGACCTCAATTGCCAGGTTGTGCCGGGGCGCATAGAAATCTAGAATGTACGGTCCGAATGGATGTTGCCGTCTGAACTTCACGCCACTGAAACGACGATTTCGAAGGTAATACCAGAGACGTTCCTCCGCCGATGTGGATCCTGAGCGCATCTGTCGTGCTCGATCGACGAGGACGGAGTGATTTCGTACTGCTTTTCTCATGGGTCCAAAGTAGGCATGAGGACTGACAGGGGCTGTCAGTGAAAATGAAGAATAACCCTCATCCGACCTCCGGCCACCTTCTCCCAAAGGGAGAAGAGAAAAATCTGGGGACCGTCCATTACAATCCCTAAGCTTACACTCAATCTCTAGTAGAATAGCCCCATACGATACAATTGGGACAAACTCACTAGGCTGCGTCTCCCATTCTTCCCCTCTCCCTTAGGGAGAGAGTGCCCGAAGGGCGGGTGAGGGTTTCATTGATTACCCCCTCCCCACCCTCGGCATTACCATCGCCACGCCCCGCGTCGCCAATGGTCGCAACGCCAGCGCCAACGCCATCAACGCGTCGCACTCGTTGTTGTCATCCCAACGCGCCGAGCGAAGTTCGTCTTCCAGTGACCACGTGCGACCCGGACCATCCGGCAACTCCCAGCGGTCATACGCGACGAGACCGCGGGCATGCATCAACTCGACATTAGTGAGCAATTCGGCTTTCGCGCTCGGCGTGAAGATCACTCCTGTCGGTTTGATATCATCCAACTGTTGGAGTATTACATCCCCCAGTCCGGTCGCGTCGATAAGCAGCTCTCCCGGATACTCCCTCTGACGCTGACGTATCTTCTCAAGTATCACCGGCCAATCAAACATCCTGAGCCGTTCGAGTTTCACCACGCGCGCAATGCCGTCGTGCACGCAGATCGTGATCCCAACTGTCGCGGTCCGTTTCCGCGCCAGGTCCCAGCCGGAGATGAAGCGACATCGTGTAGTATCAACTATCGCAGGAAGCGTGCGCATCCGCGCGAGCGCGGCATCGATATCTCTCCCCGGTATCACCTCGCCGCCGGAATCCACGAATTGCCCCATGATATTCTGCTTGAGCCGTGCTTCTGAGAAATAGGTGACCCGTTCATCGAGATACTCGCGCGAGATATGTTCATTGTCCCGGCTGTCGCCGCGCTGAAAATAGCCCGGCTGTTTCCCATCGACTATTTCATTCGCCCTACGATACAGCCAGTTCTTGCCGTTCGGTGTCGAGACCAAGTCTAATGTCCCTTCACGGTCGGCGAGTCGCATCATCAAGACCTCTTCCACAACATGTTCCGCGTTCGGGTCAAACGCGACCTCGTCATAGACGACAAAGTCATAGTCATTCCCCAATAGATAATCGCCGCGGTTCTGGGTGGTGCGCGCTTCGATTGTCGCGCCATTCGTCAGTGTGATCTGGAGAAATGGCGTATGCAGTACCGATTCAACTAGCGGCTTCATCCATTGCGAACGGTAGACCAGGCGGAGGGCGTGCAGCAGCACCAGATCCGCCTGATTCTGCGTGATAGAGACCACCGCCGCGCGGTAGCGGTCGGCGCTGTCGTATTTCCGGTCGCGATACCGGTAGACCGCGTGGTGCAGAAGTTTCACTGCTGAGACAAACGACTTCCCCCAGCGATTCCCCGTCACCAGAATATTCTCTCGCTTGATCGAGTTCGCCAGCCATTGCCGCTGACCATCGTGCGGTGAGATGCCGAGTATCTTCGTCGCGAAAGATGGAATATCCAGCACGCCATCAAGCCAGATATTCTCTTCCGGCAACACTATATCATCCGGCATGCGCGCTCGCGGGCGACCGCTTCATCGATCAAGCCGGCCTGGAATAGTCTGAGCAGATTATCCACCCGCTTTGATTCTATCCCGATAGAATCAGCCGCCTGATAGGCGAAGGTATTGTCGAATTCAAACCGGCACTTGGCGTCAAACCCGCCCAGAGCCAGTTCGATATTCCCGATCCATTCCAGAAAATCCGCCACCTGCGCCTGCACCGAGCGAACCTGACGCATCACGATATCGAACTTAAAGTCCGCCCAGGTGGTTGTCGCGCCATACGAATAGCCGAGCAGGAATGGCGCGAGATTGGTTCCGGCGCAGATATCCTCGATCAACGCGCGATGATTGATAAACCAGCTATTGGTCACGCCCCGCGCGGTCTTCGGCCCGATATAGTCGATCGTCACATTATCCCACGTGACCGGGTTGTCATCGACCTCGCACTCGCGGATCATCGAGACCGTAGCATCGAAATACTGATTTATCCGATCGGTGTAGGCGTTGTCCGACTCCCCGGCCATCCGCTCCGGCGGCGTGATCTTGACATGCAGTCGGCTGTATCCGGCGTTGTGTTGAGCGCGCTGGAGATCCCGTATTAACTGCTGCTCGATAAATGAAATGAACGGGACAGGGTGAAGTATCGACCTCCCAAATGGCTCAGAGATCGTGTTGGTCAGCGCGACATACCGGAAATCCGCCCGATCCAGCGGCACAGTGATCTCGCCGTTGTCATACACAAGTTGCGGTCCGCGCGCGGTTTGTTCGCCACGCAGATATACCGCGTCGACCGGCACAAACTGATCGACCCCGGAGCCATCGGGGAGGATCGTCACAAATCCGCCGAATATTCCATCGCGATAAAGCGACGTAAAAAGGTCGGGAAGCATCGTCGCGACCCCGACCCGGTCACGGTTGGTGACCTTCATTATCTGTTCGGACAAGCGGTTGAGTCGCGCGAGGGGTGCGCTGATTGATTCCTTCTCCGGGATCTCCTGTCCATCCGGTGAGACTATTCTATATCTCCCCGGCGCGGCGGAGAGACGTGCCCAGGTCCAGACGCAGGCGGAGATTATCGGTATCTGATCGCACAGGAAGCGGTAGAGCAGGGTGCGATATCGCCCCGAGTGCAAGTCATTGGGGGAGAGGGCGAGCATCCGGTTCAATCGGTCGGTGGTGAGGGATGGTTTTTCTTTGACGGTGGTGGCAAGACGGGTTGTGGTCATGGTGCAGACTCCTTTCATATAGGGGCCGGCACTTGGAAGAACTGACAAATGTAATACAAAAGACCAATATAGCAGTCATACAGAGATGATCTTCGCTCATCATGACGAGTCCCTCCATCATTGACTTCCCCGCCCCACTATTCTATATTCCCGTCACAACCCTCAAACGGACACAACACTATGATGAAGAGATTTCTGCTCATCTTAGCTATTTTGGGAGCCGCCGCCATGGCCAACGCTCAAGACAATCCGGCCCTGCCCGATTTTGATTCCATCTGGAATTTCGACAAACCCGCTGAAACCGAAACCGCATTCCGCGTGCTCATTCCAGCCGCGGTCGCCGCCAATGACACCGGATACCATGCCGAACTGCTGACCCAGATCGCCCGCACCCTCGGACTACAGCAGAAATTTTCCGAAGCCGATGCTCTGCTCGACTCTGTCAACACCATGCTCCCCGCCGCCGGCCCGCGCGCGTATGTGCGCTATCTCTTGGAACGGGGGAGAGTGCGCAATTCTTCCAAACGTCAAGAGGAAGCGCTCCCTCTTTTTGTCGATGCTTGGGAGAAAGCCAAGATCGGCGGATTTGACAATCTCGCCGTCGATGCCGCGCATATGTGCGCGATCGCCGCGCCTGTCGACCAGAAACTTGCCTGGAATCTCAAAGCGCTCGAGTGGGCCGAGCAGTCATCCGACCCCAAAGCCCGCAAATGGCTCGGCTCGCTCTACAACAATATCGGGTGGGATTATTTCGACCAGAAAAAATACGATCTCGCGCTTGAGTCGTTCACCAGCGCAGTTGCCATCCGCGATTCCTTGAACCAGCCGACGCAGTTGCGTGTCGCTATCTGGTGTGTCGCGAAAACATACCGCATGTTGGGCGATCTGGAGACCGCGCTGGCGATGCAGCAGGACCTGGAAGCGGGATGGAAAGCGTCCGGCGAAGAGCAGGATGGCTACGTCTTTGAAGAACTCGCCGAATGTCTGCTCGCCCTGGGCCGTACCGATGAGGCGACCCCCTATTTCGCCCAAGCATACGAAATGCTGTCCAAAGATCAGTGGCTTGCCCGCGATGAACAACCCCGCCTGCAACGCTTGAAAGAGCTGGGGAAAGTGGAGTAGGTTCGGTTCGCCTAGCCTAGCCTCTCGTCTACGCTCGAGGCGTCAGGCTTTCGGTCGGAAGCTTGTTCCATTTGCGTGTCAGAGCCGTTTCACCTTGGAATCCGCGCGGCGGAGCTCCTGCTCTGCCCGAGCTCATCTCAAGAAGGGCAGACGGGGACGACTGCCGCTCAACTAGCGAATTGCACTGAGCTCAGTCGAAGTGCCAGTCCTTTCCGCAGATTGTTCCGTCGGGTCTTGCTTCGAAGCCGACAATTCGTGTCATGCTTTGGATCGCCGATGGTCGAGAGTTGCTTCGAAGTGTGACCCGACGGCTCCTTCCCCCCTTTCCGGACAAACTCAGTTCTGCTTATTCCCCCTCCCAAAACTCTCCCCAGATTCTTGTTGTCGAATCATTCAAAATAGCCGTACTTATCCCATATGACCGACGCTGTCAGACATCTCGAGATCGAGATCAAGCTTAAGCTTGAGTCCTTCACCGATTACCTCAAACTGATCGGCTATCTCGGGCAGATCGAGTCCGAGGATCACCATATCAACGCCTTTTTCGATACCGAGGATCGCCAGCTCGCCCGCGCTGGATGGGCACTCCGTGTCCGCGCCGAAAACAAACGCGGCCTCGTGACGATCAAGTCGATCCCGACCACCGAGGGCGCCGCGGTCGTGCGCCAGGAGATCGAGGCCGAGATCCCGCGCGGTGTCGCCTATGAGATCATCGGACTGCGCGAAGAGCTGATGGCCATGTCTATCATGCCGGTCGATTTCATCAAGCGCCAGTTCCCCGAATTGAATCTCGCGAAACTGATCCAGTTTGAGAATGTCCGCCAGAAAAAGCTCTTCCGCATCGGCGGCGACAACTACCTGCTCGAGGTTGACAAAACCATGTACACCGATGGTTCGGTCGATTACGAACTCGAGGTCGAACTGCACGACATGGATCGCATCGAAACGGTCGAGGATCACCTGCGCAAGCTGTTCCACTCGCTCGATATTCCGTTTGAGCATCAGACGGAATCCAAATTCGCTCGCGCCCTCAAACGCGCCAAGATCTACTGATATTCCGTTCGTTCATTCTTCA
>JAYRFH010000230.1:0-10821 GCA_041908405.1 Candidatus Zixiibacteriota bacterium
ATCAACCGATTGTCTCTTATGCCGGTTCGGTGTCTTTTCTCTCGGCCGCAATCTGGAACGGAGTGATCTTGAAGAGGCAACGCACACAGAAAGAGCCAATAGAACGTGACTGTGCCTGCTGTGCGGAGGATAAGTAACTAATGCTCCAAATATCGAGTGTCGCCCCTGGCTCCGATGCGGTGATCTCTCGGCCAAAAATCGCCAGCCGGACCGCTTTCTAACAGTTTTCTAACAAGACAAGCCAAAACAGGCCATAATAATGGACAACACCGGACAAATATGCAGCACTTAAGCTATTGCTATTACTACTGCTTAGTGTCCGGTGTTGTTTCGTACTCGGAAATCAGATCACTCTCATAACCCGAAGGTCGCAGGTTCAAATCCTGCCCCCGCCACCAAATTCCCCGCGGCTCAAGAGCACACATCACCGCACAAACCATTACTTCGGAACTGTCACTCTAACACCATGTTCCAGTCACGCCCCCTCTGGCTCTCTCCCTCCTAATGCAAGCGCCGATTTCTGCCGACATAGACAAGACTGACCATTAAAAAGGGCTATTGGAGGTTCTGGTTATGTCGCGCATTCAATGGAGTACTGATTTCGAGATCGGCCACAAAGTCGTCGATCTGCAACATAAGAAACTTGTCGAGATGGTCAACGCGCTGGGCGCCTCGGTCGGTCAGGAGACCGCCAACGCCAGCATGGCCACCGTGCTCAAAGAACTCGTCGATTACACCAAATATCATTTTCAGACCGAAGAACAATTGATGCGCGAGATCGGCTACCCTGAGTTGGAGCAACATATCGAAAAGCACAAGCGACTGGTGAGCGAAGTTGTCCAGATACTCTCCGATCTCAAAGAGGATCGGCCGGTGACTATCACCAGCCTGCTCAATTTCCTCAGTCACTGGCTGGTAGATCATATTCTTGCCGAAGATACCCGGATCGGGAAATTCCTGCGTGAGCAGAGACAGGTCGCGCGACTTGTGCCGCGGTCATAGCGAAGTCAACTCCGCCGCTCGCCGATTCGACCTTTACATCAAATAGAAATCCCGGAGACCGCGCTAAGCGACCTCCGGGATAATAGAGCCAATCCTTCAGTTTACTTCAAATCGAACCGGTCGAGGTTCATCACCTTGGTCCAGGCCGCCACGAAATCCTGCACGAATTTCCCCTTCGCGTCATCGCACGCGTACACTTCGGCGATCGCCCGCAACTGAGAATTCGAACCGAAGACCAGATCAACCCGCGTCGCGGTCCACTTGACCTTGCCGCTCGCATCATGACCTTCGAAAAGATTCTCCGAGGTACCTGATTGCTTCCAGGTCGTGTTCATGTCAATCAAGTTCACGAAGAAATCATTCGACAACACTCCCGGCTTGGTGGTGAATACGCCATGCGCGGTTTTCCCGGCATTGGCATTCAACACCCGCAAGCCGCCGACCAGGACAGTCATCTCCGGCGCGGACAGAGTCAACAGGTTGGCGCGATCGATCAACAGTTCTTCGGGCGAGAACCCACGGCTCTCGCGCAGATAATTGCGGAAACCATCGGCCTTGGGCTCCAGCACCGCAAATGATGCCGCGTCGGTCTGTTGTTCGGAAGCATCCATCCGTCCCGGCGTGAATGGCACTTTGACATCGTGCCCAGCATCTTTGGCGGCCTTCTCAACCCCGGCGCATCCGGCCAGAACGATAAGATCGGCGAGCGAGACTTTCTTTTTTCCAGACTGCGACTTGTTGAAATCCGCCTGGATAGACTCAAGCGTCTGCAACACCTTCGCCAACTGCTGCGGCTGGTTGACTTCCCAGTTCTTCTGCGGGGCAAGACGGACGCGCGCGCCATTCGCGCCGCCACGAAGATCCGATCCACGGAAAGTCGAGGCTGATGCCCAGGCGGTCGAGACCAATTCGGTCACGCTTAGGCCCGAGGCCAGCACTTTGGTTTTCAGCGCGGCGATGTCGCTCTCATTGACGAGTTCATGATCGACCGCGGGAATCGGATCCTGCCAGACCAGTTCCTCTTTTGGAACTTCGGGACCGAGATAGCGTGTACGCGGCCCCATATCACGGTGGGTCAGTTTGAACCACGCACGGGCGAACGCATCCGCGAATGCTTTAGGGTCTTTCTGGAAACGTCGGGAGATCGGCTCATAGATCGGATCCATGCGGAGAGCGAGATCCGCCGTGGTCATGATCGGCGCGGTCTTTTTCGATTTATCATGCGCCAACGGCACGAGGTTCTTCGCCGCCGGGTCGGTCGGCACCCACTGCCATGCGCCAGCCGGGCTCTTTTCCAGATTCCAGTCAAAGCGGAAGAGCACTTCAAAGTAGCTGTGGTCCCATTTGGTCGGCGTGGGAGTCCAGGCGCCTTCAATCCCGCTGGTGATCGTATCGCCGCCTTTGCCAGTACCGTGACTGTTTTTCCAGCCAAGCCCTTGTTCTTCGATAGAGGCCGCTTCCGGTTCCGGACCGACAAGAGTAGCGCTTGCCGCGCCGTGACATTTGCCAAATGTGTGACCGCCGGCGACGAGCGCGACCGTCTCCTCGTCATTCATCGCCATACGTCCGAATGTCTCACGGATATCCTTACCCGAGGCTACGGCGTTCGGCTCGCCATTGGGGCCTTCCGGATTGACATAGATCAATCCCATCTGCACCGCGGCGAGCGGATTGTCCAACTCGCGCTCACCCTTGTAGCGCTTGTCACCCAGCCATTCGCCCTCGGCTCCCCAGAAGATATCCTCCTCCGGGCTCCAGACATCTTCGCGTCCACCGGCAAATCCAAAGGTCTGGAAGCCCATGGACTCGAGCGCGCAGTTCCCCGCGAGAATCATTAAGTCGGCCCAGGAGATCTTGCGACCGTATTTCTGTTTAATGGGCCAGAGCAGACGTCGCGCCTTATCCAGATTCGCGTTGTCGGGCCAACTATTGAGCGGAGCGAATCGCTGTGTGCCATTCCTCGCGCCTCCGCGACCATCGCCGACGCGATAAGTTCCGGCGCTGTGCCAGGCCATACGAATGAAGAGCGGGCCATAGTGGCCGTAATCCGCCGGCCACCAATCCTGTGATTTCGTCATCAACTCATACAAGTCCTTTTTGACCGCCTTGAGGTCAAGGGACTTGAACTCTTCCGCGTAGTTGAACTTCTCCCCCATCGGATTCGATTTCGGCGAATGCTGATGCAGGATATTCAGGTTTAACTGATTCGGCCACCAGTCACGATTCGAGGTCCCTCGCATCGTCCGATGGGCGCCCGTCACCGGGCACTTACCTTCCTTCTTGTCGCTCACAACTTCTCCTTTTGATCACGATTGATCATTATTGCGTATTTCAATTATTGAATGCATTCTCACACTCTGTACCGCGCCGCATGATGTTACCTGGCTTTCCTGCAATTGGAGCAGAGCCCGCTGATAACCACATGCTTGGACTCGATCTTCTCCCAGTGTGCAACCGATTTCGGCGGCTTCATCTTGTCAAAATCCGGCCAATAAAAATCCTCGATGGCGTGGCAGTTGGAACAGACCAGGTGGTGGTGGGCGGAAAGATTGACATCGAGGCGCGACGCGTTGTCGATATGGTGCACCCGCTTGACCAGGCCGTATTCTTCGAAGGTCCCGATCGTCCGATAGACGGTATCCAGCGAGATTGTTCGCAACTGTTTCCGCACCGCGGTGTAGACATCCTCGACCGTCGGGTGATCCATCTGTTGGAGGAGTGCCCGAAAGATCTCGGTTCGCTGGTGGGTCACACGGAGTCCCTTGACTTTGCAGACCGACTCGAACTTCTCCATCATAGATGCTACCGACTCACCGTTCATCCTGGTCGCCATGTTCTTCGTCACTTGTTAGTAATTATTCTTATGTAGGAAGATATAGGACAAGAGATGTCGGCGAAAGTGGTATTTTCGTTTTTTTTTCGTCACGGCCCTGCATCGTCTTTGACCAGAATTGTCTGACCATCCTCACGCAGTCAAGAAAGACAAAAGGAGACCACTATACGAGCAGTAAGCCGTTGCGCGACCGGATCGTGTGTGACCGATGCTGCTGGAAACGAACGATTTGGACCCTCCAAGCCACACTCATCTCCATTCCCCTCGCCTTGACCGGCAATTGACTTTCCCTCCCCTTCCACTTATGGTTCCGGTGAAGGCCTGGCTTATCGAGAGCATCGGGCACCCGGCCACCATCGACTCATAGGAATTTCAGAAAGCGAGCGCGATCATGAAATGGCAAGGACGACGGGTCAGTGACAATGTCGAGGATCGCCGACGGCTCGGCGGCAAGGGGCTCGCCATGGGCGGCGGTCTTGGCGGTATCGTGATCGTCGTGCTCTACCTGATCATGGGCGGAAGCCCCGACCAGATCATGCAGCAACTCCAGCCCGGAAGTTCCGACATCTCAACCGGCGTTGAACAGCCGCTGAGCGCCGAACAGGAGCAGGAAGGTCAGTTTGTCGGAGTGATCCTCGCTGAGACTGAGGATGTCTGGGGTCAGATCTTTGCCGCGAACGGCGAATCATATCGCCAGCCCCGTCTGGTGATGTTCTCCAATCAGATATCGTCGGCGTGTGGCCAAGCCGGAGCATCGGCGGGGCCGTTCTATTGCCCCGGCGATGAGCGCGTCTATATTGATCTCGATTTCTTCGCGCAGATGCAGCGACAACTTGGCGCGCAGGGGGATTTCGCGCTCGCCTATGTTATCGCGCACGAGGTCGGCCACCATATCCAGAATCTTCTCGGCACCATGGAGCAGGTGCAATCACAGCGCGGAAGTCTGAGCGAGACCGAATACAATCAACTCTCAGTTCGCCTGGAACTCCAGGCCGATTTCTACGCCGGTATTTGGGCACACTACGCCGCACGTACTGCCGGACTGCTCGAGGAAGGGGATATCGAAGAGGGGATCAACGCGGCATCCGCGGTTGGCGATGACCGCATCATGAAACAGACGCAGGGGTATGTCGTGCCGGATGCATTCACGCACGGAACCTCGGAACAGCGCAAGCGCTGGTTCTTGCGGGGGTATCAATCCGGCGATGTCAGCCAGGGGGACACCTTTAGCGCCGGCCGATTGTAACTCCTCCGACTTGACAAATCATGGAAACTTGGCTTCCTTTTGTCCAGTATTCATGTATAAGGAACGAGAGGATGACCAACCATGCCGAATACCATTAAACTCCACCGGGTCCTGCGCGCCACCCCCGAGCGCGTCTACCGCGCCTTTCTCGATCCCGATGCCATGGTCAAGTGGCTCCCGCCGAACGGATTCACCGGCAAGGTGCATCACGTTGACGCCAAAGTCGGCGGGACCTACAAGATGTCATTCACGAATTTCTCCACCGGAAGTAGTCACTCTTTCGGCGGCAAATATCTCGAACTCGTCCCCAACGAACGCATTCGCAACACTGATGTTTTTGATGATCCCAATATGCCCGGCGAGATGATCACAACGGTAGTGTTGAGGAAGGTCTTCTGTGGCACCGAGGTCAGCATTACGCAGGAGGGGATTCCCGACATGATCCCGCCGGAGGCCTGCTATCTTGGTTGGCAGGAATCGCTGGTCCTCCTGGCGAAATTGGTTGAGGCGGAGATTCCCGACGGCGCTTAAGCCTGCGTATTGCGACGCTAAATCTTTCGCATCCCGATCAGACTGCCGAAGCGCCCTTCTTTCTCCTGAGTGCCGGTGAACCCGGCATGGACATGGGAGAAGAACTCATCTGCTTTGCACACCGTGCAAATTCCTATATCTTTGATTTGCTCTGTAGGGACTCCGGCATTGACCAACTGCCAGGTGATGAACTCCGGCAGATGAAAGAACCCATCCTTGTAGTGCGGGTTATCGTCTCCATACAATTTCTTGATAGAGCGCTGGAGCCGTTTCCAAACCCCTGATCGCTCAATATTGTAGTGGCATCCACGGATCGACGGATGTATCGCGACTTCGATTCTGCGCGGCTCGACACCAAATTCACTCTGCATCAGCGACACCATCCGGATCGCCAACTGATTGACCGCTCCGACCAGGCCGATATGCGCGATCCCGCAGACCTGGGAATCAGGTGCCCAAAACAACACCGGCGCGCAATCCGCGGTCAGGATGACTGGATAAATATCCTGTACTCCCAGGATCACACCATCGATCCCCCGCTGCCAGTCCATATCAAAGTCGGTCGGGTCGAGATGAACTTCCCCGCGACGGATATCTGCCTCCGCAAACTGGTAACGCCGCGGTCCCTCCAGACGCCGCAGAAACTCTCTGTCCCTAAGTACTACCACATTATTGCTGTGTGTTTGGGGAAGGCAGAAGAGATGGTTCACATCTATTTTCATTTGGTCCGCCAACGTGCGGTAGCGCTGATCGACCGCCTCCGGGGAATCGGCACGTGTCGTGAGGCTTCCGTACCTGCGGGAAGTATACGCGCTGACCAATTCATGGCTTTCGATCCTTATCCGCGATATCGCAACATGCGTCATCATCTTCAAAGGATCCCGGTCGTCGTGCTCTAACATTTTGCCAGCACTCGCTCGATAGCCAGAACTCTCCGCCGGGTGATAGGATCGGAGGGCTTCTTACGATTTACGTAGCGCTCACCAACCGCAGCCGCATATCTCATCTCCTGGATCGCCGCGGGAAAGTCCATCTCTGAGAGCGCCAGCATAGTCCAGAAATAGGGGAAACGCTGCCATCGACCTTTGCCGTCGCGAAATCCCTTCAGCACTTTCATACCGTTGTCCAGCCACTCTTCCTCACCCTTGAGCCCGCCGGCCGTGATGTGTCGCCACAACGCCGGGTCGCACGTACCGCAGCAGAATTTCTTTCGTTTCTCCTGTCTGGCTCGATCCAAGGCTCCCCGCATCCCCGTGCTTGCGCGTGCGAGCGCGTCCTTAACTTCCTTCGATGGAGATTTAAGCAGCACCAACGCGCGGCACGCTTCCTCTCCGGAGACATGCCTCAGCGACGCGCTCGGCCCCAGCGATTCACCGGTGAAAAGTCGTATGCCGGACTTGGCGTCAGACGGGGTCGGGGCGAACATATCGGCGTAACACCCTTCACCCCCTTGCCGCTTGGCTATCCAGAGCGCGACTTCGTCACGCGCGGCCGCGCTTACCGGTTCTCCGAAGAAAAACGCTTCGTTGACTGAATCAACGGTCCTGGCCAGGCTGTCTCGATAGATCTGCATATTGGCACTTTCCCTCTCGCTGCATTATGGACTTTTCTTGGACTCCTTTGCGACGAATAATTCCTACAACCTATGAACCGCTCGGTCGTTATACAATCGCTTTTTGCCGTGCTGTACAGACCCTGCAAACGCTCAATCTCAAGACTGGACATCATCCCCGACGACCACTATTTTCAGAATGTGTCCGTCCGGCGGAATTCGCCTCACCCGATAACTTTGCTCCCGGGCTCAGGGGACTACCGATTGGACGGATAATATGTGAGTGACCATGTTGTGACTATGTTCAATCTTGAATTCGGTGGATGTCGATGGTGAGAGTGACCAATTCTGCCCCGTTGCAGAGATGGATCGCGGTGATCGCCGTCCTGGCCGGCATCCTGATAGGACTTGGCTTCTTCACTTTCTATTACGCGCACGGCGCGTCGTATCTTTCCGATGACCCCACGGTCTGCACCAACTGCCATATCATGCGCGAGCATTTTGATACCTGGCAGAAAGGGAGCCACCACGGCGTCGCTATCTGCAACGACTGCCACCTTCCGCAGTCCTTCCCGGCCAAGTATTTCATTAAGATGGAGAATGGCTGGAATCACTCGCAGAAATTCACCATGCAGAACTTCAACGAACCGATCCGCGTACGGGAGCATAACCGCGAAGTTGTCCAGCGAAACTGTCTTCGCTGCCACGCGCAATTGATATCGGAATCGGTCGGTTCATTCACTCACGCCGATGAACATCAGAACTGCGTCCGCTGCCACCGCGAGGTCGGGCACGGCGCGGCGCATTGAAAGGATAGATCATGGCAGAGAAAAGCACAGCCTCCAACCGCCGGGCGCAACTGATCATTGTCGCGCTGGTCGTGCTGTTGGCGCTCGCCACCTTCGCGGTGATGATGCTGTACCAGAATATCTCACAGCGCAAGGATGAGGCCAAGCAGGTCGTTTTCCAGGTGGCAAATATCAACGAGGAAGTCATCGACCCGTCGGTCTGGGGACAGAATTTCCCCCGCCAGTACGACACCTACAAGCGGACAGTCGATACCGCGCGTACCAAACATGGCGGGAGCGAAGCGTTTCAGAAACTTGACGATGATACCCGCTGGCGTGAACTCTTTAATGGCTACGCTTTCGGCGTCGACTATCGCGAAGAACGCGGTCATGCCTATATGCTGACCGACCAGTTTGAGACCGAACGGACCAAGCAGTTCCGTCAGCCCGGTGCCTGCCTGCACTGCCACGCCGCGGTCATCCCGGCCTACAAGCAGAAAGGGCGCGAGGCCGGTGTACCGGATTCCGACACCCTCGCCCAGATCATGAAAGGTTTCGAGATCGTCTGCGCCATGCCCTGGGATTCCGCCAACAAACTGGTGGATCATCCGGTGGCCTGTGGCGATTGCCACGAGCCGAAATCGATGAACTTGCGCGTCACCCGCCCCGGATTCCTCAATGGTATTCAGCGTCTGGCTGAAAGCGGCACGTCGATGCCGCACCTCCCCAGCATTACTCGCTGGCAAAACGGCCCGAAGACCGAGCAGTACAACCCCAACAAAGAAGCGACTCGCCAGGAGATGCGCTCATTCGTCTGCGGCCAGTGCCATGTCGAATACTACTTCAAGGGAAAAGAGAAGCTGCTTACGTATCCCTGGCACGACGGTATCGCGGTCGAGAATATCGAAACATACTATGATTCGGTGAAGCATGTCGACTGGACGCATACAACTTCTGGCGCGCCGGTGCTCAAGGCTCAGCATCCGGAATTCGAGATGTGGAGCCAGGGAATCCATGCCCGTAGTGGTGTCGCCTGCGCCGACTGCCATATGCCGTACTATCGTGAGGGGGCTATCAAGATATCGGACCATCATGTGCGAAGCCCGCTGCTGAATATCGCGCGCGCCTGTCAAAACTGTCATCGCTATCCGGAGTCCGAGATCCTCGCGCGCGCCGTACGCATACAGGATAAGACCAAAGATGTGATGATCCGCGCCGAGGAATCCGTGCTGGATCTGATCGCCGCGATCGATGTCGCCAAGCTGGCCGGCGCCGATTCGCTGTCGCTCGCTCCGGCGCGGGATTTCCACCGCAAAGCGCAGTGGCGGCTGGATTTCATCGCCGCTGAAAACTCGATGGGGTTCCATGCGTCGCAAGAGGCGACTCGTATCCTGGCCGAAGCGATTGACTACGCCCGCCAGGGATTCAGCGCACTTCCCGGTGGACCTAAACGCGCGGCAAAATAGATCCGGAGATTACCGTGAGTAAAGATTCTCTCCTCGCCGCCATCGGCAATACGTCATTGGTCCCTTTGCGAAAAATAGTCCCCGCGGGGAGCGCGAGAGTGCTCGTCAAGCTGGAATGGGAAAACCCGACCGGCAGCATGAAAGACCGCGCCGCCCAGGCGATGATCTCCCGCGCCGAAGAGGATGGCCGTCTCAAACCCGGCTATACCATCGTTGAATATACCGGCGGCTCGACCGGCATTTCCCTAGCGCTTATCTGTGTCGCCAAAGGATACAAGCTGCATATCGTCTCTTCCGACGCGTTCAGTCAGGACAAACTCCGTCACATGACCGCGCTCGGCGCTCAATTGACGTTGGTCCCCAGCGAAGGCGGCCTCACCACCAAAAAACTGATCCTCGATATGATAGAAAAAGCGAAAGAGTTCGCCGCTCAACCCAATACCTACTGGACCAACCAGCTTTCCAACGCCGACTCGATAAGCGGTTACTATGGTTTGGGTGAGGAGATCTGGACACAGACCAATGGCTCGGTCAACGCGTTTGTTCACTCAGTCGGCACGGCCGCGTCATCGCGAGGCGTAGCGACGATTTTGAAGCGTCACAATTCGAAAGTGAGGACGGTCATTGTCGAGCCGGCTGAATCGGCTGTCCTTTCCGGTGGGCAGCCAGGCCCGCATAAGATCGAAGGGGTCGGCATTGGCTATACGCCTCCGCTCTGGGAACCATCACTGGTCGATGAGATCATCCCGGTGAAGACGGATGACGCTAAAGCGATGGCTCGTCGGTTAGCGAAGGAAGAAGGGATATTCGCTGGAACATCATCGGGCGCCAATATCGTCGCGGCGCTTCAGCTCGCTGCGAGGCTCGGCCCGGACGCGACTGTCGTCACGCTCATGTGCGACACCGGCCTTAAATACTTGAGCACGGACGTCTATCGATCATAGAAAAAGCCCCGGCGCTCACCGGGGCTTTTCATTTCAAAAGTAGCTCAATCGGCCAGTGCTTACATCTTCGGCCAGAGCCACCCGAAAATTCCCGCCGACACCAGCGCAAAGACCAGTCCATCGAACATCATGCGCAAAGTCGCGCCCCAGTTGCGGCCATGCCAGATAGAGTCCTGCATCAGCGCAAACGCGTACGCCATGAACGCCGATGCCCCCACGAACCGGAAGACCTGCAGATAATGTCCACCCGGTCCGACCGCTCTGTCCGCGATATATGCCGCGAACACGCTTACTATGATGCAGTAGATAAACCAGAGCACCAGACTCTTCCCCATGCTGATCTGTCCGGTCGGGAAAAATGTCATCAATCCCACCGGCCCGGTTTTCAGCTTTTCAGTGAACGCCGGGTCTTTCATCTCCTTCGAACTGACGCAATGCGGCATATGATAATCCCCCGGC
>JAYRFH010000231.1:0-15139 GCA_041908405.1 Candidatus Zixiibacteriota bacterium
AACTTTTGATCGAAATAGGCATCGAGCGTGAAACTATCGATCGGCTGAGGTAAGAATGATGCGCTGTACTTGCCGCGCTCCACGGCAATATCGCCGGAGAAGTTCATATTGCGATAGTCTTTGACCGGGCCGTTGAACTGGAAATCAAATCGCGCGACTCCTTCAAGCTGGTGCGCGCCTCGCGTTGGAAGGAATGGTCGCAGGAAGATGAAATCCAGGTAACCCGACAGCTCTCCGTTCACTTCGGGCGCGGCAAAGTTAGTGACCAGAATGTTCGCCTTGATCGGACGCCCGTCGAATGTCCCATCCTGTACATTGAGGCGGGCGTTGTCCGGTTTGGCATCAACCACGATACGTCGGAATTTCAGCTCACCTATCATGTCGCGTCGCGCCAGGTTGACATCGGTAAAGACCGCCGAGCCGGAGTAAACCAATGCGCTGCCAGAGCGCTTGGCATCGTAGTCAACATCCATATCAACCGCGAAATCGCCTGAGACCCTGAAGTTCTGCAGTTCTTTGGCCGACTGCGCGGGGAGCAGGCTGAGGACCTGTTCAATGGATACTTCTTCCGCCTTGAGTGTGGCCTTTCCCTTTTCAGCACCGGCGGTGTGGAAGAATTCGCCGGCCAGATCAAGATCGATTTCGTTAAACTTGAAATCGGCTCGATCGATGACAATATGCCGCTGCTTCATGTTGTAGGTCGCGGCATAGAGCAGCTCGGCGCGCACTGTCGGGACCGGCTGTTTTGAGGTTACACGCAGGCTGTCGACCTGCAGTTTCCCGTTCGAAGAATAGACGCCTTCCGAAGGGTTTTCCAAGTCGGTCGCCAGTTCGAGATTTTCGGCCTGCATGGCGAATCCGCCCGAGTCGTTGGAGAAGTGGAGCATCCCTCCATGTATCTCCAGCTTGTCAAAACTGACAGCCGCAGCCGCGGATTGACTTTCGGGAGGGAGCGATCCTGCCGCGCCAGCTAACCCGGTATCGGTCGGCTTTGCCAAGGTGTAGTTGTTCGTGCCGTCAGCCAGCTTGATCATGTTCAGGACCGGCTTGTTGATTATCAGGCGATTGACCCGGAACTCAGACGAGATAAGCGGAAGAAGTCTGAGCTTAATGTCGATGTTCTCTGTCGTGAGAAAGGTAGGTCCCTCAAAACCGGAAGGATTGCCGATTGTCACGCTATCAAGTTTGACTCCAAGGCCACCCCAAAGAGATAGGGAGACATCCTTGATGCCGATAGGGCGTTTCAGTGCGGCGCTGGCCTTTTCGACGGCCAGGGACCGTACTTTGTCCACCGGGAAGAACAACTGTAGCAGGATGATCGCCAAGAGTGTAAGGGCAACCAGTGAGCCGGCTGTCCACGCAAGTATTTTAAGGATTTTCTTCATCTCTGTTTGTACACCTTTCCCCTGCTCCCGACGCATGGTAGACAACTGTGCGCCGTCTGACAAGTTTTAATCGACGGACAAAACAAACGGCAGACTCATAGAGAATCTGCCGCGAAAACTGGCTGCTGAGACCTTCAGATCTCGAGGGTTTCGCCGGGCTTGAGGATTACGACGCGCGGGCCAGTCACTTTTTGGGCAAATATCTCCGGGCCGGCCTCGATCACTGGGAATGTGTCATAGTGAATCGGCACGACCGTCTTGGGTCGAAGGAACTCCACCGCCTTCACAGCGTCATCAATTCCCATGGTAAAATTGTCGCCGATGGGGAGGAACGCCAGATCGATCTGGTTCATGTCGCCGATAAGCTTCATATCATAGAACAGCCCCGTATCTCCGGGG
Source organism: Candidatus Zixiibacteriota bacterium (assembly GCA_041908405.1). Lineage (GTDB taxonomy): Bacteria > Zixibacteria > MSB-5A5 > GN15 > FEB-12 > FEB-12. Next base: position 1,785 of record JAYRFH010000231.1, read on the forward strand.
TGATAGATGGTCCGTTCGCCGATTTCGATAAGGAACCCGGTCGCCGGCCCCATATAGAGGGAGGCATCTTCGCCGCCTCCGGATCCGTGGTGGGCAATGGTGAGCTTGACGCGTCCAAAATCAAACTTGTGAGAGCCGCCTATATGCATGGGGTGGACTTTGACGCCGAACTTAGCGGCATACATGCAAATCTCATAGTTGGCGATCAGGAGGCAGTCGTTCTTCTGACAGATCTGTAGGGTATCGCCAAAATGGTCGCCATGCCCGTGGCTGACCAGAACATAGTTGACCTCTACCTCGTCGGCCTTCAGCGCGGCGAGCGGATTGCCTGTCAGAAAGGGATCAATAATGAGCCGTATATATCCATCAGTAAGCGTCACACAGGAGTGACCTAGAAAGCGAGCCTGAACCATGTTGCCTCCGTGTAGGGCGAGTGACGCGGGTGTCCGGACTAAGCGATAATTCCGCCGCCCAGCAGAATGTCGCCATCATAGAATACAACCGACTGCCCGGGCGAGATCGCGCGTTGACTGTCGTGGAATATAACCCTGGCCGAGTGCTCAGTCAAGGGAGTGACCGTCGCACGACCGGGCTGATGCAGATAGCGGATCTTCACATCAGCTTCAAATGGACTGATGTCTGCTTCTCGCGCTATCCAGTTTATCCCTTCGGCCACCAGTTCTTGTTTAAATAGACCGTCGTTGTCCCCGACGACCACGCGATTGGATTCAACCTCGATTCGCTGTACATAGAGCGGCGTAGGGTGCGAAATGCCCAGCCCTTTGCGCTGGCCGATAGTGAAAAACGCGGTTCCCTCATGATGGCCGAGCAGTTCTCCGCTCTCATGACGGATCTCGCCGCGCTCAAACTGTCTCCCTCGCTTCTCCTCAAACTCTGACAGAAAGCGGCGGTAGTTGTTGTCCGTGACAAAACAGATCTCACGAGACTCAGGTTTAGAGGCGGTCCTGAGACCGTGCTGGTGGGCGATCTCGCGCACCTGGCTCTTGAGCAGTCCGCCGAGGGGCATCAGAGTATGGGCGAGCGCATCCTGAGTCACTCCCCAGAGCACATAGGATTGATCTCGCGTAGCGTCGACTCCCTTGCGCACATGGAAGCGGCCATTGGCCCCTTGCTCTATGAAAGCGTAATGGCCGGTCGCGATATAGTCACAGCCGACCTCGCGAGCCTTCTGCAAAAACGCATTCCATTTGACGTCGGAATTGCAGCGGACGCATGGATTCGGGGTACGACCCGCGCGGTACTCGGATACGAAGTTTTCGATCACTGTATCCCGGAAGTGCGCTGATAGATTGAGCACATAGAATGGCGCCCCAATGGAGTCGCACACGAACCGACAGTCCGTAATTGAGTCGAGCGTACAGCAGCGACCATCCTTATAAATGTCGCCGCCAACTTCCACGTAGTCCCAGAGCTTCATATGGGCGCCGACAACATCGTACCCCTGTTCTTTTAGGAGAAATGCGGCAACAGAGGAATCTACCCCTCCGGACATGGCGACAAGTACACGCTTGCTCATGGACAAGTAACCAACCTACGAACGGTTGTACTCCGGGGACATTGAACGTATACGCTCAACTATCGGCGGAAGGACTTTCAATACATGGTCCACCTGTTCTTTGGTCGTGGACCGTCCAAGCGAGAAACGGATCGCCCCGTTTGCGATGTGCGCGGGGATTCCCATGGCGGTAAGGACATGTGAAGGTTCAGTCGCACCAGAAGTGCATGCAGAGCCGGAAGCAACGGCGATCCCCTCCATATCCAAGCCCAGTATCACCGGTTCACCGGTCGTGCCCTTAAAGGAAACGTTCACGGTCTGAGGGATGCGGTTGCGGCGAGGGCCATTGAACTTGATATCCGGGATCAGTGACTCAAGCCTGGAGAGAAAGTAATCCGACAACTCCTTTATCCGCACAAAGTCATCATTCATTCTGCGATCAGCGATTTCCAGCGCTTTGGCCAATCCGACAGCGCCAGCGACGTTTTCTGTACCGGGACGCCGTTTCTTCTCATGCGACCCACCGTACATGATCGGTGATATCTTGATTCCCTGCTTTATGAAGAGGGCTCCTGTTCCTTTCGGACCATAGATCTTGTGGCCGGTCAAGGAGAGCATATCGACCCCAAGTTCTTTGACATCGACTCTGACTTTGCCGATCGACTGGACGGCGTCGGTATGGAAGAGCACATTCCGTTCGTGCGCTACTTTCGAAAGAGACGCCAGGTCCTGAATGGTACCAGTCTCGTTATTGCCGTGCATGATCGAGACGAAGAAGCTGTCATCGCGAAGAGTCTTTCGAAGTTCGTCCGGATGAGCGAAGCCCTCGCCATCGACTGGCAGGATCGACAAGTCGAACCCTTCCTTGTGATGCAGGTGCTCCGCCGACTCGATCACCGCGTGGTGTTCATTCGCCGCGACAACCAAATGTTTCTTCTTTCCGCGGAAATGATAGGCGGTGCCGAGAATAGCTATGTTGTCGGACTCGGTGCCACCCGAAGTGAAAAACAGTTCTGCCGGCTGGCAATTAATGAAGGCCGCAATTGACTCGCGGGATGATTCAAGTGCTACTTTAGATATCCGCCCGAACTGATGGACGGAGCTTGCGTTACCGAACCAATCAGTGAGCAATGGCAACATCGCTTCGACGACTTCCGCATCAACCGGAGTGGTCGCATTATGGTCAAGGTAGATAGGATGCATGGCTATTTCAGGTCTCCAACGTGGGCTCTACCGGGCCAATTCCCGGCAATCTCCACGATTTAACTAGAACGCATACAAGATAGTAAAGTGCCAGCGGTCGGCCAAGGGATAACGTTGGGATTTGATGGTCCGGGCATAGTCTATACGTATCGGTCCGGCGGGAGTAACGATCTGGACACCTGTTCCGAGGGCAAAGGCAAAGTCGTTGAATTGAAGTTTATCCCAGTCTTCGAAACCGTTCCCCATATCAAAGAACAGCGATTGATAGAGAGGCCACGAGCGAGTTATTTGGAGGGTCTTCCACCTGAACTCCTGGTTGAATACCGCGTAGACAAGTGCTCCGGCAGGCTTGCCGTCAGACTGCGGACCAAGCGAGTTCTCGCGGAATCCTCGAATGGTATTAGCGCCGCCGAGATAGAACCTGTCCTCAAGAGGAACATCGGTACCCGCGCCGAACGCATCGGCCCATCCCCCTTTGATCCGAGTCGCCGATATCCAGCCCGGCCAGACAATCTGATAGCTGGAGAATGACAACTCGGCCTTCATGAAGTCCTCGTCTCCCCCAAGGAATCCGCCGTAATACTGAAGGGATCCATCCAGCACGGCACCACGGGTCGGAATAAACGCGTTGTCCCGGCTGTCGCGGCGAACATCGAAGATCAGCTTGCGACGGTTCGAGAGCCCCTCCTCCTCGGCCTTGATATCGACCTGATCCTCCGGTACGCCCGTAATAGTGACCGATTGGTACTCAAACCCGAATCGAATAGCAGCAAGCTGTCCGAATTTGCGGGTACTCGAAGCCGCGACCGACCAGGAACTGACATCATATTCCTGAGTAGCTGACTTCACTTCCGGTCGGACCTCGCCAGTCAGGTCAAGGGGCATACGGAATCCGAGAAACCACGGCTGCGTATAGCGAGCGCGGTAGATATGGTTGAGCAGACGGCTGTCTGAGCCAACCGCGAATTGGTAACTCGACGACAACTCCAGCCTGCGTGTCCCGAGGAAATTACGTTTGCCGAAGAGCGCGGTGAAGTCCCAGAGCAAGTCACGAACCTTTGACTGGGCCGCACCGGTCTGAAAGGTCGCGTACATCGGCTTGCGTTCCCTTACGCGCAAAAGGAAATCTGGATTGAGGCTGTCCGGAGAATTCGGGTCGGTCGCCAGGGTCAGTGTGCTGAAGTACCCGGATTCGTAAAGCCGTTGCTGTGAATTGACAATATCTTCACGCTTGTACAATGCGCCGGTTTTGACTTTCAGTTCTCGCTCCGCGACCTTTTGCGGGTAGTCGTCGATACCCTCTATCTTGACCTTTCCGAAGTGGACCAGTGGCCCGGAACTGATAGTGAACGTCATGGGGCTCCAGCCGAGCGAATCGACCAGATCGAAGCTGGTAACGACCTGCGAATATGGGTACCCGTTGTTCGCCAGAATGGCTTTCATGTCAAATTCCGCCTCGCGAAGGACCACTGGACTGATCGGTTTGCCCGGACGCATCCGGCCGGCGATTTTGACAAAGTCTCCTTTGAATCGCTGAGGGAACTCTCCGATGACCTGCGAATGGCCGTAGAAGTAGCGCCTTCCCTCGGCTACGGTAATGCGTGCCTCGGCCTCACTCGCTGAATCAGTCGTGCGTGGAAGATACTCGGTGCGCACGGCGACATCGAGAAATCCTTCCGTGAGATACAGGTAGGTGACCTCCAGTGAATCGCGGCGCGGCGTCTCACGTTGCACCTTCATGCGTCGTTCTCCGCGAAGACCTCGCCAGAAATTGGCCGTGCGAGAATACAATTTGGACTTGATATCTTTGTCCGACAGGAACTGGTTGCCGACTATAGTGATCTTAGTGATCTTCGGTTCGCGGAACATCCAGCGTTGGGTCGCGCGATCCGCGGATCGCACCGAAGTGACCGCAAAGAGAATGAGAAGCAGGAACAGCACTCGGCGCACGGACTATTTAAACTCCCAGTGAAGTTTCAGGTTGAGATGATAGAGATCCTCTTCATCGCGACGGCCTTCGACCAGGAATGATTTGTTCAAACGATATTCAAACCCCAGTTCCCTGCCGGTCGCGCCAGAAAGCGATGAACGCCCATAGACGTAAAGGCTTGGAGTCGTATAAAAGCCGAGTGTAACACGCGATTTCAATGGATCAAACTTGCCGGAGTAGAGCGGATCGATCTCGAAGGTCTCCACACCCAATCTACTCAGTTGGCGCGAACCGATTTGAGATACCTGCGTTCCGAGTAGGCCGGTCAACCGTTGCTCTAACCCAGTAAACGAGGCACCCGAGGCATCGGATGTCGCCGAGTTGGTCACCAACAGAGGCAGGAGATCCTCGCGACTGAAACCGGCATCGCCAGACACGGCGAGCTGCGGCTCTTCAAGAGTACCCGTCACCACTACACACAGCTCTTCATCTTTGCGCGGTTCATCGTCGGTCGCCACACCGCGTATGATTGTGCAGGCTGTGACATCCAGAGTCGGATTCGGCTCGGCGACGTTATCGTAGATTGCTCGCGAACCCGGCTGAATCGTCCAACTCCTGTCGAATAGCGGTGCCTGCCCCCTTAGTATTTCCATCTCACCAATAAATCGGTATTCACCCCGTTCGCGAATGATATTCAGAAAGCCGGCAAATTCAGCATCAATGTCATCATTTTCTATCCAGAAGTTTGAGGGGACTTCAACGTTCAGGTTGAAGTTCCACGCCTGGTCGCCGGCAAGTGCCGCCATGATGGGCGAGCCTTCATCAGGTTCAGCGAAATTGGCTTTATATCGGGCAGAGAGGACAGTAAGGTCGCCGGTTACCTCTGGCGGGGACTCACCCTGAACCGATAGATCTCCCTCAACCACCGCGTGAATGTCGTCGAGTTCATAGTAAACGGGAAATGCTCTTGGTAAAGAGACATCGATATTCCAGATGATGTTATTCAGTTGCTTGAACGTCAGGTCGCCTTCGATGGTCGCGATACTTCTTCCGCTGGGAGCTCGATTATCCCGGACATACGCTTGTATCTGATCGACGATCACCTGATTATCACGCATGCCAAAAGTCGCTGAATCGGCAAAAACAGTATCAACGAGGTCGTAGTATTTCAGTTTGGCGTTTTGCAGCGTGACCGAACCCTCAAGGTGCGGCGCATTTGGAGTTCCGTAGAGACGAACATTGGCCAGCATATCTCCCGCAAGATACTCAACAGTCGGCAAAAAAGCCTCCACGAGGTCAAACTTGTGGTCGGAGGCTTGAATGGTCAGATCAAACGGACGGTCCAATATCTGTATCGAGTCGGCGGTCAAGTCCAGGTCGACATCGAAACTCCCCCGCGCTCGATAAATGCCGGTATCTGAGGTCAACAGACTGCTATCAATAATAAGCGTACGTTCGCGGTAAGAGGCCGCCAGACGGAGATCTCCCAGGTGCATTTCTTTCCAGGCAACGGAATCGACTTCGCCTGTCATGTCAAACACAGGTGAGCGGAGGGAGCCGCCAAGTTTCCCCTGTAGGGAAGCCCGACCGTCCAACGGGAAATCCGGCCGGAAGAGACTCGCCCAGTCGCGGATCGGGACATCATTGATCGAGAATGCAAACTTGAGTCCGCCATCGTAATCGTACCTGCCGAGAGCCATGGCCATGGAGCCGCCGCTGGCGATCGCGCCCCGCTCAATGGTCACGCCGCGGTCATCAACCGCCAATTCGAGCTGACCGCGATTGAACAAACGCTGGTCTTTGAAGAGAAGGGTCAGCGAGTCAATATAAACCTTTTGCGGAGTTTCTCGGTGGTGCAGGTATCCGTGCCCCATTGCCCGGAAATCCGGCGAATAGAGAAAGACGGTGTCGACATTCACGACTTGATGGTAGACATCCAGAAACGTGAACAGGGTATCATAAGGAATGTCGTAAAGCACGCCTCCATAGGCCGAAGCGATCACCTGTCCGCTCTGATCGGAGAACATGCGACTAATATTGACTCCCAGATCAAGACTATCCGTAAAGACATCGTATATCCAGGCGGAGTCGGACTCAAATGCGGCCTGCAGGTCAGGGTCCTTGGTCGAGCCGGTAATGGAAGCCTGACCGGTTGCCCGACCGGCCAGCTCTTTGATGAAGAGCTTGCCTTGGTATGCTTCGAGATTGGGGAGATCGGCATTCACCAGCAGGCTGATGTCGCGGCTGTACTCGACATCACCCGTCACCTCAAACTTGTTGCCAAAGTATTCGACTAAGAAGGGTTCAGGAAAAGTCACTTTCTTGGTTGTGATGTTCACCGTGCCACTGGCGTACTGAAGCGGGTATTCGGCAAAATAGCTATCATAGAAGTCGCCAGTGACGGATAACAGCATGTCATCATTCTTGAACGAAGAACCATCGAGATGTATGTCAGCGTTGAGATCCGAGGAGAGCGTCCCCTTGATCAATGACTCCAGATTGAAGTGCTCTATCGCAAGATCGACCTGATACTTCTCCGGTTTATTGCTGAAGTCGATCTTTCCGGCGCCGTCCAAAGCGCAGCGATCGAGGATCAGACCATAGAGTGTGTCCAATTCAAGGAGCTTATCAGGGAAGTGGAAATGGAAATTGACGAACAGGTTGTTGATATCGGCGATGAGAAAGCGTCCGCCCAGGCCGAGTGAGCCGTTGAGCATGGAATCGCTGAATGTGACCGACCCATAAAGATCTATCATTCCCGTGAGCTTGACTCCGGTCCAATTCGCAAGCTCCCGCAGATCGAAATTATCCGCGTTGAATGATATCTGGCCGGACTTTTGTTTTATCCCCCCTGCCCCATTCAATTTGATATGCGTGCTGTCGCGGCTGATGGTCAGATCACGAAAAGCGACCAATTGGTGGGAGTAAGTCACCTGCCCGGTCAGCGATGATAACTTGTACTTGTCGCGATTGGAATTGACATTCGCTTGCGTGATGTCCAAGGCGACAGTCTCGTCAATGCTCGAAATCGATGTATGCAAATTGATGTCGAAGAAGTTAAGTGTGTCGGTCGGTTTTATGACGGTCACGGCCAGATTCTCGATCGATAGTTTATCGATCATGAACTCGGGAATGGTTGCTGCCGAATCTGTCGCCTTTGCACCCGGCCGGGTAGGCAGTCCGAACCGTCCCAACGAATCCTGAACCAGCGTGATGCGCGTGGAATCGAGCAAAACCGATGAGAAGATGATTCGATTGTCGATCAAATTGCGCCAGGAGTACTTGGCGCCAAGGCGACGAGTATAAAAGACCTCCTGGCCGCCGAGAGAATCGTCGAACGTGACTCTGAGTTCGCGGACGGTCAGGTCGTCGAAGACACTCCCATCCAAATCACCGATACTGACCTGAAACGGAAGACTTGGCGGAATCATCGAATTCAGTCTTGAGGACACGATCGATTCGAAGCCGTGCATCTCAAACAAGTAAAAGCCGAATCCGGCTCCAAGAAGAAGGTTAACGGCGATGATCAGCAGCGTGATTTTCATCCAGCGACGCATTACGCTACCTTCAACCGCGTCAAGAGTTGGCGAGCGGTGGCAGTTCCGCTTTCAAAACAAGAGAGGTCCTCGACCACACGCCTGAGAAGCTCAGGTGGCGCACCAACATTTAGTGCCCCGCGCATATGCGAGTGCAACTGCTGTTCACGGTCATCCGCTATCAACATAGCCACATTCGCCAACTCACGAGGAATGAGACCAAGTTCCGGTCGCGACAGCACTTTGCCATATCCTTCCAAGATCATCCAGTGGAAGACTTCCGGGGCCATCCGTTCAACTCGGGTTCGGAGTGGCTCAAAGTTCGCTCCATACACTTTCTTACACAGTTCAATACCCCGCGTAAACCATTCGTTGGCGGTATGACTGTCCACTGTTCGGTTTCGGAACGGCTCCGGTGACGCCGGGAATGCCCTATCTACCGCTTCCGCGGCGGTCAGCATTCGAGGAAAGCCAAGAAAGAGATAGGATTGGAGTACCACTTCGTAAAACTCCGCTCGATCGACCGCATGTTGTTCCTTTTGGATCAAGACGGAATTCAATATCTCGCTGTCGTTGGTCGCTATTGTCGCCGCAAAGAGAGCCAACCAGCGTTCTTTCCCATACGATTTGGGGGCAAATTCGGAAATAGCCGCTCTGAGCGCGGTCAGGTCACAGGGGTACGACATACCGTTAAGGTATGTAGGAATAGTGATTTAGGGCAATGTTGAAATTAACGGGCTCGGCGGAGGCGCTGCTCCAAGCGGGAGACCTCCTGCTTCAGGTACTGCAAGACCTTGGTCAGCGAGTCGGCGGACGGCTCTGCTACGTCATATTCGTTAGGTTCAATGGCCGGACTGGATAGGGTCTTCTGGCCGATCTGAACTCGTGCGGTCAAGACTTGATTAGAACGGATATAATTCAATTCGGCGATTGCGCCCGGCTTGGCGAGCTTCACGATCTTAGCGAGGTCCGCGGCAGTAGTTATTCGCTGTCCCCGAAATCCGACAATCAGGTCGCCGCGCATCAGTCCGGCGCGTTCTGCGGGTGAGCTCGGAGAGATGTAAGTAATGACCACGCCCCGATCGATCAGATTCCCGAACCCACTTTGATTTGAGGATGCAATGGCGGTGACAGATGCATCGAGTTCTATCCCAGGCGTGATCTCTATGTCGGCCGTGGAGACCCCGATATAACCGGCCTGACGGTCACCGTGCGTCAGGAGATGGTTAACCGTTCCGGCAAGTTGATAAGCCGGTACCGCAAGAGTAACATCAGGCGTTTGGCCGACAGACCCTACGATGATGCCGAGCAGCCGACCCTGCAGGTCAAATATCCCGCCTCCAACCGCTGAAGGGGCCAGAGAGGCGGAGAATTGCAGGTTGCCATCGGGACGCAATCCCGCGCAGAATCCAATGGTCGGGGTGGCGCGGAGTCCGAAGGCATGCCCCATTGCCACCACCATCTGGCCAGCACAAACACGACGTTCGCAAATGCTTACCGGAGTTCCGATCCGTTGGCTGGGGAGCAATAGAGCGAGATCAGTCAGGTAATCGACCGCGATGAGTGTCGCCGGGTACCGATGGTTCTCAAAATTGACAAATAACCGTTCGTGGTTAACTACCGCGGACGCTGATACCAACACGTGACCGAATGAATCACAGATCACCCCGGAAGTCACGAGGTTCTCCATCAATTCATTCCCGCCGAAGACAGACGACTGCCCTGGCCGGTAATTCTCAATGGTGACAATTGACCGGGAGAGATTGTAGATGAGGTCATTCATGCCGCTTTCAAGAGACGTCAGCGGTCGATCAACAGCGTATGAATGAGCGGGAGAAAAGACCGCCCAGACGACCACAAGGGCCAAGATCCGGGCGGTCATACGGTAACACGTTAGCATTTTAGTATATGGCTCGAGTCTCCGATACCTGGGTACTGTTAGCCGGCTGATAGACGCGAATAACCGGTCGCATCCTCAGCATTTCCAGAAAATACTGGTTCTGCCCCGCCCATCCGTGTGGCGACTGCGACGAAACCGCGGAGAAGTTCGACGCACTGGTCAGCATACCCGACAATCTGCTCAAACGCTCAGTTTGAGCCAACTCACCACGTAATGTCCAATTCTTTTTCAGTCGTGGATTCATGTTCGGGTTGTTGGTCGGCTGAACCGTCTGATACGCGTTGGTCAGTTGCGCCTGTCCACCGACAATCTGCGGACCTTGCTGAGGGGAGGTAAGGACCGCAATAGCAACCACCGCCATGACCAGCGCGCTCGACAGAACCGGCGCAAGAGTCCGCCAGGCGAATCGCGGCGCGTGGTGGGGCAGATATGCCTTGGTGCGCGTCTCCGCGAAGCGTTCCTCCGCGATGCGGCTCAGCAATCGGGTGTTGAAATCACCCGACAGCGCCACTTTGGGAAGTTCGTGCGTGGCAGCTTCCATTCCGCGCACCATCAACTCCTCCTGCCGGCACACGGCACAGGTGGAGAGATGCTCTCGCACGGCCAGTACTTCCCGTCCTGTCAGCTCTTCTCTACAATAGGCCGACAGGCAAGAGCGTACTTTTTGACAACGCATTATATTCCTCCAGTCTTGGCTGTAACTTGTCACGCAGGATCAGACGCGCGCGGTTGACACGGGACTTGACCGTCCCCAGCGGCACTCCGAGCACATCGGCAACTTCCTCGTACGGCATTTCCTGAACATCGCGCAGTAAGAACGCGGTGCGATATTTTTCCGGCAATTCTTTGATGGCGGAATCAAGCGCCTGTGGAAGCCGGCTAGGTATCTTGGCCTCCACCGCGAATTCCGCCTCGTGCCCTTGCATATCGGTGATCTCGTAGAATTTGAATTTCTTGCGCTTGCGCAATTCGTTTCTCGCGAGATTCAGACAGATCGTGTATATCCAGGTTGAAAAACAGTGCTGGAAATTGAACGACTGCCGGTGCTGATATACCCGGACAAAGGTCTCCTGGACTATGTCTTCCGCTTCCTCCGTTGAGGACAACATGCGGCTGATCACGTTCATGAGACGATCCTTGTAGCGGTCGACCATGGCATTAAATGCCACCATGTCTCCCTTCTGGATCGAACGCATTAACGCGAAGTCAATGTCCTTTTCGGTTTCCTTGGCCATAGCTGTGATGCCCTTGTCTTTATGGTTCTTAAAGTAATACCCGCGAACCGGGATTTCTTTCCACTGGCGGACTAAAAAACTGCTGTTTTTCCCGAAAATCCGTCAGCCAAGTGCAATCGGAGAATCGTCTAATTCTCCCCCATTAGAACGATTTGGAGCGACAAAAGTTGAAGACTCAGTTAGTATACGACGTAACGGCCTGTATGTCAATCAGTTAATTACGAACAAGCCCGGCCAGAACGATCGACTTAGAAGAAATCCGATAACCCCCAGGATAGCCAAGGGGACAACAAATAACCTATAGACTGACATCAGGTTACTCTTAAAGTACTCGTTCGTCAGTACCAGACAGAGGTGCGTAGGCGCCAGCAACATCCCAATATACCCTGCCAGATAGGCCAACTGGATGTTTCCGGGCTGCAAGACCGGTTGGTATAGGAACCCGGCCAGAAGAGCGTACCCCATCCCGACATAGGCCGCCACCATACCTGTCAATAGACCTATGGCGAAACAGACAAGGAAAATGAGCAGTGCGGGCGGAAAGTGGTACTGCTGGGCCAGTGATGTGATCTGCGTAATTGCCCCGGATAATTCCAGGACTGTCTGAAAGGAGAGAATACCGAATACCAGAAAGACCAACTTATAAGACAGTCCCTTCTTCAAGGAAGGCCAGAGAACCGTTGTTGACGGCCTCGTCGCAAGGATTAGGGCGAGGGTGGCCGCGAGAACAGCCCATGCCATGTTAACCTTGAAAATCGCGTAGACAGCGATTGCGCCAGCAATCGGCCACAGTGAACCAGCAATGCCCTTGAGGGCAGCAGATGTATTGACATGGTTTTCGTGATCCAGGCTGATCTTTCGGGAAAAGTAGATGGCGCCGATGCCGGCCATCAGCAACGTCATAGGCAATTGCATCAGCGCTACCTTGAACATCGGCATCCCGGTGATACCTTCAGTCAATATGATCCCCGGATAGACCGGCCAGAAAAACTCAACCATGTGACGGAACCAGTAGTTGGTGACTGTCTTGAACTCCGGAGAATAACGATCTTCCTTCAGTACATTTCCGACAAGTGGCGCGGATAAGAGAGCTCCTCCGGGCATCGGCATCAAACCAACCAGAAATGGCAGTACCGCCACGGCTGTCCGGTTACCGCCCGGCAAATGGCGGCAAGCGTCGGCCAAGCGATGCAGGAATCCCAATGCGGCCAGCAATGACCCGAGTATAGTGATAAGGACAATCACGGCGGTGAGCGAGAGGAACCGTTCCGATTTGACCAGTTCCCAGTAGCCGTCGAGAAGCGATTGGAGAGGAACCTGGTAGAGCAGGGCGGCCAATAGTCCGGCCATAAAAAGCGTTAGCCCGACTGAGAGTTTCTTGCGTAACGCGAAGACGATAAGCGCGAGGATAGCCAGCAGTTTTGCCAATTCCATCGCGACAAGAAAGTGTTTCAACACCTGCTTGTCAAATCCGGGTTCCGACTTGACTTGCATGGAATCTCCCCTACCTTTCCATCGCCTCATGGAAACATTTACCGCGCATACCAGCAAACTGAGCCAGCGGGAGTTCGTCTCGATCGCATCCTCCTACATGCACGAACAGGGGTTCGTCTGGCTGGATTCGAGTATGCATCTGCCCGGTCGCGGAAAGCGCTCTATGCTTGCTCGGCGACCTGTGATGGAGATCTCTTATTCGAACGGTGAGATGACCATGCGCAACGGTCCACAGGTGACCGCTCACAAACTGAGCGTGCTGGGGAGTCTGACCGTCGTCTGTACGCTGGCCGAGGACAATGACCTGGTCGCAGTTGGATACATCTCCTATGAATCCTGCCTCGAACTGGCTGACCCTCGATATCAGCACACATTTGACCAGACCGGCTTTCAGTTCTACCTCTATCCGTCCGTGATGGAATATGATCACGAGACCAACGAGGGAACGATTATTGGAGAATCTCCGAATCTCGGGTTCTATTCTCCCGCATTTGAATCTCTCGTAGAACGGCCAGTCATATCGCCATCTGATTTCGAATGG
>JAYRFH010000232.1:0-3836 GCA_041908405.1 Candidatus Zixiibacteriota bacterium
AACGATGGATGACCGGACCAAAACCCGTTACGATGCCAAAGCGAGGATCATCAAGGCAATGGCCCACCCCACCCGCCTTTTCCTGGTGGATGAATTGTCGCGCCAGTCACGCTGTGTCTGCGAGCTAACGGCGCTGGTTGGAGCGGATATCTCCACGGTCTCCAAACACTTGGCAATTCTCAAATCGGTCGGAATTGTCGAGGATGAAAAACGCGGGCTTCAGGTCTGGTACTCACTCAAGATGCCATGCATTCTCAACTTCTTTTCCTGTGTGGAGCAGGTGCAGCAACTGACAGTGAGGAAACCTCAGCGGGTAGCTGCGGGAAAGTAGTCACCCAGAGAGAGGACCAACCGGTTACACTTCGTCGCATACGGAGAACGGGCGCTTAGTATGCTTAAGCAATTTGCCGACTATATCGTTTACCAACTACTCGGACTGATGCCTGGGACACACTTGGCTGACGCGCTCGATTTCTTCATTTACGACACCATCAAGATATTCCTGTTGCTCACTACTATCATCTTCGTGGTGGCGATCATTCGTTCCCATTTCACCGCAGAGCGAACGCGGAGACTTCTCTCGCATCGCGCCGAATATGTCGGCAATATTCTGGCGGCCCTCCTGGGGATCGTCACGCCATTCTGCTCCTGCTCAGCGGTGCCGCTGTTCATCGGTTTTGTCGAGGCGGGTGTGCCGCTCGGCGTGACCTTCTCGTTTCTTGTATCCTCCCCAATGGTCAACGAAGTGGCGCTGATACTTCTGTTTGGATTATTCGGATGGAAAGTTGCGCTGCTGTATGTCGTGACGGGCGTGACTATCGCCATAGTCTCGGGTATAGTCATCGGCAAGCTTGGGATGGAGCGCTATGTGCAGGACTATGTCTACAAAATGAAGGTCGGCGCGGGCGCCGACCACGACATGACCTGGTCCGAGCGCTTCACTGACGCCAAAGAATACACCCTTTCGCTGCTCAAGAAGATCTGGCCGTACATTCTGATCGGGATAGGGATCGGTGGATTCATCCATGGATACGCTCCGGAAGGTTTCCTGCTCAAGTATGCCGGACCGGATAATCCGTTCGGCGTGCCGGTCGCGGTTTTGATAGGCGTGCCGCTCTACAGTAACGCGGCCGGGGTGATCCCGATCGTACAGGCATTGATGGAAAAAGGGATGGCGATCGGAACTGTGCTCGCCTTCATGATGGCGGTAACGGCCCTGTCGCTTCCGGAAGCGATAATTCTCAAAAATGTTCTCAAGATGCGGCTGCTGCTCACGTTTTTTGGCATCGTGGCGGTGGCGATCATCTGTGTCGGATATCTGTTTAACGCAGTACTGTAAATGTCACATTGAGCGAGGATATGGTATGCATATCAAAGTACTTGGTCCGGGGTGCCCCCGCTGTAAACAGCTCTTCAGCAACACGCAGGCCGCGGTGATGCGCGCGAACCTGGAAGCAGATGTCGAAAAGGTCGAAGATATTGCCGCCATCATGGGGTACGGCGTAATGGCCACGCCCGCGATGGTCATTGATGACAAGCTGGTCTTTTCCGGCAAAGTGCCATCGGCGGCGGAACTCGAGCAGATTTTGCTCCAAGCGGCGAAAGGGAAGTGAAATGAACCGGAAATGGCAGATGACGACGTTGTTCATTCTCCTATTAGGTCTGGCGGCGGTTGGTCTCCCGTCGTCGGGCAGCAGCACACCCCCATCAGCAGATAGCGCCGGATCCGTGGAACAGACCACGACCATGGGTCAATTGATCGTGACCTATTTTCATGGCAACGCGCGTTGCGCGACCTGTCGCAAGCTCGAAGGATACGCCGTGGAGGTAATGGATTCCACTTTTGGAACTTCGCTGAAAGACAGCTCTATAGTCTGGCGACTGGTGAACTACGACGAAACAGAAAACGAACACTACCTGAAAGACTACTCACTCTTCACCAAGTCACTGATCCTCTCCTACATGGTCGACGGCAAAGAGAAAGCCTGGAAAAACCTCGACAAGATTTGGGAGCTGGTCGGCGACAAAGAAGAGTATCAGGCATATGTGAGGAACGAGATCAACGCGTTTCTCGCGGAGCAGTCGAAATAGATGGAGACGCTCGCAGCCGCGATAGGTAGCGCGTTCTGGTTGGGGCTGTTGACTTCGATCTCCCCTTGTCCACTGGCGACCAATATTGTCGCGGTGTCTTACATCGGCAAGCGCATGGAATCACCTCGCCGAGTACTGCTGACCGGACTGGTCTTCACGGTTGGACGGGTGGTGGCGTATGTCTCTTTGGCGATGATCCTCGTGTACAGCCTGCTTGCTCTGCCCGAGGTAGCGATGTTTCTCCAGCGGTACATGAACAAAGCGCTGGGACCTCTACTAATTGTCGTGGGCCTCATTCTGTTCGGCGTAGTGCGGGTTCCCTCATTTGGAGTGACTGTCGGCGAAGGGATCCAGAAGCGGGCCGACCGACTCGGGGTCTGGGGAGCGGGAATGCTGGGTCTCCTGTTCGCGCTGGCATTCTGTCCGATATCCGCCGCACTCTATTTCGGAAGTCTCATTCCATTGGCCACCGAGACAAAACAACCGCTAGTACTCCCTCTGGCGTATGGGATGGGAACGGCTCTGCCGGTGGTAGCATTCGCGTACCTGCTGGCCGCGGGGGCAAGCTCCATAAATGCAATCTATCAACGCATCGTGATCGTGGAGAAATGGGCGACTCGCGTCACGGCGGTGATCATGATCGGAGTAGGGCTGTATTATATCTGGCTGTATCTAATGCAGTAAGTTCAGGATTCTCCCCAAAATAGAAGCCGGTGCGCTATCGCGGCCCACCGGCTTTTCAATCTCACGAGCTCGTCGGAACTTGTTTGGTTGGTCATTCCGCCTTGAGTGACGCCATGTCGATCGTGAAGCGGTACTTTACATCGGAGCGGAGCATCCGCTCGTACGCTTCGTTGATCTTCTGGATCGGGATCACCTCAACATCGGCGGTGATACTGTGCTTACCGCAGAAATCAAGCATCTCCTGGGTCTCGGCGATGCCGCCAATAAGCGAGCCGGAGAAACTTCGACGCTGCAAGATAAGCGGGAACGCCGCCACGGGAAGCGGTTTTTCCGGAGCGCCGACCAGCGTCAGGTTGCCATCGCGCTTGAGTAAATTGAAATACGCGTTGAGGTCATGGTCCGCCGAGACGGTATCGAGAATGAAATCAAAGCTGCGGGCATGTTTTTGCATCTCATCGCTGTTGCGGGAGAGGACCACTTCGTCGGCACCGAGGCGGCGGGCATCTTCGGTTTTGCCGTTCGAAGTCGTGAGGACGACGACATGAGCACCAAACGCGTGCGCAAATTTCACTCCCATATGTCCCAATCCGCCGAGTCCGACCACGCCGACTTTCATGCCCTTAGAAACTTTCCAGTGGCGCAACGGCGAATAGGTTGTGATCCCGGCGCAGAGCAGTGGCGCGGCGGCGGCAAGATCGAGATTGGACGGTACACGGAGGACAAAATGCTCATCGACTACAATGCTGTCGGAGTAGCCGCCATACGTGACGGCGCCGGTATGTTCATCGGGCGAGTTATAGGTACCCTGCCAATGAGCGCAGTATTGCTCGAGACCGGCCTGACATTCCGGGCATGTCCGGTCAGACCCAACCAGACATCCGACCGCGGCGATATCGCCAACTTTGAATTTGGTCACATGGGGGCCGACTTTGGTGACGCGGCCGACTATTTCATGACCTGGCACACATGGATAGACAGTGCCCCCCCATTCGTTGCGAACCGTGTGAAGATCCGAATGGCAGACGCCGCAGAAGAGTATCTCTATCTGGATGTCGCGGTCG
>JAYRFH010000233.1:0-5761 GCA_041908405.1 Candidatus Zixiibacteriota bacterium
AACGCCTTGGGTACTACTCCGGACCTTTCCGACCTTGCGTTATTGGTCGGCTATCTGACCATTCCTAGCCCGAACAAGCCGGTACTGCCGGCCTGTCCATAACGGGAGCGCCGAAAGGGCACTCCCGATGATGCTCCGGAAGAATTAACCAGATTCTAACGGAGCACCAAAGCGGGTCACATAGAGACCCGATTACTTACCGTTTACTTCGAGGTTTTGCGACCGACATTACAACCGCGTGAAAACGCACGAAAACATAAAGAGAATGCAGCTTAAGAAGATAGAAAGGAGGACGCGTAAGAGAGGCTTCATTGCACACGCTCAAAGAAAGAACGTTTAACTGAACCCGACGCTGTCGCCTGCTTCAATGACTTGTTGGCTCTCGTTGTTGGACAACCACGTGACGGCACCTGAGGGGATTCAGCGGTCCGGTTAAATGTGTCAACTCGCAATTTGTTAACGAACGATTTCTTAGTTTGTTAGGAGACAAAAATGAAGCGAAATTCGTTTCTAATTCTGTGCGCACTGATTCTTTCTTTGGGTATCTCTGCTTTTGCCCAAGAGGGAGAAGTCATTGTCACCGCCTCGGGTACTACCCTGACGGGACCGAACATCCGACTCAATCAGGATCCTATTTTCCGTGTTGTGTACAATAACAACACTGGCCAGCGTTGCGATCTTTCCAACGGCTTCCTGGTCTGGTCGCCGGACGGCGCCACGATCAACAGCTCCAATTTGGATACTATCCCACCAAATCCGGGTGGCGAGAATTTCCTTATTGCTTATTTCAACCAGGTGTTCTCTGTCCAGGGTGTCGGCAACGGCGGCGCGTTACCTGATACTCTTGGTTTCCTCGGCGCTGGTAGCCCGTCTGGCACCAAGCAGCTTCCGACTGGTATCACTGACATGTTTGACCTGCGCGTCGACTTGTTCAACGATGTGAGCGAAGCTGGCAAGCATCTTTGCATCGACACCGCCACCGCTGGCGATGGACTCTGGACGTGGAAATGGGTAGGCCGTAACCCGGTTCCGGGTGGCAACCCTATCGATCATTTCCCGACCTACACGCTGACGGGCTCTACTCCGTTTGGCGCCGGCCAGAATTGCTTCATGTTGGAGTGGGTTCTGAACGCTCGCCCGACTATCAGCAACTGCCCGCCCGGCACGTCCGTGACCGGCGTTTATTGCTCGACCTTTACGTTTGATTTCGATGCGACCGACTTCGAAAGCGATCCGATCACTGGCTTCCAGATCGTTTCCGGTCCTGGCGCAATCACGCCTGCCGGTGTGTGGTCCTGGAACGGCGCCACCATCCTTGATGTTGGTGCTTCCATCTCCGTCCAGGTCGCAGCTAGCGACGCTGGTGGCTTTGGCCCGGCTGCTACGCTCAACGTTGTAGTGACCAACGCGGCTCCGGTCATCACTAACTGCCCCGTTGCGACCTCTTTTGGTGGCACTGGCTCTACGCTGACGTATGACTTCAATGGTACCGATGATTGCAACGCGTTGAACTGGTCATTTGTTGACGATGGTAACCCGGCAACCACCGTAGGCATCGATGCCAACGGCTTGCTCAGCTTCTCCTCGTCCGCCGCTGGCTTGTTCGCTCAGACGGTTACCCTGTCTGACGGCGCGCTGTCAGTCACCTGCGTCATCAACTTTGAGATCTCCGCGACCTCCGCTTATGGCGTGACGATCGAGAAGACCCACATGACGCTTCAGGGCGCGTTTGAGAACGTTGACGTTACTCTGAACTATATGCACCCGACCGACGGGATCGGTGGCTTCAACATCCTTATCGCCTATGACAACTCTGCTCTTTCCTTGCAGCAGGTAGTCGAAGGTTCCATCTACGCTCATTGCGATTGGGAATATTTCACCTATCGCTTTGGTGCTGATGGTAACTGCTCCGGTGGTTGCCCGTCCGGTTTGGTTCGTGTGATCGGTATTGCCGAGACCAATAACGGCGCCAATCACCCGGTGGCCGACTGCAACGCGACTGGCCAGACTCTGTTCTCGTTGAAGTTCTTGGTCTCCAACGATCGTACGTTGGAATGCCAGTATGCTCCGATCCGCTTCTTCTGGATCGACTGCGGCGACAATACCATCTCCGACGAGACTGGTAACAAGCTGTACATCGCTAAGAAGGTCTTCGAATACGATTACGCGTTCGGCTTCGGCAACCAGCCGATGGATCCGAGCCTGGCCGTGTTCCCTGGCTACGCTGGCGTGCCGATTGGCGCTTGCATTAACTCGAATCCCCAGAAGCCGAATCCGATTCGCGACATCGACTTCTTTAACGGCGGTATCGACATCGCTTGCGCCGACTCGATCGACGCTCGTGGCGATATCAACCTGAACGACCAGGCGTATGAAATCGCTGACGCCGTTCTGTTCTCCCGTTATTTCATCTATGGTCTCCCCGTATTCACGATCAACTAGGCTGGTCAGATCGCGGCTTCCGATGCGAACGCCGATGGTCTCGTCCTCACCGTGGCTGACCTTGTGTACTTGATCCGTGTTGTCGTCGGCGACGAACTCCCGTACGACAAGCTCGCCGCCGTGGCTGCTGACTACACCAATGCGAACGGTATCCTCTCTGTCAACGGTGACATGGGCGCCGCCCTCGTCGTGGTCAAAGGCAACGTCACTCCGGAAAATCTGACTTCCAGCGTCATGGACTTCAACTATGACGGTACCAACACCCGCATCCTGGTTTACCCGGATGTCAACAACTTCGCGTCCTTCACCGGTGAGTTCCTCAACGTGAATAACGCCGAAGTCGTGTCGGTTGAATTTGGTTCCGCCAACGGTTCGACCGTGGTTGCGAAGCAGATCCCGAGCAACTTTGCTCTGAATCAGAACTATCCTAACCCGTTCAACCCGTCCACCGTTATTAGCTTTGCTCTGCCGAAAGCTTCCGACTACACCATGACCATTTACAACGTGACTGGTCAGAAAGTAGCCGAGTTCTCCGGTTCCGCCGAAGCTGGTATCGCTGAGATCAATTGGAACGCTAGCTCGAACGCGTCTGGTATTTACTTCTATAAGTTGAATGCCGGCAACTTCTCCGCTACGAAGAAGATGGTCCTGATCAAGTAATTTGGTCCCCTTGGACAATCTCCCCGGAGAGGCTCGTCCTCTCCGGGGTTTTTAAACGACGATATTGAACGCCAGAGGAGAGAAAAGACCAGCCCATTGCTCACGAATTGAACACTCTAACACAGCAGAGTTTCTAACTTCGATGATCGCCAGAGTAATGAGGACTAACGGGAGGGACCTTGCGCCGAGGTCATCTTTTTATTATAATGAGGTCTGTCTACCGCGGAATATCTGGACGATGCGCAGCAGTTTGCGCGAATGCGGGAAGTTGCAGACTGAAATGATACGTTCATTCCCTGCCTCACTATACCTCACTGCTGTTCAGACATGGAGAGCGCTATAGCTCAATTGGTACCTGGTAGTAGTATAGCGTCTTGTTGACGGTAAGTTCTTACATTACTTCTCATTACACGGACTTAAGAGAAGGCCATACGTAACTTGACCAGTGGTACCGCTATTCCTGTGGGAATCAGCGTTACTCCGCGAGAGGGCGGTTTCTGGTCTGCTTCTTGCTCAACAGTAGGTGAATAAAACCGACTGTGAGCAACGATTGGGGATAATGAGGTATTTTGGGTTACTTTTCAGCATCCTGATTGTGCTGGTGGCTGCAAACACAGCGCTTGCTCAGTCTGATCGCTTTGGAGAACTTGACAGAGTCTCCTTGGATTCTGTTGAAGTTGTTCCAGGGCAAGATGTTGCTATCCGGTGCCTGTTGAAGAACGATGAGTTCCTCAGTATCGTGTCTGTCCCCCTGACCTACGATACGACGGTCCTTTCGCTCAAGTCCATCAGTTTTGCCGATTCGAGAGCTGCCTATTTTCAGACTAAGATCGTAACGCCCTCACAAATTGGCCAGATCCGTGGCCATTTTGTGGTGGCGGTAGTGAAAATGCTGGAAACGCCGCTCCCCCCCGGTGACGGATTACTCTTCACGGCGACCTTTACTGTCGCAGCTTCAGCGCCGACAGGTATAGAGACTAAGATCGACTCGCTCTTTTATGCCCCCGGTGGCGAACTGATCATGACCGAAAGCAACACGACCGAATCCATTCGCCCGGCCTTTGTCGCCGGCAAAGTTTTGATCCGTGGGCAGAACCGGCTGCCGGTGATCAGTTCTGTTCCGCTTGTGTCTGTTCTCGAGGGTGACACGCTCAGCCTTGATGTCATCGCCACCGACCCCGATGGTTCGACCATCTCGCTCTTCTGCCCATTGAAGCCGAATGGTGCGACCTTCGCCTCCACGCTGGGAACCGGTCGTTTGATCTGGGTACCGGAATATGTCGGACCCCATTCGGCTGATGCCTCGCCCCTGAAGATCACGTTTGCGGCCAACGACGGAAAAGCGACCGTCACGCGCGATGTCGCGGTGCAGGTGATCAATCGCAACCGCCCTCCGGCTATCGCTGCTCCCGACAGAATGCAGGTGACCGCCGGTGATGCGCTTCAGTTCGATCTGACGGCGAGCGATCCTGATTTTGAGTCCATTAGCTGGACCGTGAATGGTGCGCCATTGGATGCATCGTTTGATTCACGTAATCCCGGCCGCTTTAGCTGGATCCCCGCCGTCACCGCGCTCGATGATTCGATACCGGTGCTGTTCATCGCGTCCGATCCGCAGGGATTTGCCGATACCGCCGTGGTCCGAGTGGTGGTAAATGCGGCCACGCTGTATGAGATGTCGATCGATACGGTCAATGTCCTTCCGGGCGACCAGACGGCTATGTTTGTCTCCCTCAGCAACCAATTGGCAATTTCCGGTTTTACGCTGGTGATAAACTACGATCCGAGTGTACTGACTCCGATCAGCGTAACGTCTGCGGCTACTCGCACCGCAGCGTTTTCGCAGTTCACGGTCACGTACAATCCCGGTGGCCAGCAGGGGATCATCAAGATCGTCGGCGTTTCGTCGGCCGCCGGTCCGTCGGTCTCCCCGCTGCCGGCAGGGACGGGTCCCGTGGCCAAACTGGCCTTCAGAGCGTCGGGCGACCTGGCGTATGAAGGGATGCAGATCCCGATCCGGTTCGCTTTCACCGATCCGGCGACGCATAATGACAACACGCTGGTCTCTACCACCGGAACGCGGATCGAACAGACCGATATCGCCTACACCGATGGCTGGGCCATGATCATGGATATCGGCGATATCATGATCGGTGACATCAATCTCAATGGTCTGGCGAACGATATCGCCGATGTCATCTATTTCACTAACTACTTCATTGATCCGGCCAACTACACCTTCAACGTTTTGCAGTATGCGAATTCGGACGTGAATGGTGACAAGTTGGTCGCCACCATCTCGGATCTGGTCAGAATGATCTCGATCCTGGTGAATGGCGGCGTAGCCAAAGTGGTCGCGACCGGCGAGACAGCCGGCGAGGTGCATCTCAGTCAGGCTTCCGATGGTCTGGCGCTGAGTTACCGTACCGATGTTCCGGTCGGCGGCATGCTGGTCACGTTGAAGAGCGATGAGCCGATCGATTTGGCCACCATTTCTTCGCCAGCCACCAACATGACCGTCACGACCACGCAGGATGGCGACTTGACCAAAGTACTGGTCTACAGCATGACCGGAGAATCGATGCCGGCCGGCGACTTTACCTTCTTGTCGCTGGATGGCCTGGAGAATTGTCAGGTAACTTCGATAGATATGTCGAGC
>JAYRFH010000234.1:0-13456 GCA_041908405.1 Candidatus Zixiibacteriota bacterium
CTCAGTGCGACTAACTACGATGGATGCTTGCCTGCGCAGCATGAGGTGTGGCGGGACTCAAGTGAGTCCTCGGTCGAGATGCGCGGACACAGCGATACCGTTGGTCTTACCTGTAAGCGATAGTGATTACCCGCGCTCGCCCCTACTGCAGGGCCAGCATTGCTTCATCGCGGGAGTCGTAGCTCTCGAAGACCCGGAGCAGTTGTGTGACGTTCAGCAGATCCTCGACATTGGTGATGTTGGCCAGCACGAACTTCCCTCCCGCGCGCGTCGCCGCCATGTGCGCCGCTACGAGCGCGCCGATCCCCGCTGAGTTCATTCGCTCGACATCGTGCAGATCGACTATGAACCGATTCTTGTTGAGCGACAGATAATACTGCACGCGCCCGAGGAACGAGGTGAGTTGGTCGCCGGCAATGAGCTTGCCGGACAGTTCTACGGTGACGATGTCACCTGAGAGGGAATCCCTCTGTTTCATGAGACACCTTCTTTCCCGGCGTGGTGATGATTCTTGTACCTTATGGTAATTGAGGTACGGAATCGGGAAGGCGCATGTTTCATCGATTTTGTGAAGGTGAGTTAAGGTGGGGCCGCAAGATGCCCGAAAAAGAACACCCCGCCGGAGCGGGGTGTCTGGAATCTGGTCCAAGCCGATGTCAACCGAATCGTCACGGACAGTTGGGCAATTGCGGTTTGGGCGATTGCGTGAAGTAACCTACCAACTGAGAAAGATCCGAAAGGGTGATACCCGCGTAACCGTCGGCGTACGTCTCGTATGGGCACGGGAGAGTTTCGTTGTAGGAACCCGTGAGGATCGTTATGAGGATGCTCAGGTCAGTCAGGTCAAGAGTCTGACTCTGGTTGAAGTCGCCAGTTGTTCCGACGCAGCAGCAGGCATCGCCGATGCCGTCACCGGTGATGTCGGCCTGATCAGGATTGTAACGGTAAGGGCAGTTATCTACACCATCGAAGAGAGCGTCGGCATCGTGATCTGGTTGCCAAAAGGCGATACCTCTCGACTGCTTGCCTCCCGCCATCGACATTTGACCTCCCGCAATCAAACGGCCCAGGTATTCGGTCATAGTTGCACCGTTTGGCAGATCAAAACCTGATCCCATTTGGTGCCATGCCTGCCCGTCGAATCCAGCGATGAATTTGCAGGAGTCTGGGCCATCGGTCACGGTAAAGGAGCCAAAAGTGATCAGATGTTTTCCGTATCTGCCCATCTTCTGCATTTGGAAACCGACAGCACCTTCGAATTCAGGAACTGCCGACCAGATATTGCCGTCCCACCGCATCATCGTCCTCACTCCACCGATTCCACCGCGACCGGCCCACCGTCCTCCAAGATACAGATGATGATCTAGTGATCCCAAGGCATACACCTGAAGTGGGCTGCCTGGGATATCAATGGTCGACCACGTCGTTCCATCGAAACGCAGAAGCAATTTGACGACATCGCCGAAATTCCAGGCAAGGTTGCCTACCGCGTATAATGAACCTTCGTGTACAACCAGATCAAAGATGTTACCCGTAAGTACGGGCGATTGAACAGTCCAATTTCCCGCTTCGTATCGGTAAACTCGATTCAGCCTCACGCTATAGAGCTCGTTGTTGTATACTGCCAGTGCCGACGCCGTTGGCGGGTTTGTGCCCAGCCTCTCCCAATCGGAACCTGTCCATCGTGCAATGGTGAAACGATTTCCCGATTGGTCGACGAAGAAGCCTTCGGCGGCGCAGGCGACGAAAGAACCATCGAAGTAAACTATATCCGCGACCGTACCGGAACTGCCGATCAATCCCGAAGGGCAACCGCCGGCCATCGCCGACCATTTCGTCCCATCGAACAGGGCGATACCGCGCACCGCGGCTTGTCCAGCCGTGAACATGTATCCGCCCGCCACCAGCAGTGAATCATGGGCACAGACCGAGTTCACCGTTCCCTGAATCCCCAAACCCTCAAACTGATCGCTGAGCGGGTGCCAGGTCGAGCCATCGTATCGAGAGATATAGTTGACGCCGAAATCGCCAGCCCAGACAAACTCGCCACCGGCGATCAGATCTCCGTTGAATGTGGCAAGCACGGTAGCGGTATTTCCAAATTCGGCTCCGGTCTTGCGATATGATGTACCATCCCATTCAACTACAGCCGTAAAGGATGTGTCATCACGCATGAAAAACCAACCGGCGGCGAACAACTTGCCATTGTAGCTGAAAAGGTCACGGACACTGGTGAGATAACACATGGATTGTTGTTCATCAAGGGTGACCCAGTTGCTGCCTGACCACCGATGCAGCAGATACTGGATCTCCGGAGCAGTGGCGTTTGGATCCCAGGTAACCGCATACAGCTCGCCAAGGTGTGTCGTCATGGCTACCGTCGCTCTGCCGGAGAAAGTGGGGCCGAATGGAACCCAGGAAGTACCGTCGAAACGCCAGATCGAGGATTCGTTGAAAAGGTTTGTGTATTCCGTCGCTTTACTGACGACGGCCAAAGGACTCCCATCATGGTAAGTCACCTGAGTCACCATAGTATCCAGTTCCGCCCCAATAGCGCTCCATGCGCGGCCATCAAAAACAGCAATGTTGGTGACGGCGACTCCTTCGACAGAGTCTATCATTCCACCTATGAAAAGAGAATCGCCGCAGGTCGCGAGTGTCCGAATGCCGCCCTCAGGAACTGTAACTATGGGCTCCCAAGCTCCTCTCTCCCATCGATAGACAGAATACTCGGCAAGAGTGTAGGGCTCGGAGGTAAACACTTTGGCATAGAGCACCCCACGATGCACGGTCAATTCGGAGACATCTTTTTCGAATCCGCCGCCAATCGGTGAAAACGCAGTTCCATCCCAGCGGACAATCCGACCAACAGCCAGCTTTTCGGCGTGGGTAAAAGCGCCACCGAGGATCAGGTCACCTTCAAATTCTACCATGCAATTTACCTGACCATCAAGGCCAGGGAGATGAAACTGATCCGACCACCATTGATTCTCGGATTCTTGCGCGGACAAAGTCAGCGGTGCGAAGAGAATACAGAAGAGCAGTAACAACAGACAGATTCGGAACCCCATACAAACCCCGGCTACAGAGTGTAAGTAATGTGGCTATAATATACTATTATTCCCTCCAAAATCAACCCATTTTCGAGAGACGATTGATCGGGTACAGCATACTTTCTCATAGCCTCGTTACGAATTCAAAGAAAAGACCCGCCTGATAGAAATCAGACGGGTCTGGGAAATCCAGAGTATCGGCGGGTGGGTCAGGCCGGTTTCTGCTCTTTGTACTGCTCCGTTATCTCCGCGTTGTCGTCCGCGTTGTAGATATGGAACTCGTGCTGCGGCATAGTCGTGTCGCGCACCAGATTGATACGGAATTTGTGCGCCTTCATTAGTCGTTCCACGCGGTTCTCACCGGATTCCGCCATCGTCGCGGCCAGATTCGGGTTGACGATAAGATGGAACTTGTCGAATTTCTTCGCCGCTTTCGCGCGGATGAACCATCGCTCGATCTTGGTGGCCAGATTTTCTTTGGAAACGATTCGTCCCAATCCCTGGCAGTGCGGGCACTGTTCGGAGAGCGTGTGCATATGCGACGGGCGGACGCGCTCGCGGGTCATTTCGACCAGGCCGAATTCGGTGACCGGGTTGATGCCTCGTTTGGCGCGGTCGCGCGAGAACGCACGTTTGAAATCTTCGTACAAGCGGCGACGGTTCTCGCGGGAATACATGTCGATGAAGTCGCAGATGATCAGGCCGCCGATATCGCGGAGGCGGATCTGCCGCGCGATCTCGCGCGCCGCCTGCAGGTTGGTCTCGAAGATCGTCTGTTCCTGATCTTTGCCGCCGACAAACCGCCCGGTGTTGACATCGATGGTCACCATCGCTTCCGTCTGGTCGATGACGATATAGGCGCCTTTCTTGATCCAGACTTTGCGCGAGAGCATTTTGTCGATCTCGCTTTCGAGATTGTACATGTCAAAGAGCGGCTGATTCCCTTTATAGAGCTGGACGCGATCCTTGAGATGCGGCGCGACCTGGCGGGCGAACTGCACGACCTTTTTGTAGTCATCGCGGTTGTCGACCAGTACGCGGGAGACATCGTCAGTGAAGACGTCGCGGATCATGGAAACCATCATATCCGCTTCTTTGTGGATAAGCGCCGGAGCGGACATGGTATCCGCTTTCCGTTTCAATTTCGCCCAGAGTTTCTGGAGGCGTTTGATATCGGCGCGGAAATCTTCTTCGTTGACCCCTTCAGCCTCGGTCCGGACAATGAGTCCGAATCCTTCGGGACGGAGCGGCGCGACGACTTTTTTGAGGCGACGCTTCTCCCCCCAATCGGTGATTCGTTTGGAGA
This sequence comes from Candidatus Zixiibacteriota bacterium, assembly GCA_041908405.1. Lineage (GTDB taxonomy): Bacteria > Zixibacteria > MSB-5A5 > GN15 > FEB-12 > FEB-12. The sequence goes on from JAYRFH010000234.1 coordinate 4,360, forward strand.
TGCGGATATGGTCATCATCGGGGACCAGCACAAGGAAGCGTCCGGGAATGGAGATCTCGGTCGCCACGCGCGGGCCTTTGGTGGAGATAGGTTCTTTGATGACCTGCACCAGGATATCCTGGTTTTTCTTCAGAACGGTCTCGATACCGGCGCGGCGGGTCTTGCGAACCACCTGCACGGGGGCATCGTCATCATCCAGTTCTTCGGAATCGCAGCTTCGGCCGCCGTAATCTTTGCCGATGTCGGAGGAATGCAGGTAGGCTGCTTTTTCCATGCCGATATCGACGAAGGCGGCTTGCATGCCGGGGAGAACGGTTTTGATCTTGGCTTTGTAAATGTCGCCAACCATCCGTTCGGTATCCGGCCGTTCGACCTGGAGTTCGACCAGCTTGTCATCTTCGAGCATAGCCAGTCGTTTTTCGTACTCGGTCGAGTTGTTAAGAATTTCAGTTTTCAATCATGCTCCTTCACCCCGCGCGGGATCTCCCCGAACAGCTCGGTGGTGAGAGGTTTAAAGCCATTAACGAAAGCGGTGCCGGACATTTCCGCTTTCCCTTCGGGCACGATCCGGGTGATGTCGACCGCGCCGGGACCACAGGCGACGAGGAGACGTCGTTTGTCCTGCAGGACGGTGCCGGGTCGAAGACCGGGTTGCGCCATATCATCCGCGCGTTCACACGCGAGGATCTTAATTCGTTTCCCTCGAAAGTAGCTGTAGGCCGCCGGCTTGCTACAGAGACCCCGCACAAAGTTGCGGATGTTGACCGACGGGAATCCCCAATCGATCATCGAATTGAAAGGAGTTAGCTTGGGAGCGGCGGTCGCCTCGGCATCGTTCTGCGGCATGCCGTCGGTTTTGCCTGCCTCGATCGCGTCGAGCGTGTCGAGCAGGAATGGCCCGGCCATCGCGCTCATTTTCTCCGCCAGAGAATCGTACGTGTCGTCATCAGCGATGGTGGTTTTCACCTGACCGATGACATTCCCGGTGTCCACTTCCCGTTTCAAAAAGAAACTGGAGAGTCCGGTTTCGGTCTCGCCGTTGATGAGCGCCCAGTTGATAGGCGCCGCGCCACGGTACCTGGGAAGCAGTGATCCGTGGATATTGATGGAGCCAAGCCGTGGGATAGTAAACAGCCTGGTCGGCAATATCCGGAACGCGATCACCACAAACAGGTCAGCATCGAACTGGCGCAACGCATCGTCCAGTCCTGGCTCCTTGAGGGAAGCGGGAGTCAGGACGGGGATGCCGCGCGATTCGGCTTCCTGTTTGACCGGGGTCTGGATAAGCTTGTGACCGCGACCGGCGACCTTGTCAGGACCGGTGACGACCGCAAGCACGGTATGCCGGCTCTCACATAAATGCGCGAGCGGCAACCGGGCAAACTCCGGCGTGCCCATGTAGACAATTCTCATGTAGGTGGAGCATGACTGGACGGCCCGATGTCGCATGAGGGCGACATGCAAAGGCAAGTGACCGGTTCAGAGAGTCTGACGGGTCAGATTCACGAAGCGGCGGCGAGTTTTCTCAGCCGCCCTTTCAAAAGCGTCCTGGCTATCGGCGAGATGTAATCGATGAACAGCTTACCCTCAAGGTGATCATACTCATGCAAAATCGCTCGTGCCGCCAGGCCATCAACCGTCATGTCGAACGGTTTGCCATCGAGTCCGAGAGCGCGGACATGCACTCTGGCGGGACGGGTACATTTTTGGTAGATCCCCGGAAATGACAAACAGCCTTCTTCCAGCTCAACCTGGCCGGTGGCTTCGATTATCTCCGGATTGATGAAAACGGTGAGGGTGGCAGTGATGTCGACCGCAGAGAGGTCGACAATGAAGACTCGCTTCAACACGCCGATTTGTACCGCCGCCAATCCAAGACCCTGAGCTTTTTTCACGGTGTCGATCATATCCGACACCAGATCTTTGACCGCCTGGTCTACTTCTGTGACCGGCGCTGAGACTTGTCGTAAAACAGGGTCGCCGTATGTGACGATCGGACGAACAGCCACGCTAACTCCTAAAAAACTTTCCTAAAACTACTTGTCTACTTTACCCGAGATGGATGACCGGAGGAACTCCATTTTGACTTCCTCTCCGATCTTGAGAACGACCCGCCCTTTTTCTTCGTCGATGGCGAATATCGTTCCGAACATCCCGCCGCTGGTGACGACTTTGTCACCCTTTTTCAGATCTTTCAGCAGAGCTTCATGCTCTTTCTGGCGCTTGCGCTGAGGCCGGATCATGAGGAAATACATGACCAGGAAGATCAGCCCAAACCAGACTATCATTAACAGCGGCGAGCCCTGTGAGTTCGGGTCGCCAGCCATCAGGAGTAACCAATCCTGACTCAAGTCCAACTCCTTGAACGTGTTATCTTTATCGGCAGACAGTGCAAAAACTGAACAGCCGGACTTTCGAAACCAAATATAGCCGTCCCGCCCAATCCAGCCAAGATAATAATTACTATACAGATAACCGGGCTTTGGGGCGGTTGTTCCCTGTGTGGAGAGGGGGCAAAAGGGGTCCGGCAGGTCACACTTCGCGGCGGGGCCGGCTAGCGTTGGTCGTATTGTGGATAGCGGGATGAATGGCCGCGAAGCAGGACCTGCCGGAACGTTGGAAAGCGTGGATAGTCGGCGGGCCAAAGGGCTTGCACGGAAAACCGATTGATTCGTCCCTATTTCTATCGTATAGTTTTCTGAGGATTTCGTTCACGAACGCACAGATCGGGGGATCATGCGACACGCCACGATTGTATTCCTGCTGTTTCTGGTACTGGGCTCTGCGTATTCCTATGCCCGACCAATCCCTAATGTTTCAGACTCGTTAAAGCGTCCGGTGATTCGCGCGTCGCAAGAAACGGTGTTCTGTGAGGCTTCGCATTCTGTCGGGAAATTGGGGTTGGGGATTGCCGCTGGCTCGATAGGCGCAATGGCACAATGGTCCGACGAGCAGTGCATTATTGGAGATTGGCGTGGGGCAGGTGGCGAGTATCCCCGCTGGTCGGGCATTCAATACCTCTACGAGGCGAGCCTTTGGGTAGGAGGTATTCTCGGCGGTGATACACTTGTCTCTACGGTCGGGTTTATCAACTTTGATGAACCGGGCTGGGAATTCAATTTTGACGGCGAACCAAACCATGCTCTTGTTTACCGATCGATAGCTGACCCGGAAGCACCAGAGTACATCGGCGCAATGTCGGAAGAGGATTTCATCTGCTGGTCGACCGACACGTTTACGGCCCGGCATGGATGGGAACACTTGGGTGAGCTCGATTATTTAGACCATCGACCACATCGGCCACTCAATCTTGAGATAGAACAACGTTCGTACGCCTGGTCAGTGTCGTATGCAGAAGATTTTGTGTTGTTTGATGTGAAGATCACGAATGTCGGCTACAGCTATATAGAACAAGCCTATATCGGCATTCAATCCGATCAGGACTGCGGCCAGATGGACTGGGAGGAGGATGAGTACTGGATATCTGAAGATGACATTTGCGGATTTCTGGGGACCTACCCCTCAGTTCGGGGGTGCGGGTTTATCGATACGCTAGGGCTGGCGTGGGTCGTGGATAACGACGGGGATCCGATCGACGGTGAGTTTGTGCGGAAAGGGAGCAACAAATCGCCGACCTCGATCGAGGGGATACGATTCCTTCAGATACCAAAAGAAACACAACAGATATCGTACAACTGGTGGGTCAATAATTACAGTCTCAATTACGACTTCGGGCCGCGTCACAAACCGACCGAGGAGAAACCGCTCCGCGATTTTCATACCGGTGGAACCGGCGAACCACTTGGGGACCGGAACAAGTACTACCTGATGAGCAACGGCGAGTGGGATTATGATCAGGCGTATGTCGGCACGATCTGGCCGGATGATCCGGTCTGGATGTTCCCGCCGTACGAGTATCGGGATTCACTCGCCAATGGAGATGACGCGTACTATGTGCTGTCATTCGGGCCGTTCCGATTGGCGCCGGGCGCGCAGTTGTCGCTCGCGTTCGCTTATGTTGCCGGTGAGAATTTCCATACTGATCCGAATAACGGGTATGACCTGATCAACAAGTGGCCCAACAAGTGGTACGATGATGTATCGTTCGAGGATATCGCGCTAAATTCGACCTGGGCGGCGTGGATATTCGACAACCCGGGAGTCGACACTGATTCCGATGGTTACGCGGGAGAGTATCGGGTCTGCGTGCTTGACTCTGTCTTAGTCGATGGCCAGTGGGTGGTCAGCCTTGCGGATACGACGTATCATCGTGGCGACGGTGTGGCGGACTGGCGAGGCGTGCAACCTCCGCCGGCACCGGTGTTCTGGGTTGAGCCGCAGTTGAACGCGATCCGCATCCGCTTCAACGGACAACGCTCGGAGACGACCAAGGATATCTTCTCCGGGTTGTATGATTTTGAAGGATATCATATCTGGCTCGGGCGGGATGATCGGGAAGGATCGATGTCTTTGCTGGCGGGATATGACCGTCGCAATTACGACAAGTGGGTCTGGAACCCGCTGGTGCCGCCCGCGGGGGATTTTGAGGTACAAGATATTCCGATGACGCTCGACGAAATCCGATGCCTGTATGGTCGCGGCAACGACCCATGCCATGACTCGCTGTTCGATCCACTGGCCTACACGCGGGTCAATCCATTGCAGTCGAAATACCACGCAGATTCTCTCTTCTGCTTCACACCGCATGACCACAACGTTTATCAACTGGGTCTGCAGACCCCGATCAAGCGAGTGTATCCGGACGCGCGACGACCCGGGCCACTGGATACGGTCATCGCGGAGGATCTGACTCCGGAAGGAAATCTCAAGTATTACGAGTATGAGTGTATCATTCGGGATCTGCTGCCGACCGTGCCGTATTATATCAACGTCACAGCGTATGATTATGGCTCACCCAAGGTGGAACTTCCGGCGCTTGAGACCTCCAAGATGACCGGCATCAAACATTGTTATCCCTACGCCGACGAAGCGCAGGCGGACTCGGTTTTGGCGCCCGTCTATATCTATCCGAATCCGTATCGCATCGACGCGCACTATCGTGACGCCGGTTATGAAGGGCGCGGTTCGGATCGCATTGCGGACAGAGAGCGGCGGATACATTTCGTGAATGTCCCGCCGAAGTGTACGATACGAATTCATTCACTGGATGGCGACTTGGTGAGAGAGCTTCGACACGATGTCGACCCGGATGACCCCAACTCGCATTACGAGACATGGGACCTGATAAACCGGAATGTGCAGGCGGTGGTCTCGGGGTTGTACTACTGGACGGTGGAGGGGCCGGACGGTTCGGTGCAGATCGGGAAACTGGTTATCATCAAGTAAATCATCAAGATAGACTTATCGGAACCATTTTGCGCGGCCGTGTGTTGAGGTTTACATGCGACGCGCCTTTTCATGTTACGCATATCTCGCCGGTCGGGTCGGGGTGGTTACTCGCGCCACCTTGGCGTTGGCCGGCATCGCTCTCTCCCTCCTGCTCCTCTCATCGTCAGTTATGGCGATCGGCTCGGGTGAAAAGACCCCCGAAGAGCAGGCGGCGGACAATCTCAAGAAAGCGACCAGCGAATACAACGACGGCGTGAGGCATGTCGAGAAAGCGCGTGAGATAGGGATCAAGGGGGATTCGCTTTACGCCTACAACTACCGGGCGACGTCGGACGCCAAGGCGCGCAAAGAGTATGAAAAGGCGATCGAAAAGTTCAATAAGGCGGTCGACCTGAATCCGTTGATGCCTGAAGCGCACAATTATCTCGGCTACTGCTGGCGCAAAATGGGGGACCTGGCAAAATCACTGGCGGCGTATGATGAGGCGCTGGCGCTCAAGCCGGATTTCGCGCAGGCGCGGGAGTATCGCGGCGAAACCTATCTGGCGATGAATGATCTCAAGAAGGCGCAGGCGGAACATGATTTCCTCAAGCAGATGCGGTCGCCCTATGCCGACACGCTGGCCCGCTCGATAGAGGTCTACCAGTTGTCCCTTTTGGAGAATGCCCAGAAGAAATAGTTAGTGTGGTGGAGAGCGCTAACGCTCTGATGGAACGGCGGCCTACTGGCCGTCGTTTTTTTTTTTGATACTCAGGCAGCTCAATGTAATCCCCTCACCCGCCCTTCGGGCACCCTCTCCCAAAGGGAGAGGGGAAATTCCCTTCTCCTATAGGGAGAAGGTGGCGCGGAGCGCCGGATGAGGGATGCTGTTGTAGGAGGCTATTCGACTACCTGACCTCAGACTGACCCGCTGCTGTTTTTTTTCGATTCTGTCGGCGGCGGATTGAGGATCTCGTCGGGGATAACGACTCTCGGGGTGAAAACTCCCAGATAACGCTGGTACCAGTTCCACTTCTTGCGCTCTTCTTTCATGAACTTCTTGACGCGCTTTTCGCGGACGGATGCTTCTGCATCCATCGCTTCGATACGCTGGATGAGCATTTCTATACTGGGGCGTTTTTCGAGCGCCGAACGGAAGCTGTCGTAGTCGCGGAGATTAAAGACGGTCTGGACGATCGGTTCGAAGAAGATCATCGCCTGCGCGGAAATGAAATTGAGCGGCTTGACCGATTCGAGGAAAACGATGGCGGGGACGGTCATCCCCTTTTCGACCACCTTCTTCGCCACTTTTTCGATGACGGCCAGTTCTTCCTCGGGGAAGATATCTTTCCCTTCGTTCGGGATGGGATCATTGCCAAGCCAGCTCATGCCTCTCCCCCGGCCTGTGGCGCGATATGTTCTTTGATGAAGGCGGTTGCTTCCTCGCGATTATCGCCGAAGATCAGATAGAGGCCGCGGAAATTCTCAAGGCGGGATTGTTCAACAAACGGCGAAAGCAGGATGCCGTTTTTGTCCGGCCAGTAGCTTCGGTAGAGCGACCATTCTTTCTTGAGGGTCTGTGTCGTGGTCTTGACGATGACCTCTTTCTCGGTCAGCGTGTAGCTGGTCGGCATGTAGAATTTCGCGAGCGATGCGAACAGCACGATGAGCGACAGCACGCAGAAGAAGGCTGACTCGGTCGAGACATAGACGAGGAATGAGAACATCAGCACAACCAGAGTCACCATGGCGGAGACCCGGGGTTTCCGTTTGACGGGATGGATCTTCCAAGAGACCGACCGTCCGATGGGCTGGTCGGTTGTTTCAGGAGACTGGTTGGTCTGATCGCTGGCCAAGGTCATTGATTACGCGCCGGGCTCCGGACGGTAGCGTTCTTTTTTGACGCGCTCCATCATTTCGAGTAGGTCTTTTGGTTCGAGCAGTTTCTTCTCTATCATCAGGCGGGCGAGCGCTTCGAGAGCGAGGTTGTTGGAGAGGGAGAGTTCCTCAAAGGAGACTTCGCGCTCCTTGCCATCGACCACCATCCTGATCGCAACTTTCTTTTCGTCCATAACAGCTTTCTCTATGAGTCCAGTTGGTTATACGGTGAACCAGGTGAATTGGCCCAGACGCGCGCAGGTTACCAGTTGCCGCCGGAGCCTTCGGTCAATCCGCGCGACGGATAGAGCGGCTCGGGCCGCCCGGATTGAATGCGATAGAGCGGAAGTTCGACATTCTCGCGATAGTGCCCGAAACTGATAGTCCCGGCCGCGCCATTGAAATTGAGAGTTTGCCCGAGAGCGGTAAGCCACTCTAAGCGGCTTGTCGGATTCTCGGCCAGCGTGGTCAAGAGAAGCGAGGCGGCATCGAACCCAAGCGCGGCAAGGCGCGACGGTTGTTCGGTGTAGCGATCGTTGTACGCTTTGGTAAACGCCGGTTTGTGGCGTCCAGGGTTCACGAACGGCGAGGCAAAGATCGCGCCACGAATGACATCATCGCCAAGCGTGTAGATCTCTTCGCTCCCCCAGCCATCGGAGCCGAGCAGTTGGCCGGTCAGATTGTAGAAACGCATTTGCGGAACTAAGAGGCGCAGTTGGTCAGTCGGGCCGGGGAGAAAGATGACATCAACTTGCGCGGGGATAGCTTCGGTCTCGACCGTATCACCGCGGGCATCGAGGTAGGTGGCGGATTCATCCAGACCACGCAAAATGAGTTTCTTCGCCGAGTGAATGTAGGCGCCGAAATCGCGGTCACTCGAGCGATAATATTCAACGCCGAGAATCGTTCCGCCGAGTTGTTCGAAACGTTGGGCGAAGGCCTGGCCGATCTGCAGATGATCAAATCCGGTCGGCGTGATGATAAGCGCGGTGTCGGCATTGAGACCGCGGCGGGCATATTCCGCCATCCGAATCCCCTGCAGTTCAATATTCGGTGAGAGCTGGAAGGCCGAACCGCCAAGCAGGGTGAGGCCCGCGCTGGTCGCGGCCGGGATGAGCAGAGGGATGGAATGGTCATTCATCGCGGACGCGGCGACAGCGGCTTCGTTGGAAGTCAGAGGGCCGATGATGGCATCGTATTTCAGTTCCGCCAGTTCACGACAGATGCGCCCGGCCATGACCGGGTCGGACTGCGTGTCGAACGGAATGAGCCGGACACGCTTGGCAACAGTCGGTTCGCTCTGGAGCGCGATCATCGCGCCGTTCAGCATCTCTTCGCCGTAACGCTGGAACTCACCGGAGAGCGGAAGGACGATTGCGACGCGGATGATCTCGGGGAGCAGTTCGCCGGCATCCTGAGCGGGAACGGTTTCACCGCATCGACTCAAGATGAGGACGGCATCATCCATGCGCTGACGTTCGATGAGCAAGGTCGAGACCTGCTGAATGAGAGCGCATCGCCGTTCTTCGCTGAGAGTCGCGGTGGAGGCTTGCGAAAAAACGATGGAGAGGTGCGGACGGTCGAAAGTGGCGAGTCCATCGGCGATAAGCGCGGTGAGTTTGTTATCGGCGCCGCTGATGTAGGACTGCAGGTATTCGACCGCGGCTTCATCCTGTTTCCCCTGCCTGTGCCAACTGGCGGCGCGGAAATAGTGCGCGGCGGGAATGTAGGCTGACTTGGGGAACTGTGAGATGAATTGCGAGAACTCGGTCGCGGCGGTGGCGAGATCACCGCTGTGATAGGTTGCTTTCGCGTGATCGAAGATGAACTGGTCGCGCCGCGGGGAATCCGCGAAGCGGGTGGCCAGTTCTTCGGTGATACGTTTAGCTTC
>JAYRFH010000235.1:0-5772 GCA_041908405.1 Candidatus Zixiibacteriota bacterium
CCCCACTTCACCCGTTCGCGTGAGACCGAGAAATCCGGCACATCCTGCCCGATCAATCCGAGCACTTCATTGCGGCGTTCTTCCGGAAGTATCTGCAGCTCTCCCGTCTCGATCATCGACTTGATCTTCTGGACGTAGGCGGAGAGGCGGAAGAAATAATTCTTCTCCCGCAGTTTTTCCGGCGCGCGTTTATGATCCGGGCAGAGACCGTTCACCAGATCCTTTTCGGTCAGGAACTTCTCACAGCCGGTGCAGTATAGCCCTTCGTAATAGCTGGAATAGATAACTTCGCGGCCATCCGGGAGCCGGGCGCCGCGCATCACATCGAGTATCTTGTGCACTCCCTTGACATGCCGCTCATCGGTCGTCCGGATGAAATGGTCATACTGAATGTCCAGATTCTTCCAGGCTATTTTGAACTGTTGCGAGGTTTTGTCACAAAACTCCTGCGGAGAAAGTCCCGCCGCTTCAGCGGCTTCGGCGACCTTCGTTCCATGCTCGTCGGTCCCGGTCATGAAGAACGTATCGCGCCCCTCAAGCCGGTGAAACCGCGCGATCAGGTCGGCGGCTATCGAGCAGTAGGCATGACCGATATGCGGACGGTCATTCACGTAGTAGATCGGGGTCGTTATATAGAATGGTTGTGGCACCGGTTAATTCTCTCTTTTTATTCTCTCTCGGCGTCGTCGAGGTTTCTCAATTCTTCCTTGTCATGCTGATCCATCGGCTCTTCCATGCCGGACATCTGCGCCGCGTGCGCGCCTCCCTTGCCGGATGGCAACCTGTCGACCGAAATCAGCTCATCCGCTTTCGCGCGAACCGGTATCCCATCCTCAGGCATGATCACCATTTCCTCGTGGAAGTAATCTATCCGCTGAAGCAATCCGGAACCGGCCTTGGTCGTGACGATCGCGCCAACCGGCGGGAATTTCTTCTTCGTTTCGATATACCCATCCACTTCGTAGCGCAGACAGCAGAGGAGCCGTCCGCAGTTGCCGGATATCTTGGATGGATTCAGCGACAGATCCTGCTCGCGCGCGTGGCTGGTTGATATCGGCGCGAAATCCCGGATGAACGTATTGCAGCATTGACGCTGCCCGCAGATGCCGTACCCGTCGTTGCGGCGCGCTTCATCCCGCACCCCTATCTGCCGCAACTCTATCCTTGTCCGGAAGCGCGACGCCAGGTCGCGCACCAGCGCGCGGAAATCCACCCGATGATCCGCCGTAAAGAAGAACGTTATCTTGTTCCCGTCGAACTGGCACTCCACATCGACCACCTTCATCGGCAGCCCATGTTTCCGGATCAGTTGGTAGAACTCCTTGCGGCAATCCAGTTCACGGCGAACCAGGTCATCGCGGCGCACCCGGTCCTCTTTGCCGGCGGGGCGAAGGATCGAGCGCGGACGGTTGCTCTCGCCGAACTTGACCGGTTTGTCGATCAACTTGGAGAGCAGTCCGATATCTTCTCCCTGCTCGGCTTGCACGATGACATACTCGCGAAGCTTGAGGGTATGATGATAGCTATTGTAAAAGTACTCTTTGCGGGAGCCTTTGAATTCGACCAGATAAATCTCGGCCATCGCCGTGTTTCTCCCTTGGGAAAACTGAGTCGCGCCCGGCTACCGGGCTGTCCGAAGCGCCGCGCCAAGCCTAAGCGAGAGAGCGGCTACCGAAGGCTGAATATGCACGTTGCGCTGAAGGTCAGCAAGTGTGTTTTTGATCGCCGTCGTCATCGCCGGAGCCACCTCCGGGTCGACAAATGGCTGCGAAAGTCGCTTGATATCCGCCGCGTAATCCAGATTGATGATCTGTGTCTCGTCCCCTGTCACCGCGTAATTGGCGCAATCGCGAATGAGAGACCCCCAGAACAGAAAAACCGCTTCCGCCGCGCCTCTGTCCTGGATGAACTCCAGCGCGCGCGAGACTGCCTCCGGCCCCGGCTCCAGGATTAGCGTTTTGAACAAAAGGAATCCCGTCGCCCGCTGTGACAACTCCTCATTCTCTTCATCCGAGGCCAGTTCCACTGCCCGCCCGACATTCCCATCCGTCACCTTGGCGAAAAGCAGCGCCTTCTCTTGCGCAATGCCGTATTTGGTCGCGAGATATTTCGCGCAAATTTCGGTATTAGTCCGTTCCAGTCGTATCAACTGCGAACGGGATCGAATGGTCGGTAACAGGTTCTCCGCTTTCTCCGCGGTCAGGATCATCACCGTATCGGAGGGCGGTTCTTCAATCAGCTTAAGCAGCGCGTCCGCCGACGCATGCAGCATTTTCTCTATCTGGTAAAACAGCGCAACGCGGGTCTCCTGCTTATCCCCTTTGAGTGAAAGGCGCTTTTTCACCTCGCGCGCCATATCGATCGGGACAGTCAACTGTGAACTCGATGTCAGGATCGCGAATGGCTCCGCCCGCTTGATATCCAGCGATTCATTCGTCAGATCGATCCCCTCTTTGAGATCCTTGTGCGAAGGGATCGGGAGGACTATCTGTAGTAGTCCGGCATTGAGCGTCGCTATCTGGTGACAACTGGGGCACTCCCCGCACGGCACCAGGACGCCATCCAGTTCCTTCCGATTCGGGCAATTGAGCAGCGCCGCGAATGACAGCGCCAGCGGCCAATGCCCCAATCCCTCCTTGCCGGAGAATAGATAGGTCGAGGCTACCCGTCCCGATGCTACGGATCGAGAAAGCAGTTCCCATGCTTTCGGTTGGATCTGTCGAATATCAGAAAGTATCAAGTCGGATCCAGTCCGCCGGGTTGAGCGACTGTTTCCCCCGGCGCAGTTCGAATTTCACCAATCCTTCGGCATTCGCGGTCCCTACTATCTCCCCCGTCCGCACCACCTGGTCGGTCAGGACAGATATCTTGCCCAGACCCGCATAAGTGGTGTAATGCTCGTTATCGTGATTGATAATAACGAAATTGCCGTAGCCGCGCAAATTCCCCGTATAGGCGACCTGCCCGGCCGCCACGGATGTGACATTCCCTGCCGGGTCTCCCTGTATCGTTATCCCCGGCGAGAAGGATTTCAACTTGGTCGTCGGATCGGTCGAGCCGCCATAGCGCACGGTAATTGTGCCTTTGAACGGCGCGCGCAACGCCCCCTGCAGAGTCGCGAAATCAACCGTCGGCTCGTACTGCGTCTCCGGAGACTCCTCCGCCTGCTTTTTCTGCCTGGCTTCGAGGCGCGCGACGATCGCTTCCATCTCCTTCGCCGCCTGCTGAAGCATCGATATCCGGTCGGCCTCTTCCTTCTTCAACTCGACGAGCTTATCGAGCGCTTTCTCCTGTTTCTTTTTGCGCGATTGCTCCAGCGCCACGGTCGATTCTCGACGCTTCTTCTGTTTGGTCACCTTCCCCTGCTGGCTCGACAACTTCTCCAGCTCCTGCATCGATTGGTCGAAAAACTGTGAGGCTTGCGCCAGGTTCCCCTGCTCGAAATTCACCAGTGCCGTTAAGTAGATCATCTTCCGGTTGGTCTGATATTCTGTCGAGGGATGATTCACCAGATCGGCCGCCAGCCGTGGATTGGTCAGGTAAAACTGCCGGAGCGAACCAAGGAACCGCCGCCGTGTCAGGTCAAGTGTCTGCTGACGAGAGCCGAACTGCGACTCCGCCTCTTTGATATTCTTCTGCAACCGCGTCAGGTCGCGATTCAATTTGGTCAGCGTTTGCTGTTCTTTGGCCAGGCGCTTATCATAGTCGGTCAACGCCTTCTGCACGCGCGACTCTTCCTGCCTCAACGAATCAAGCTTCTGCCGCGACCGGCTCACATCCTTCTGGATCTTCTCCAACTCTTTCCGCTGCTGCTTGACATCCTCGGACTCTTGCGCCATTGCGGAGAACGCCGACAGGGCAACGAGTGCCATCAGCATCAGGATGTAACGCATTGTTTTCATTTGAGTAGCTTGCGAACACCCAAGAGGCCGGAGATCGCCCCCAGCATGGCCGCCGCGAGGCAGAAATAGAGGATCAGCATCCCCGATGGAAGAACCACCGGAAACTGCGTGAACTCAAACTTGGAATGAGCATACCAGACCACGACCCACCCGAATAACGCGGAGAGCCCGGCCAACAAAAATCCTTCGAGTAAGAATGGCGCGGCCACAAACAGTTTCCCTGCTCCCATCAATATCATCTGGTGGAATCCCATCCCGCGCGCGCGGGTCATCAGGCGGATCGAGTTCGACGACGTTATCACCGCCGTCAGCAAAATGATCAACCCTATCCCCCAGCCGACAGTAGTGACCACCGACCGCGTATGTTCCGCCTTCACCAGCCAGTCGCGGCTGTAGAGAACATCCTCCACGCCGTCCATCGCGGTTATCTGTTGCTCGATATGCAGCATCTCAGCGGCGTTGAGTGCCTCCGGCTTTAATGTCAGCACCAGCGAACGCGGCAATGGATTGAGTGAATCATACCCCACCAGCAGATCCAGCCCGACCATCCGCGCCAGTTCTTCCCGCGCTTGTTCTTTGGTTATCTGCTGCAGTGAGGCCACCCCGCCGATACTCTGCACACGATTCGACAATGTCGTGACTGATGTATCCGCCACCGACTCGGCGACAAAAACCTCCATCCGCAACTGCTGAAGCAGGTCGGCATAGAACTTGTCAGTCGAAAGTGCCGTCACCCAAAAGATATTGAAGAGGAGAAATATCAGGGTCAGCGACAATAGCGAGCCGAGCGCCACGCCCGGATGGCGGACAATCGCTTTCGCCGACTCCTTCAGCACAAATCTGCCGCGCGTCATTTCAACATCCCTCCCGCAATCTCATAGCTCGTGCTGTTGGGAAGTTCAATCGGCGGCTTCTCCGAGGTCAGCATGATCAGCGACCGACCCGACCGCGACGCCTGCACCAGATAGTCCAGCACCCGCAGGTAGGTTTTGGCGTCCAGTCCGGCCGAGGGTTCATCGATGATCATCAACGGCTGATAGGCTATCGAGGCCCGCGCTATCTGCACCAGCATATTCTCGACGCGCGTTAATGACGATGGATATTGCCCGGCATGATTTAGGAGCGAAAACTCCCCCAGTATCTTGAGCATCCGTTCGCGCTGAAGCTCCGGCCGTTCTCCGGCGATGATCGCCGGCATGACAATATTCTCAGCGACCGTCAGCGACGGCACAAGGCTGAATGGCCCCCCGACTCCGCCGATCTTACGTCGGATCCGCCGCAACTGCCGCCCCGATGGCCGGACAAACTGCTCTCCGAACAGCTCGATTGTGCCGCTCAACGGATGTTGCAGCCCCAAAAGGAGCTCAAAAAGAGTGGTCTTGCCGGAGCCGGCCCCGCCGATAATAACAGCAGAGCGCCCCGCCTCTAGCGTAAATGACAGCCCCGCAAACAGCTCTTCCCCCCGCTGGGTGCGGACCTGGATATTGGATAGGTGTACGAGCGTTCCTTGCACAGTTTTTGACCTTCAGCGCGCCGGTTTGACAATTGCGTCGGCTATCCGTACTTTGGCGCGTATAACTTGAAATCTTGTACCCGTATGGATAGTAAAAAAGCGATGATAACTGGACAAACTAAAAACCGCCGCCACTTGAACTTCCCGATGGTGACCCTCTTCTCCCTCCTGCTCCTGGCAACCGGACTGCAGGCGCAGGACTGGAAAGCATCCAAATTCCCGATCGAAGAGACCATCACCGGTATGCATTTCCCCACCCCGTCACTCGGCTATCTGGTCACCTCGGGCGGGAAATACGGCATTACACGCGATGGTGGCAAATACTGGGACCTGTACACCATCACCGGCGCCCGCGCG
>JAYRFH010000236.1:0-2679 GCA_041908405.1 Candidatus Zixiibacteriota bacterium
CAGGGTTCATTTCGACGAATGCCGGAGTGGTGAAATTGGTAGACGCAGGGGACTCAAAATCCCCCGTTCGCAAGAACATGTCGGTTCGATTCCGACCTCCGGCATATTGAAAAATGATCAGTCGTCAGATAGAGCGGCTTCGGGTCTTCGAGCGTAATTCCATCTCCCCTTCAATTGAATCTCGAGAACGGTACGGCTATACTCGTCGCCTTCGGTGGTTGTATAGGCGGTGAGTCCCCGGTCCGGCCAATGGTACTTGTAGCGGCCAAGCGGCGTCGGGCTATAGGTCGGCGTGACTACGCCATACAGATTTAGCAAGTCGTTTATAGGTGAGCCGACGGCCCATCCGTCAGCGGACTTTTCCGCGAACTTGCCGCTCATGAAGACACCATAGACCGGTTCGTTGTCGTCACCGATGCCGCTTCGATCATGGTCGGCGATTACAAAAACGAGGCCAAGAGAATCTCGGTAGTCGACGTAATTTAGATAATTGACCGCATCGGGGGTATTGGAGACTGGTTCACCGTTGAAAGCTTTAACTAGAGACAGGCTATCTCCCAGCCGAATGTACTGACCCTGGGGAGAATAGCCCGGGATGATCGTACTCGCGCGGAGGCGGACATCGATAGTGTCCTTGTTCGGCCAAATAGCGCGAAGGGTCGCGTAGCCAAGAACGCCGGAAAAAACATACGAAGGTCGTACTTTGCCGTAAGAGTTTGTGAGTGCAAGAGTGGATTCAAGATATCCGTCGCCGCTCAGAAGTTCAAATTGAATCGTTTGATCAGCGGCGGGGCCTACGGAGTCAATGACCGTGAAGACGAGTTCCGGTACTGTGACCGAGCTATTCATGGCACTCCTGTAGAGAAGGCCGTTGTCGGCAGTCATGTATCCTTTGGGCCACGCCAGAGTACGAGCTGAGCGATTTACTCCAAAGACGGTTCCGAGTTCATTGGTCGCCCAGGCGCGGAAGTAGTAGACTTGATTCCCGGTGAGACCTTCAATGCGAGTATAGAATCTTCCGTTTACGTCGACCTCGGTCACCTGTCTGACGCTGTCATCGAAGTCAGGCATGGTGGTAGTCGACCAACAGACACCCTGCGCAGTGATCGGTCGACCGCCGTCGGAATAGAGAATGCCGCCGATGGTCATGCCGGTCTGCGTCACATCGAGTTGAAACTCAGTCTGCATGCTGGGAAGCAGTGGAGCGGTCAAAAAGGAGATCTGCTCGCCATAGATCAGGCCCTTGGAATTCTCCGCGAAAGCCCGGACATAGTACGTGGTGTTTCCGGTGAGACCGGTAAGAAGAAGTGACGATTGTCCCAGGAGCCTGTTATCCGTCAGTTTGTTGCTTTGGACCGTCGGAGTCCCAGTAGTATTCCAGCAAATGCCACGGGTGGTCAATCCGGCGCCGCCATCGCTGATTACGTTGTACCAGCATCGAGCTGTAGTTTGGCCGACGTCACCGATGCTGTCAGTGGTAACAGTTGGCGCCAGGGTTAGCGTTGTAAAGTAATAATATGCTCCATAGGAGATCCCGGCACTGTTGATGGCGTAGGCACGATAAAAGTAAGAATGTCCGAGGGCAAGGTTATCCATGGTGACGGTGAATGCACCATCGCCGGAACCGGCCTCAACGCGATTGTCTTCGATTGTCGGTTCCCCAGTTTGGCTCCAACAGATGCCGCGTGAGGTCACGACCGGCCGCCCTGTAGTGTTGACCGTTCCGCCGCACTCAGCCGATGTGGTGGAAACGCCGGTAGCGGTTCTGGTGAGGACTGACGGAACAGTAAATCGCGGGTTAGTCGGACGGTTGTCGCAGCCAGACAGAACAATTAAGAAAGCAAAGACGAGCAAAAGCAGCGTGCGGAGACAGGACATAGTTGGCGCGAACACTCGGTATAACCTCCCTATTACTCCACAATAAACCGTCTCCGGGTCAAAATGTCAAGACGGAAGGAGCCTGCCTACTCCGCGCTCGTGGTCATCTGGTTGTCTTGCGATTGCGGCGCCACTCGGCGGCATGCTTTTTGATCCAGTCCATGGCCGCGGTGTTGCCGAGATCAGTACCAGCTTTTTCGGATTCGATCCATTTGTGCTTCTCAATCTCTTTCCACTGGTCCTCGAGATCTTTGCGGAGTTGCTCATGGCGCCATCGGGCGGCGTGGTGGACCAGCCAATGGGCGATAGCGTAAGCCATGCCGACATCGCGTCCGGCCTCTCTGGAGAGGAAGTACTTGTGAGTCTCAATAGCGGCGAGTTCTTCTGGGGTAAGGTCACTTTCGGGATACTGATTCTCTGGTGCGATCATTGGTCTCCCTTGTATGGTGTATCATTCAACCCGGAAAGTAATGCTGGTGGAACGGCCGAGGGCATCAACACACATCAGCCGATGTTCTCCCCTGATTGGCGCGTAGAATATGCGGGAACCGCTGTTTGACGCAGTAGCGAAGAGTTGGCCATCGAGAAACCAATGCAACCGGACGGCGTCGGAGCCCGCTGATGCCTCGAACAGGATCTTCTGGTACTCCAAAGGAGCGTGTTCCTGCACCATATAGGTCGCTCCCTGTTCGGGTGACGTGATAACCGGTTCATCCCCCCCGGTTTCGCCGCGGCAGTCCGGGTTGTGCTGTGGAAGGAAGGAAATCACGCCCTGTCTTAACAGCCAAGAGGCGACCTTGG